>JAPFCR010000045.1 GCA_026169375.1 Sporosarcina sp. | reverse complement strand
GGCAATTTTTTCCCCTGGTTTGACGATCATAATATCACCCACGGCGATATCGTCCACATGGATCATTATTTCCTGACCATTCCGCCTAACCAGCGCTTCTTTTGGGGCAATATCCATCAATGAACGAATGGACTGTCTTGCCCTATCCATGGAGAAACGTTCAAGTGCTTCACTGATTGCAAAGAGAATGACAACAATGGAAGCCTCTGCCCATTCACCAATGATGGCAGCTCCAATAACGGCAACGGTCATCAGGGTTTTCATGTCGAAATCAAAGCGTATCAAATTTTGAAAACCCACTTTAAATAGTGAATATCCGCCAATTACAATGGAACCTACAAATAACATGGAAGTTACGATGTTATCTTCTCCATTTACAAAGTGAGAAAGGTAACCAAAAGCAATCAGTAATGTGGCAAACAGCAATGTGCTGTGTTTTTTATAAAACGGCATTTTCTCTTCTTTAGGAGCCTTAGTGTCTTCTTTGACCGCTTGCATCGATGGATTCGCCAGTTTTTCTGGTATTACTTTAAGATTCTCGAAAGCACCTGCTTTTTCAAGCTCTTCAACCGATGCATTTCCATATACATCAATTTTGGAAGCTCCAAAGTTCACTTTTGCATCCTGAACTCCAGCAATTTGCTTTACATTTTTTTCAAACTTCCCAGCACAGTTTGCGCAGGAAAATCCCTCAACACGGTAAACATTTTTATCTTCTGTTACTACTGGTTCGACCCGTCTTCTAGCCTTCTCTGGTACCACTTTAAGATTCTCGAAAGCACCAGCCTTTTCCATATCTTCAACGGTTGCACTGCCAAAGACATCAATTTTAGAAGCTCCGAAATTGACTTTAGCATCTTGCACCCCTGGTAGTTCTTTTACATTTTTTTCAAACTTCCCAGCACAATTTGCACACGAGAAACCCTCCACACGGTAAACCTGTTTATCTTCTGTTAATGTTTTTGCTGCACTATCCAATACTAGCAACCTCCCTTTGATGCAAGAAGGCTTTTTCTACAAGCTGTTTAACATGCTCATCATCTAGTGAATAATAGACTAATTTTCCTTCTTTACGGTATGTTGCTATGCCCAGATTTTTCAATAACCTTAAATGATGGGATGCCGTAGCCGTTGAAGATTCAATGATATTCGCTACATCACAAACACATAACTCTCCCTCTAAAGACAAAACATAAGCAATTTTAACTCTTGTATCATCTGATAGAGCCTTAAAAACTTTCGCTACATCCATAGGATTCTGTTTAGCAAGGTCTTTTTTAGCCCTGTTTACCTTATCTTCATGAATACAGGTAACTTCACACATATCTTTTGTCATAATTACCCTCCTTATTCAAATGACTGTTTGTTTGATGATTATAATATATCCCACCATAAACAAATAGTCAAATGATTGTTTGATTATTACGTATAAATATTACAATATAAAAGAATGGTTTCTAATGTTAGAAACCAATCCTTTCAGAGATTTTAACCAAATTTTAAAGTATCTTAAACATAACTGCCCGTTAGTTTAAGTGTAATCCTTCACAATCTCGATTGCATTATAAATAAATATGTGTTTACTTTACTCAACAATAGTGGCCCGTTTGTTGCATTGCCACTAATCAACTTTAATTATACCAAACATCTTTATAAATGAACGTTAGCAAACTGCTAAATAGACGCCTACGAACGCTATAAATGGGTAATAAATCAAATCCACCTCACTATCCGTAAAAGTGTACATTTATGGAAAACCTCTTAACGTAGGAAATATCGCATTTCATTGTGTAAAATTTTGCTGAGCGTATGTTTTCGGCGTTTTGTTGGCAGTACCCTATATATGAATCGTTCTTTCATTTGAATTTACAAATAAATAATTTCAGTAAGGAGTCCCATCAGGAAAATGTGGATTTACAACGCTAATTCTATTTTCCTGATGATACTATACAACTGAAAGGTTATTCATATACTTCGGCTTCCAAGGATTTCTCAAGGTTTGCATCAACAAAATTGCGGATAAATCTGTCTTTCTCCATGTGATTTTCTTCCGATTTACGAAACCATCTTTTTATAAACCGTTTCTCTTCTGGCTCCAGTTGCCACAAGTCCTCAGCCTCTTCTCTAAGTTTGATTTTAATCCTATGGACAGTTAGAAATTCAGTGGTGTACTGGCTTCTTTTTGCTTCCTTTAGTGCATGATTCTCTTCTGTCACCGTCGCTAGCTGCTGCTGAAATCCTGCCATCATTTCTTTCATCGAAATTACTGCGTTATTGACGTCTTGAACGTTACGGATAAGGGCGTCCTGTTGATCTAAGTAACGTTGCACTTCGTCCGAACCTCTTGTTTCATCGGCTTTAACCAACGATACGGAAACGGACGATGGTTCACTCCCCATATCATCAGAAGTCCCGTGACCGGCGACAACTACGTTAGCAGCAGCAACCCGACTCATCTTGGCAACCTCAATCAAATGTTTCATCTGTGAAAGAGCGTTTAAGTCCTCACTTGTAAAATCTCTATTCTTCCCATCGTTACGCTGAAAGACGTATCCACGCTTCTCTAATTCGAGACAATACTTGCGTATCGTAACGGTCTCTAACCCCAATCTGCTAGCTATTTCACTAGTTTTCATACTAGTTTCGATAACATTATCCATAACATCACCCCAATAACTTATTCGATTTTCGAATGAGAAAATCCTTTCTGTAAAGAAAAGTACAATACCCAAAAACCTTTATACTTTTATGCATTATTGACTTTTTGAACGTTACGGAGAAGGTCGTCCTGTTGATCTAAGTAACGTTGGACTTCTTCCAAATCCCTCGTTTCATCTGGTTTAACCAACGATACGGAAACGGACGATGATTCATTCCTTGTATCATCAGAGGTCCCATAACCGACAACAACGTTAGCAGCTGCGATCCGACTCATTTTGGCAACCTCAATCGATGCAGTATTGACAAGTATGAAGAAAAAATTCAATTAATAAAATAGCCCAATATCAAATGCTAATTTAAAGATAGCATTTGATATTGGGCTAACCTGCACCGTTAAGTAAATAAAAAATTATCTCAACTCCTAATTTATGATATCCAAAAGACAAAAGTATAGGGTTGCCTTCTATGCATCTGGGTCTGCATAAACGACAACCCCTCTACCATTAGAGGAATATGAAAAACTGAACAATTGATCAACATTCACCAAAATAAAACTTTTAATTGTGTGCATGCCTTTGACAGCATTTTTGCACCCTACAGGTGTGAGGGGAAGAGGTACACACTAAAGCATACTTCCCCCCATTTCAAGTCACGTCTTTTCCCTTTCGCGACCACCCGTCCAGTAAGTATAAAAGATGCCAACTACAGAGACCATAAAGGTGCCCGAGTTCCCGTAATTAAAGGTGATGGCTATAAATTCTGTACCTATCCCCAGTAGGACTACGAAAAAAAATAGTGCAATTAAATTGTTTTTGTTCATTCAAATTCCCCCAATGATAGTTTTTTACCGACAGGTCGGATACTAGCTATCTGGAGTAAGCTATTACGCACTTTTTAAATGATGGCTGCTTTTAAGCCAACATTCCCCAAAATGCTTGCTACAATCTATTCTATACCAATTCAGTGAAATAACAAAACTTTGAAAAGGTTGTCTAATAAACTAATATTTTTTTATTATTTCTCTTGTTTATCTAAGTAACGTTGTACATCGTCCAATCGCCTTGTTCCATCGTTTTTACCAACGATACGGAAACAGACGGTGGTTCATTTCCTGTATCATCAGAAGTCCCATGACCCGCAACAACAATGTTAGTAGCCTCAATCAAATATTTCTTCTGAGAAAGTGTATGTAAGTCCTCACTTGTAAAATCTCTGTTCTTCCCATTGTTACGCTGAAAGACAAATCTGCGCTTCTCCAATTTAAGACAGTATTTGCATATCGTAACAATCTCTAGCCCCAATCTGCTGGCTATTTCACTAATTTTCATGCTGGTTTCGATAACGTTGTCCATATCTCACCCAAATAACTTATTCAACGCTATAGAGGGTTTTTTCTTTAATAAAAAAAGCACCTTAAGATCAATACATGAAATATTAAAAATAATAAAAGTAGAAATTTGCAAAGAAGTATTTTGCAAAGTGTTTTTTGTTAAGTTATACTTAGTACATAGATTATGAACTTGATAACGTGAGACTAGGGAGATGAAAAAATGGCAATTACGATTGTGATAGGAAACTTTAAAGGTGGCGTAGGGAAAACGAAAGTATCAGTCATGGCCAGTTGGGAGTTAGCTTTTGAACGCAATAAAAAGGTATTGCTTGTTGATATGGATCCTCAGGGAAATGCAAGTACATTAATTGCGCGTTCCACAGGAGTGACGGAAATCAATACAAGTATTTTTGAAGGCTTTCAAAACGGCTCTTTAAAGGAATGTATAGTCAAAATGACGGACAACCTGCATGTCATTCCTGCACAAGTATCCTTTAAAAACCTTCCGAAATTTTTATATGCCAATGTAAAAGAAGAGATTGACCAGGTTTCTTATTTAAAGAAGCTTCTTGATCCGATTCGTGATGACTATGACTATATTTTCATTGACGTTCCACCAACAATCAGTGACTTCTCTGATAACGCGATGATGGCTGCCGATTACGTATTAATTATCCTACAAGCTCAAGAACTGTCGTTAGAGGGTGCTGAAACGTATATAAAGTATCTGCAATTCATGGCAGATAACTACGATGCGGATATCCAAGTCGCAGGTGTTCTTCCCGTTCTGCTTCGACCAGGTGGACGTGTCGATATATCTACGCTCGAACGTGCAAAAGAAATGTTTGGCAGTGATAATGTCATGGAAAGTGTCATCAAACACTTGGAAAGGCTTAAAGCATGGGATGTTACGGGGATTACAAATAACGATATGCATGACCGCAAAGCACATCAAGTTTTCTTAGATGTCATTGACGAATTGGAAGCGAAACTGTCCCAATTCGAGGAGGCCGGTAAGTATGAGTAATGAAAAAGGGGGATTAATCAAAAAGAAGAAAAAACCAACAATCATGCAACCATCCGTCCCCGTTAAGAAAAACGATATGGACTTTGGCTATACAGAACCTAAAAAGCAAGAAGAATCTGCACCTATTAAGCCAGTAGTAGCACCCAAAACAACAAAAGTCGCCCCACCTACACCACGTAAAAAATTAGGTGTCGGCAAGGCGAACAGTACCAAAAGCTTAAAAGTACCTACTTTGATTCATAGTGAGCTTAATTTACTTGGTTCTTTTATGGACGAACACAAAATGTATGCCATTCTACAAATATTGATTGATAGTTACGTGAAAAATGAATTAACAGATCGCCAGCAGCGTCAGTTTGAATTTATGGTTGAGGAATTTTTTGAGGATAAATGATGTAGAAAAAAAGAACAATACGGTGAGGAATCAAACAAATTGGATTAAATCGTCTTTTTACAGAAAGTCTATTCCATTTACTTATAATCCAATCTATATTTCTACGTACTTATCCGATAAATCCGTGCAATCGAATACAACAATGGCTAAAGAATTCTTCTTCAGTAAGTACAAAATAATAAAAAGGCACCCAATAAAAGTGGTTTTACCACTTTTATTGGGTGCCTTTCTTTAAATACGTTGTATTACTATACCCATTAGTATAGTTTCAAGATTCCAACGAAAAACTATATCTATTCTTTCAGCAATTCACTTATTATGATTTTCATGGTATTCTTGCCCATGTAATGATTCTTTATAATTAGTCATCGGGTTAGTACGATAAACCTAACTAAAATACTTGGGAGGCGTTATTATGGCAGAAAAAATATGGCATGAAAACTTTTTGATGTATATGGAAAATATCGTAAAAAACCCCATTTATACTGGCCTCGCAATTGAAAGAAAGTCTGACGGAAGTTTAAAATGGGTAACTAGTAAAAAATCCAAAATTGGCCAACAACGACTTATATGGGCACAAAACAAAGCACTTGAAATGGGGCTTGATATTAAACCAGGAGTATATGCAAAAGTTATGTATGAACTACATCCAAATAAAGAAAAGGTTTGTCAAATTTGTGGTCAAACAATGGAATTAAGTTATGTTTACTTAAACGTCAACTTTTCAAATAGGATATTGAAAAAATTTAACTTCTCTGCTGATATTTTCGACACTATTTATGATGTTACAGATCAGTTATTAAACCAAGGTACATCAAAAAAGGTATTGAAAGAATTCTATGTTAAGTACCTATCCTTAGATTTAGATCCTACTACAACACCTATGAAAGAAATCATCCGTCAAATGGAGATTACTTGCCGAGAAGGTTCAAAAAACGCATTGGGTCCAGGGGCAATGTCAAACTTTCCAGATCGTTATGATGGCTTTCACACCTACAATAGATGTTGCCGTTCACTAGAAGACTCTGGACGTAGTAAAGAGAACCTTAAAAGTTACACGAAAGATCGCAGAGCCTATGAAAACTGGAGTGATGGAAACATTCATGCTGCAAATAAATTTATGGGGAGTGCATTCTTCGCGGATACGTCTGCCGATCATATCGGTCCTATATCGCTCGGATTCATCCACGATTCACGATTTTTACAGCCAATGTCTAGTGGTGAAAATTCATCAAAGCGTGATCGACTTGATAAAACAGACATCGATAAATTAATCCTGTTAGAACAAGAATATCAAATATCTGCTGTATCATGGTTTGCGCAAGTTATTTGGGATTATATTAAAGCAGACTATCAAGAAAATGCTGAACCAAATTTAACGGTGTACCGTGAATTGCTGAAAAAGAACATGCTCGCCTTTATGGAAGTTCTGTGGATTATTCTTGAAGAAACAGGAGAGAATGGTCAAGAATTTTTGACTCATTTCTATCTATCAACTAAAATGGATAACTTTAAATATAACTATGTTTTTGAAGAAAGTGGAGATTACTCTGTACAATCCCTTCGTAACATTACGGATTCCACATTAAAAGAATACAAACGTTTTGTTCGTATTTCATTAAACTCTGTACAGGAGTTCCATGAAAAGGACAATCGTAAAATCAAAATCAAAATATCTAAACCTATTTTAAAGAAGATAAAAAAACTTGTTAAAATGATTCAGGAACATCCATATGATTCTAGTAATCAAATTTTACATATAGATATTATGGAAGATATCCAAAACGATATTCTGTATCAATAAAAAATGAAAGGACGTACAAAGAAAATTTTCCTTTGAACGTCCTTTCTTACATTTTAAAAGTTTAAGGTCATTTGCTCATAAACATCTTCTTTATTAAGTGATGGCTTGAGTTCATTATAATAAGACTCAAAACAGATTTTATCACGCATCAATTGAATATAGCTCGATGTATAATCACTCTGTATCATTTCATCTCCCTTATGCTCCAAGGAATCTAAATCTTTAATCGCTTCACGAATTGTAATCTTCTGCTCGTCTTCAGCTGTATATGTTGTTGGAAATAGTTCAGTTGGATTAATATCTAAATCTTGTCGTACACCGATGATTATGACACGTCTACGTTTTTGTGGAACACCATACTCACTAAAATCTAATGTTTCACCATGTAGTTTATACCCTAGTGAAGAAAACAACTCTTTAATTTCTATATACGTTTGACCTTTGCGAGAACTCAATAAACCTACGACATTCTCAAAAACAAATGCCTTAGGGTTTATTTTCTCCACTAAATATAAAAAGTCCTTAAACAATTGATTACGAGGATCTTCCTCATCGCGATAACCAGCTAAAGAGAAACCTTGGCAAGGTGGCCCTCCGCAAATCAAATCAACATGCTCTTGCTTGGAAACTGCCACCATATGATCTTTTGTTTCTTGCTTCGTAACATCGGAGCAAATAACATTAATCATCGGATGATTTAATTTCAATGTGGCACAAGCACTCTTATCAATATCATTCGCCAACACATGCTCAATACCTGCTTCTTGAATACCGGTAAGTAGTCCACCTGCACCCGAAAATAAATCTAAAGATTTTTTCACATTCAATTTTTCTTTTAACTGCTTGCCTAACAAATATCCGATTAGAGGTGGCACTGCATTACCGATTTGATTTAATATATCTTTTTGATTGCCAATAAATAAATAATCATCTTTAAATCCTTGCAACCTCGCAGCCTCACGGGGTGTAATCACACGCTCATGACTTGGATGGATATATGAGCCATTACCGGGACGATTAAAATACGTCGTAATCGTATAGCTTGGTTTATTGTAGTCCATACGACCATATAAGGTTGTACGACCACCCGTTTTCTGAATCCCCAGTAAGCGTTTTGATTTATTCATCGTTTCCTGAGGAATGTCTGTCCAATTCCCTCCTGGTGGCACAGATTTAATCATCTCCAAGTCCAGTTCACTCAGCTTATACGTTGTATTATTCATAACGAATTGATTACTTAGACATCTTTCTTTTTCAATTCTTCCTTCCAATGCCTTCCTCTCGAAATCGGTTAAATTTTCCTTTAAAGAAAGAATCTCTATATCTTCTTTAACTGCTTTACCAATTTCACTGTTTCCCTTTTTTTCATAGTCCATACCAAATAAACTACGGACATCTTCCTCGATAGCCTCAATTAGTTTTTCATCATAATTCTTTAATAGCTCCTTAACCTTCGAGGAAATACTATTTTGTAAATACTTGTTATTTAAAGGAATAGGTAGATTATCCAATTCATAATTATTTATATGATTATTACTACTAAATAACTTGAAATACCAGTTCAATTGTTTACTATTTAACAATCCAAGAATATAGTAAATATCAACATCGCGGTTATTCGATTCCACAGTAATAAAATTACAAGAATTCCCCAACACAAACCCTGAAGGAATATAAGAAAACATTAAGCGATGCTCTTTACTCATATTAACAATTTGCTGGCAGATAATACGCTCTTGATTAATATATTTTTGTTTAGATGATTGAAATACAAAACTTTCACTAACAAACTCTTCCTTTTCCGATTTCTCTATGCGATAATACTTAATATTACGTCCCCGCAATAGTGAAAATGGTGTTTTCTCTTGAATAATATGTTCCTTATTCAAGCTAATATCTAGTTCTCCACGCATATTAACAATAAAGTCTAACTCTTTTAACTTAGGAAAATCCTTCATTTTATCTAACATAAAATATTCCTCTTCTTTTAACACTAAAATGGCGTTTCCCTGGCTCTTTGCAACAGCCTTTGTAGCATCAATAACAGTAGCTGATTCATCATTGTCAATATTGCTTTGGATATTAATATTAAGTGTCTGCTTGTCTTTTTCTAGAACGAGAGTCGTCATTGCCTGAGCCGCATCAATATACGCATTACGTTCTGGAATATTCATGACATGACGTAAACTATTATTTGTTATAATTTCCGTACGCAAACCCTCACAAGATTTATCTGTCAATATACTTGTCGGAATTAATAAAGCAATAACGCTATCTTTTCCACTATACTCTTTTAAAATCTTTTCAATAAAGTATTTAAAAATATTAGGGCTAGACGTACCAGCTATTTGAAACTCCTTCTTTACAAGTTCCTTAATTTGAGCATATTTTAGCTGATCCAGTGTATATTCTTCTACAGTATCATAATGGCGTTTCTCAGCTCTTAAACTTTTATAAGGTGGATTTGTCATAATCACATCAAATTTTATATCTCCAAAATAATGATTCAAAGGGATATACTCTATATTCTGATTGGACAAATCAAATATCAATGCATTACCTATATTTTGTCGATAGTCTTCTGATATTGTTACATCAAAATATTGTTTGGCGATGATTGTCAACGTTTGAAAATAAAGTTCCAGTGCCTCTTTATCGACGTCACAAACATATATATTATTAATTAACTCCTCAGCTTGCATCCTTGATAATTCAAAATGTTCGTGAACATACTTTAAATAGCTAAAAATAAAATTGCCAATCCCGACGCAAGGTTCTAACACTTTAATTTCCCATATAGGCTTTTCAAATTTAGTTTCCAATACTTTTTCAATAATTTTATCTGTCAAATCCAATGGTGTATAGTAAATACCTAACTTTTTTCTAAGCGTATTATCTAATTTTTTCTGATAATCTATTCCTATATTTCTTAAATTATTGAAATCTAAATAATTATTTTCATTCATCACACGCACTCCTTTTATCCATTTCAATAGAATACCACAGCAATATTTACGAGACAACAAAAATGAGACGATATCATTTTCGGTAATAATTAGATAAAATATTAAGGCCGTTAAAATGATATATATTTCATTTTAAATACAACAAATTCTATGGTTAATCTATTTACAAATACTCGTCCACATCATCTGACTTTAAACTAATATAATGCTCCATAATTGTCTGGTGAGATTTATGACCCGACTGCTTTGCAATGGTTGGAATGTCTGCCCCCTTTTGATACATAGCTGTAATTTGCGTTTTACGAAACGTGTATGGTGCAAATCCTAGCCAACTTTGAATCGCTTGATTATAGCTCACTTCACTAATTTGACGGCTTGTATGGTTGCCCCATTTATCAGCTGCACCCACAAAATAATCCTCGGCTGTTAATGTACACGCCGCAATATAATTTCTAATAGCCTGTACACACTCAAGTGTCAGCCGTTTTTCTTTCATCTCACCTTGCTTCACCATCATGACTTGTACTATACGGTTCTCTAAATCAAAATCGCCGACCTTCAATCTTACCATTTCAGACGGACGATTTGCCGTAATTAAATTGACCAAACAAATCGCTCGTTTTCGTTTGTCACCCTTTTTATTCGTATCGTAGCGATCAATCAGTCGCAACACATCACTTTGCTTTTCAGCGCGAATCCCTCGCATCGGTTTTAAGCGAAGATAATCTTCCTCGTCATATAATGCACGCAACATTTTCACACCAGCTTCTTGTTCAGATGAAATTTGAAGCTCCAATTCATTTACGAGCCAATACTTCACGCCCGCAAATCTACGATTAAATGTAGATAGACGTACTTTCTGCTGTGTAATAAGTTCATGTAAGTACAATTCGAGGGAATCAAAATCTTTCCGTAAAAAATGTTTCTCACAAAAGTTCTGAAACAAATTGAAATCGGATTGATACATATCAAGCCTCTTCATTTTCATAGATCGAATTGTTTCATCCTTTTGCTGCTTCATTTTATACTGTTGTATTGAAAATACCGTTTCCTCCATTTTCGTGTTACCTCCCTGAATTAGATTATCAAAGCGAAAAAGTATAAAAAAATGTATAAAAATCACTTCTGAAAGTTTTTTAGTTATCATTTTAGTTATACCAAACAAGAACTAACGTTCCTTTCATTATACATTATCAACCTTAAACAAGCAAAGTTTTTTAAGGTTGATAATTTGTTTTTGAACACACCAATATATACCTTTTTTAGAAATCCAAAGATGGTAAGATTTTATAGAGGGAGGAATATAAATGAATGAAGAATTATTAGACTGCTTATTAAACCAGACTGAACATGAAGGATTAGACTTTAAAAAAGGATTATATGTAAAACAAAGCTATGGGGAGTTACTTAAAGATGTTTTGGCTATGGCTAATGCTAAAATCAAAGGTTCACGATACATCATATTCGGCGTAAAAGAAAATGCACAGCAACTAAAAGAAGTTTTTGAACTTACTAGTCCTGTAGATGCAGCAACGTACCAAGAAATCATTGTAGAAAACATAGAACCCCAGTTAATATGCAAACTAACATATATAAAATATCAAGGGAAACAAATTGCTGTGCTAGAAATTCCTGAACCAAAAGAACAACCTTATTTAATGAAGAAAAAATACGGTCTACTTCATAAAGGTTTTTGTTATGTACGAAAAGGAAGTAAAAACGAGCATGCAACAAGAACTGATTTTGATTACTACTATAAGCAAGGACAATTTGAAATACATATCCTTGATAAATACTTGGCTGCTGTTGATTCAGAAAGTGGGCATGCCCATTTGGAGTGTTCTTTTAGAAATTGTACCGAGTTCCCAATTTCAATTCGTCATGGAGAATTGGAGATTTGGGACGATGAGCGAATTCGCTCACGTCATCACCTTTACGGATTTGATAGATCCCCCGTTGGTGCTGATTTTCGATTAGTGGTTCCACCAAAACATGAGATAACGGATTACTTTGCATTCAGCTTTGGATCTGAGGATTGTTTACGGCTTGAAATGAATGAATATGGACATACAGATTTAAAAATTCATTTTAAAATCTATTTAATTGATACACTTGGAAATGAATACTTTGGTGAAGCCAATGATTGTAATGTATTCGCGAAAGGAGATTTTTTATGGAAGGTACTAAAAAACAAATAAAGATTAGGGACTATATATATTAGGCACTTCTAACACTTTTTCTAGAAATAAAATACTTAGAGCAATCGGAACAAGAAACTAACCATAAAACGGATTTCGATTGCTCTCAGCAAGATAAATTCTATTGCTTCTTTTGATTTTGCTGTAATGATGTAACTTCTGTCTGCAATTTCTCCTTCGTTTCCTCATGCACTTTACGCAAAGCATCCATTTCATCATACAATTTACGCACTTCCTCATTATGCAGACGCTCTGCTTCCACCACCGCTTTATCACGCTCTAGTTCCTTGCGCTCCGCAAGATGGGATAAATCCCGTTCATGGTTCGATTTAGCTTGTTCAAAATCCAAGCGTAGCACACGTAATTCCTTGGATACCGTTTGTTTCTCTTGTGATAGCTCCGATATTTTTTCTTCAAATGTAATCTTGTCAGCATTCGCTCGTTTTATCCACTCAGCCTTCTCGATTTCAAAGGTCTTTTTTAATGCCTCATTTTCCTCTGCATAGCCTTGATACTTCGTTACTAGCCCACTTAATGTATCGTTCTTATCCTTATATTCACTAATCAACGCTTGGTTATTTTCAAGCATCGTTTGATTGGCTAGAAGTTTTCCTTCAAGATCCTTCACCTGCTCTTCAAATGCCGAAATCCCTTCTGTTTTCATTGCAATTTCCTGCTTAATCTGCTGATTTTGTTGCTGTAAGTCGGTAATGATGGCTTCTTTACTCTCTAACTTATCAGCCACATCTTTCACCGCATGTTCCTTTAAATGAACCGAACGTTGAATCATATTAACGATTAGTTCATACATACGTGTCGTATGATGCTCCAGTTCCGTTAAATCTTGCGTATAGTCGGATGAGCCTTGCTTAATAGCGTTCATTTCGTACAATGCAATTGCGCGTTCAAACCATTCTTTACTACTTGTACCACTTGATTCAATGACTTCTCGCACTTTCTCATACATTTCTTCACTAACTTTCACGCCAAATGTTTTATCTGCCATTTCGTTCCCCTCCATTAGTTAACCTATATAACCCATTAAATCAATAGTTAACCAAGTTTTTATGGTTAACCTTATTATATAATAAATTTTCTGTTTAATCAATTTTACAATGCGCCCCTTGCTAGCAAGGGGGCGCGATTTTTTCATATTTCCATGGGTAAAAGACGTACATGCTGTACGTCTTTTACCTCCTTCATTTTACATGAACCCTTTTTCCTTCAACGATAAATAATTCGTTTCACTTATCACTAAATGGTCGAGAACTTCTACTCCTAATAACTCTCCTGCTTCGCACAAACGCTTTGTAACTTCTATGTCCTCCTGACTTGGCGTGACGTTTTGACTCGGATGGTTATGAGCAAGAATTATACTTGCTGCATTTTGTAAAAAAGCTGTTTTGAACACTTCTCGCGGTGTCACAAGGCTTGCATTTAATGTTCCAATATGACAACGGTGCAAACATTGAATTTCGTTTTTCACTGATAAACAAGCGACTAGAAAAACCTCTCTATCCTCATTGCCGATAAACTTCATGGCGATATTTGCAAAATCCTCGGGGCTACGTACAATATAATCCGTTAGATTCTCAGAGAGATACCTTTTCGGCAACTTGCGACGCTCGGCTTTGATTCTCACAATCTCATAAATCGGTTGTAATTCTAAGTTATTTTCAATTTCTTTTGTCATGGTAGTTCCTCCTTTGTTTTTTCAATTGCTTTAGCCGCAATCACGAAGTCGGAAGGCTGAATTTTTTCCGATTTCTTGGCTATGCCATGTAGCTATTTGCAGCAATCAAAAAGCAAGGAATTGCCTGCAATAGCTCAAAAGTTTTTGTAGCGTAGCGTTTCAAACAAAAAGTTTTGACGATCCTTGCTTTTTGAGGTGAAACACGGATAGGAGCGTGGTAGGCAGAATCTGCCACGTTCATTGCCGAATGTTGAACGCAAATGGCAAAGCCCAAGCAGATGATCCACCTGCTTGGGCGTATGGCGAAAGAAATCGAAAAAATGCTCATGATAAAAGGGAATGCAGCTGCATTCCCTTCAATTTGTCTTTATATGTAGGTTTTGAACTTCGCCTCGTTTAGTATGACGGCTTGCCGTAAACGATCCAGGAATCTACTCGCTGTCTCATGATCTTTACAGCGAGTGATTATCGGAACGTTTAATGCCAAAGCGACACGTAGCCCTTCACAAAAATCGGGTTTGCTTTTGATGAAGGGCTAGTGCTGGCGCATAAATAAGCCTTAATTAATCCGACTTACTACCAGTAATTTTTTGTAAGTCCGAAAAAGATGTTATATTTAATTAATAATGTATATTTGTTAGTAATGAAAGGAGTTTTTTTATGTACCCTAACTTAAATAACCTACGTGAAGCATATAAAAAAGATAAAATTGTTCCATTTGTGGGAGCTGGTTTATCTATTCCATTTTCAATTCCTTCTTGGGGAGATTTAATACAAAGCATTTGTGATACTTACTCGACAGGAAAACTAAAAACATTGCTACCTGATGCCGTTGCATGGCATTTAGAGGAATTCGATTATTGGGGAGCTATTGAAGAGATAAAAAAGTACGCATATTTAACCGATCAAGACTTACAAAAACATATTGTTCAATTGATTAAAGAAAGAAAACAAATTTTAACTGACGATTCATCTCATAATTATTCCGACTTATCAAAACTCAACTGCAAACTATTTTTAACGACTAACTATGAAAACTTATTATATGAATATATACAGTGTGAAAATATCCCTATTCTACTTAAAGATTTAGATTTTAGTTCTCAAGATTTGTACGATAATACACGTATTTGTCACCTTCATGGATTCACTTCAAATCCTGGTTCAATTATTATTAGCAAAAGTAGCTATGATTCTCTTTATACTAATGAAAAATATGGCGACATATTAAAAGCTATAACTAGTAATAAGCATCTGTTATTTTTAGGATTTTCTTTCGATGATAAATTTGTAAGTAATTTAATCAAGGATTACAAGAAACATTTACAAGGTGTACACTATATCCTTCTAAATAATCCAAGTAAAGAACGGATTCGAGAGCTTCGCGAAGATTTCGGTCTTATTACAATCCCTTACGACACGACTAATTCAACACATACAATTGAAATTAGAAAAATATTAAATGAAATTAGTACAGATCCAGGAAACTCCAATATAAGTAACCCTACTCCTCTTACTCATGAAATTGATGAATCATTACTAGGAGCCGGATTATCTGATTTTAAAACTAACCTGACAGATCGCTTATTTTATAAAAAAATGAAATTAGAAAATATTGATGAAGCTATGATTGAATTAAGCACGCTTTTCTATGTAGCATCGGAGAGTTACATACGTTTCCTGAGTAAAGAAGGAATCCCGCTAAAAGTGGTAGACATGCTCCTAGGTAAAGTTTTCATAAAATATCAAGAAAGATATGTAGACACATATAAAAAGTATGGGGATAGTGAACAATTTTTAAATGTAGTCCACGACAGCTTAGAATCTTTAAATCTAGGTAGGTATACGGACCTTTTAAAAGGCAAGCAATCTGATGAAAATGAAAATAGGGGACTTATTCATCTTTTAGCTGAAGATAATACTGTAAATATTTGGTGGGGAAAGGAGCGTCTCCATGAATAAGTCGGTAAATAATGTTTCTATAGTTCCTCCTTCAATAGAGCTTTTATTCAATAATGAAAAGCTTGATTTAATGAAATTTTTATGTCTACTCTATGCTTTCTCATTAAAAAGTAATCGGAAAATAAAAGTTTCTGAGCTTTTATTCTATTATGGTTTAGTCAATTTTAACTTACGTATAGTATTGGAAAAAAACACAGATGAAACCGGCATTGTAGTCGAACCGTCAATCACTCTTTATTTTAGATTCCAATCTAAAATTCAAAAAATCATTCTTGATATTTCATTCCTAAAATTCGCCACTCTAAATGGCGATTTATCAAAAAAACTTGATGAAATCACTTTAAAAATAACACCTGAAGGCAAATCTATTATTGAGGAACTAGACTCTCCTTTTTTTAAAGAACTAACAAGTAATTATGTAGAAGTAATTGATTCAGTAAAATTTACAGCAAGTAATTTAAAAATAATAACCGAAGGGGAATAATTTCTATGATTTTAAAAAAACTAATTGTTCAAGGCGTTAATTATAGGAGGACTATTACTTTCAATGAAGGGTTTACTATTATTAGTGGGGAAAAAACATCAGGTAAATCGTTAGTTCTTAGCCTAATAGATTATAGCTTGGGGAAAAGTTCAAAAATTGATTTAAAAGTTCAAAAAGAACTGAGTGTGCATTGTGATGATATATTCCTTGAATTTGAAATTAATGGAAACCTTTTTACTTTTAATAGATCTCTAAAGAAAAATGTAAGTAATATTAATATCTATTTCTGTCGCTTTGACGAAATAGATGGCTATACACCTAAAGTACTTGCTCTAAATGAAGCTATGAAATTTTTAATGACTGAACTGAATATCAATGAATACAAAATTATTAAACATAAAAATCGTAGTACTCAAAAAACCCTTGAAGTAGTATCTTTCCGAGACCTATTTCGATTTGTGTATGTTAATCAACACGCATTAGGAACGCATGATTTCTTAGATAATAAAAGCACCTTCAAAAAAAATAAAAATCCGCATGCCTTTAAATTAATGTTTAATTTAGTTGAAAAAGACACGGCTTCATTAAAGGAAGATATAGTCGAAACACAAAATACTCTAGTCGATGAGCAGAAAGTGATTTCAGGGTTATCTGCCTATCTAAAAGATAAAAGCGCAGAAGATTTCAATAATTTAACTTCTCGAGCGAAATCTTTAAACGTTGACATAACTACGCAGAAAAAATCGAAGGATGTTATTGTAAACAGTAGCAAATCAAACAAAGATAACGAAAACAAGATGTACATAGGCTTAAAATCGGAGTTAGAGGAATTGGCAAATACAATATCAAATTATAGAAAAGAAAAACGAAAACTTGAAGTGTCAACTAACTCGAAGTTGATTCTGATAGAAGAATATGAATCTGAAATCATTGAATTAGATGCAACTTTAGAAGTAAATTATAAGTTGACCATTCCAAATCAAAACTTAGAATGCCCTCTATGTAATTCAACTGTTGTGACTAGTTCCGATACAGAATTACATTCAAAGCAAAATCCAGAGAAAACCTTATTAAAAATAAAAAAAGATTTACAATCCAAAATAAAACTGGTATCCATTTTAATTACTAAAGATATGAAAAAAATTGAAGAACTAGATATGAATATTTTACGATTAAATAAAAAGGAAAAAATACTAAAAAATGCAATGAGTGAATTTGCCAAGGAAACCGATGTACCTTTCCTCTCTGAATTGAATAGCATAAATACTTTAGTGAACCAAATGACAAAAGAACTTGAAAGCGTTAAGGAAAGCATGAGGATCCATCGAAAAATAGACGAGAAAAATGCAAATATAGAGACATTAAATTCCAAGGTTAAACGATTAGAAAAAGAATTAAAAGAACTGAAAGTTAGTAAAGAAACACAAGAAAATATCTTCAGCTTTTTAGATAGCGAATATAAAGGTTTTATGAGAAGATTCAAATACCCTATTAAAGATGATACATTTATTCACCAAGAAAACTATATCCCTTTCTATGCCGGCTCTAATGTCTATGCACATGAAAGTGGTGGACTATTGGAGTGTATGCAACTTTCATATTTAGCCGCAATTTTAAAAAGCAAGGACAAAGGCTATGCTCCAGGGCATCCTGGTATTCTCTTATTAGATTCCATCAGTAAATATGTAGGTACTCTAAGAAAAGATTCAAAACATATAAGTGATTCGTCAGAAATTCAGCGAGAGAATGTGGATTTAGATATTAATAAAAAAGAAGATTTAATAAATGACCCTGAAGTGTATGAAGAATTTTATAAAATTTTAATTGAACTAAGTTCTAACCATCAAATTATACTTGTGGAGAATACGCCTCCAGAAAAATTTCATTCATATGTGAAATATACATTTTTAAGTGGAGAAAAAGGGCTCATTGACTTAAAAGCTAATGAATTTACTGATTTTTTATAACGGACTTTCGGAAATTCAAGCCTTCTATCCGTAAATTTCACTGGTAGAAGGCTATTTAAATACACTTTTATTCCGTAGATACCGTAAAGTTTCTTTGTATATTATGTTCATTCTTTTGCTCCAATGTTTCTTTGACATACTTTTTCTTTTCAGTTCCTTGAATTTTTTCAATCCTCCCCTGTTCTCTGTCCAGCACCGACTTAAACTGTTGCAATTCCGGATTTTCGTCAACATAACCTCTTACCATCTGGTTTTCATCTTTTGCTGCATAAATAAAAGACCTCTTCGCCTCTTTCACTTCTTGATAATCGATAATCGGAGTATCCGTTTGCTTGTGATACAACTCAATAACTAGCTTCGGTCCTTGCACTTCCCGAAGAGCAAATTGCTCAGAGAAACTCTTGTACATTTCAGCTATCGCAGGATGCCGATCGATAACATTCATCAAAATAATTTCTTTGCCGTTCAACATTTTCTCTGTAATAGCTTCGCCCCTTTCGTCCATTAACTGTTTCGGTTGACGATAGTATTTAGCAATTTCAAAGCCATTATATCGTGCATCGAACACTTCTACTGCTACAACTGGATTTTGGGTGTACTGGAACGCTGGTAAATGCTTGGCCAACTGCTCAGCGCCTACGACTGGCTGATATTGTGCTGGCTGCTGCACGACTTGTTCCAGTTGCTCATACAGTTGGGGATGCAAGATGATATCAATCATGGCTAATGTTTTTTCAAGTGTTGTCCGAATCTCTGTTAATGCCTGTTTCATCAGTTCCGTATCCTTTGCCCACGTCGCGATATAGCCTAACGAATAATGGCTTGTATCGAAGCCTAAGTAAGCCATCGTTGCACATGCGACTGATTCTGCTTGTGTTTCTTTATGGGCGCGACTTACCTCCGTAAAATGTCCTTCTCGACCATGCAACTGTGCATGCGCAAATTCGTGAATGAGCGTTCTTAACTTTGCAACGGGACTATTCTCCGTTGCATTAACGACGATTTCATTTGTTGAAGGCACATAATAGCCACGCCCTTTTTCCTGAATCGAATATGCCTTTTCTGCCACATTTAACTGTTTATATTGGGTTAAGTAATTTTTCATATTCTCATACAAGGCTGTCGCATCTTCATCTGTTTGAAAACGGTCATTGACAAAATCTCTCGTTACTTTAAGTGGCTCTCCTTCTGTTTGTGCAATATCAAACACAGTTACCCACTTATAACGTGCCAACACATTATCCGTTTTCGGTTTGCCATTCTCATCATATGCAGGCTGATTTGTCACGGGATCTAAAACAGGACGTTGTTCAAAAATGGGCGCACGAATTTGAATCCCTTTTTCTCCTTTTTGCACAAAGCGTTGATGCTTTTTCCAAGCTTGAAAACCTGCGACATACGTAGCCTTCGGATCTTGCATAAAAATTAAAATTTGGTTATCAATCGAGTACTGACGCATACTCGCCATGAAATGCAAATAACGTTTGAAATCCCCTTGATTAGCAAATTGGGTCAGTTGTTCTTCTAATCTAGCTGTTAATTTTTTTGTGCGTTCTTCGTATTTATTCGGCTGTAAAGGCATTACGCCTCACCTCGCTTTTGAAATAACGGAACGTATCTCAGTTCTCCTTCAAACGGCACTTCTAAATAAGCAACAATATCGTACTGCAATAGATCAGGGACTTCTACAATCGTTAATAAATCACGCTTATCCCGATAAATAGGCTTATCACTGAATTCTACTTCTTCACGTAGATACATCTTCTTAACTCCTTTCTTATTATCAAAGGTAGAAATTTCTACTTTTGATAAGTATATATTTTATTCATCTACTTAATTTTATAGTAGCTCCCTCTATCCGTTTTTCCTCTTCATCCAATTCGTACAACGTCACATTATCCTTTGATTCCTGTTCAATCTCATATTGATAGGAAAGTTTCTGTTCACCATCTTTTGTAGTATAAAGATTTAAAACTTTATCCTCTATCGTCCATTCAAAAGAATTATTGAACATGCCCATTTCTATGAGCACCGTATCATTATCATTGAATGTAACCGTTCCTCCACCACCCACTGACTCTGTCCCTGTCCACTTACCAACCAAATCTCCTTTACCATCCCCACAAGCTGCTAACAACATGAGCACGAGTACCGTAAGTAGTGAAATTTGAGCCTTTTTCATAAGAATAGCCTCCCATCTATTTTAGAAGCCTCATCATCGAGACTCGTGTCGCCGATTTTCCGAGCGAAATACCACCTTTTGCGCCACCACTGGAATACCACATTGAACGCAGTACGCTCGGTCCACGAATAATTAACACACCACAACCGATAATGAGCATGAAATCATACCAGCTATTGAAATTAGCAAGTAATTGTACGAGCGCTGCCATTAACAACACTTGTGTCACGATACTCACAATCTGACTTAAAAACTCTCGCCACCAGACTTCGCTAAAGTCATAATTCTCTGTAGCAATAGTAATCGCTGCAAAGACGCTAAAAATCTCCAAAATAATCAAATCAACATGATAGACGCAAATTTTAAACGTGAATATGACAAAGACGACAATTAAAAACAGAAGCAATAATGTTGCAGCCATAGTTCCTGTTCCGAATATATCCACGACCATTGTTGAAGCGATGGAGTCCGTAATAATATCCGAAGAACTACCGGCTATTTCAACAAACATATACTCCATCAATGGATACAAAATTTCTTTCACGACGAAATATAAAATGACCGGTAATAAAAACACCATGGCACTCGCCTTGATCGAGCTCATTATAATTTCTGAAATATTGCCTTCATGATTCGTTGCTTCATTGAGCATGGCATTTAGTATACGAAACAGCACAATTGCCACGAGCAACACGCCACCGAAAACAGCGAATACGCTGTATACGTCTAAAAATAAGCCACTCAAGGCCTCGTGATTAAACAACACCTCGGCTAAAAACTTAAAAACAGCTGTTAACATGTCATTCAACCAATCATCTATCATCTCCATCACTTTATCTTTTACAGAAAACAACTGGCAAACCTCCTTCTAATGAAGCTCTATGCGTACCTACTATTTGTCGAACTCCATACTGCCTTTCAGCTCCTCCATAGCACTTTCAAAAGTAACTTCCTGCTCCACAACTTCAAAGCCAAAAAACTCTTTTTCTAACTCCTCTTGTTCGGTCTGTTTCACTTGTGCTTTTTCAGTCATTTCCTTTTCAAATTGCTGTTGTGCCTGCTCTAATTTCTGCAACTGTTCTGCAGACGGAGTGGAACGATAATCCGCATGCTTTACTTCATATCGCTCTGTCACACCAGGAAACAGTTGAAATTGAAAAGCTTTCTTCATTTTAATGGGAGGCTTGTGCTGAAATAAAATGATGCCTGTATCGGCTGGCATTTGCATAAGCTCTCCTGCTGTCATTAAATCACGCGCTACAAAGCCTTCATTTTCACTCATGCTACTCGTCCGATTTTCCTTACCATACTGCTTAGATTCCGATTCGGTATCCACTTTTACGGTTGTTTTATCAAGTAAATCTTTAAAGTAGGTCGCTGTTGTTCGGTTCGCTGCATTTAAACAAATTTTGACGCCACAATTCCCTAAAATAGATTCTGCTTTCTTATCCCCATAGCGATCTTGCAGCTGTGAAATCGTTTGGATAATAGTTGCAACACTAATGCCATAACCACGACATGTTGCTAAAAACTCCTCGTAATTATCGAATTTCCCAAGATTCACAAACTCATCTAAAATGAAATTCACATTTCTCGGTAGCTTTGCATGATGATCTGCCGCAAATTCGTACAGCTCATTAAATAACTGGCTAAAAAACAAATTCACCAAGCTTTGCCATGACTGGTCCATTAACGGGATGATCACATACAACATAATTTTCTTATGACCAATATCCGTTAAATGAAAATCACTAAAACTCGTAAACTCTGCAACTTCACTATCAATATAATCAGCAATCGTCGTCAAAAGAGATACGATGATACTCCCCTGCATTTCCTGCTTCGCTTTCTTGTAACCAAGTTCATAAGCGCGTCTTGCAGGATGCTTAAAATCTAACTGGAGAAACTGCTTATCTAACTCGCTTTCTCCCTCTCCTTCTTCCGTGCCGAACGTTTGCAAAAACTCTAACAGTCCTCTCATATTACGATGCTTCGGCTCTAATTCATGAATGGCATATAAAATTAACGCTTTTAACAGCGCACGTTGTGAGTAGTACCAAACATCACGTTTACCATCCTTATTCGCACTATCAACCATCTTTGTTGCGACCGTCGTTGCCTGTGTTTCCTTGCGTACATAATCAAGTGGATTATGGCGATCACTCGCCTCCATGTTCATAAAATTAATAACGTGGAGTTCATAACCCTGTGCTCTTTTAATTGCTGCCGTTTTCTCATACACTTCGGCTTTCGGGTCCGTAATGACGATACTATTTTCTGTTTCATACAAAACATTCGTAATGACAAAGGATTGGGTTTTATAGCTCCCTGGACCACCGACAACCATAATATTTCGGTTCGGTTTCGATTCATTTGGCTGAATTAAAATTTTCTTATTAAAAATCCCCAAAATGGTTCCATTCATTTTAGATCACGTCCTTCTAGTGACTGAAAAAACACCTCACGGACCTCTTGTTCAGACTTGGCGATAAAATTACCATCCAAAATCTCCTTTTCTTTCGCCCAGCGAGCTGAACCATGATAGGCATTTTTCTCATGAATTGCCCAACCATCCTTTTTGGTCTTACGCTTGAGCTGAATAAACGCACTATAAAACAAGTTGAGCACGGTTAAAATAATAAACAACGGATTCTGACTCGTAACATAGCCTTTGATTGTTTGAATTGGATTGAGAAAAACATCTTGTAAACTCCCAAACATTGCGCTTGTCGTTAAACTAAGCTTCAATTCACTCACTAACAAAATCAGATCAATGAATAGAACGATGAAGATTTCAAATACAAGAAAGCTAATACCAAACCACATTATCTTTTTCATACACCGTCCACCTCGGTCATATTGCCAATCACCGTGATATCCCCTATTAAAAATTCCCCATGATTCTGTAACACCAATACTTCATACAATTGACTGCCATGATTCACTAGGGCATCATCTAAAAAGTAATTGGTCGTTGTGTACACTAAAAACGTATGGGGCGTAGAAGGATTCACATACACTTGCACACTTTCCAGTTCGTTTTTCATATCCACAACAGGTGGGGCGAGTGAGGAAGCTCCTTTTAATTTATTCAACACATCCACTTTGACCAAATTGGATAACTCTTCAAAGCGCGTGACATATGATTCGTTATCGTAGTTCAAATAGACGTGAAATGCCTGTTCAATAAATTGCACTTCTTCTCCTGTAACTTGCAAGCCTGTCACAGTCGATAACTCATCTACTTTTCCTTTCAACGCTTGAATCTTTTCCTCTTTTTCTCCAACGGTATTTTCCAGTGTTGATTTGTCCCCTGATAAAACAAATACAGAACCCGCTAGAATGAACACGGCTACTAGAAGAACGCTGATAACAATTGCTTGCTTCATCCTTCCTCACCTCCTACAAAATCGACAATGCGTCCATATCCATATAAATGCTCCTGCCAATAGCGATCGTTTACATTGGAAAACCCGATACCACCACCGTTTGCATCAAACATTTTGCCGTCGCCGACATACATCCCGATATGTGTCACCGGTCTGCCTGCGTTATACGTTCCTGTAAAAAAGATAAAATCCCCTGGTTGCAATTCATCAGCTGTTATTTTTTTCGATGCATTGTATTGCTCCTGTGCTGTACGGGGTAAATTGACACCTATCTCTCGGAAAGCCCACATCATTAAACCCGAACAATCAAAGGATGTTTTAGGATTCATGCCACCAAACGTATAGGGGTAACCGTCAAATTGCAGCATCGTTTCATAGACGACTTGAAATTCTTCTGAAGCATTCGCTACTTCAATGACCTGTCCGTCACGCATCGTTCCTACATAACGCTTCACATGTGCCACATAAGATGGATCTCCGTAGCTTGCCCATCCAAGCTTAGTCGCTTCTTGCTTTGAAAATGCATGGGCCAATTCTTCTGAATGTTTCCCACCGTTCTTTGAAACAAAGTTAATATAACCTGATCCGTAATTGTAGCTTTGAATGGCTGTATCTAAATCCACATCACTTTCTTGCATCTTCTCTAGCACTTTATTGAAATGAGCTACACCTACTTCAATCGAATACATCGGATCAGTAATCGTATTCGGGGCTAAACCAATCGACTCGCTCGATTGCATAATATCCATTGAAGCTGTACCTCCACTTTCCTGCATCATAATTGCAAGAACGAGGGCTGTATGTTCTTCTAAACCATACTCAGAAAGGGCTTCCTGAACAGCACCTTCGTACTGTAGCACTGCCGATGACAACTGAGGACCGACTGTATAACTTCCTGGTGGTTTCGACGATTGTTCAGAAAACAGCAGAACAACAACGAGAATGAGCAGGAAAACAGGAACTAAAATCACCCATAATAAATTGCGACCATCTTTAGAAAACGCCAGCCTTGCAAGTAAGAGTTTCATAGATTTAGCCCTCCTTTAACTCCTCTATTTTCGCCTCCAATTCATCAATTTTCGTTTGTTGCACTTTTAATTGATCTGCTTGATTTGGGGAATCTGCAGACTGGATTGTCGTCATTTTCTCCTTCGCTAGCGCGATTTCACTTTTTATTTGCGCCATTTCAATCGCACTTTGTAACGTCGCATCTTGTGTTTTATTCAACACTTCGCGAGCCCCTGCCATATCTCCATTTGCGATAAAGTTCTGGCCCATCCGCTGTAATGTTTCTGCATCTGAAATAAACGGTAAATCGGCTGTCATTTGCGCCACATCATAACTGACAATCGCTTTTTCGTGCGCGAGCTTTTGAGTAAGGGTTTCTTCATCCGTTTTGAGCTGTAAATCTAGCACCTTTTTTTCATCCTTGTTTGCATATAGTTGCGCAATCACTTGCTCCAACATCTTCGGCTCCGTATCAAGTGCCAATTGCCACTGTTCTTTTTCAAGCAACTTCTTTGAAACATCCTTCGGTGAATCACCTAAAACAAGAAATAATGGAATGGCTTCTTCGTAATTTTCTTGCTCGAAAAATGCATCAGCTTGTTGCTTTTTCTCTCGAGCTTCATATGTTGCTTCGAGCTGGCCAAGCGCTAGTTGTTGCTGATCATTGGCATCATATTTCACATAGCCAATTGCACCGAGTGCAAGAACTGCCGTCAACACCACCCCAAGTACCGAGCGATGTTTCCACTTCTTCTTTTCTGACACTTGTTCCTTCACTGTGTGATAGGCGACAAAATCATATGCCTCCGTAAGTAAAGCCTGCATTTCCTCTATCGTTTTAGCCGATAAAATCGAACGAATTAGATCATTCGCTTTCTTTTCTAAACGCTCAGGCTCAGTTAAACATTTTTCATATGGATAATTCGTTAAAATCATCAATATCAATGCCTTATACCGTTGTAAATGCGTATACTTTTCTTCTTTTGGCATCACACGGTTGGCACGGTAGCCGTATCGTATCGTCGACATGGGATGATAAAAGACCGTTGCTGGATGCAAACTCACATGAAACGGCTCCTTCGCCACAATTTCATCTAGCAGTATGGCTTGCGCAATCGCGAGCTTCACGACATATGTTTCTTGTTTAATCGCTGCTACTGGCTTTAAATGCTCGGAGAAATGAAAGGTTAGCACAACATGCCCTTCTGTTTCTTCAATTTTTTGCAACGAGAGAAAGGACGGCATATCATTCGACGTCAAATACGTTTTGATTTCTTCTAGCTTGTCATACGTAAATTCACTACGACTCATCGTAAACTGTGCAAACTGCTCTGTTATTTTGATGCTACCAAAGGAAAAATTATAAATTTTAGTTGTCTTCATGTCAGCACCCCCTAACACTTCAATATACAGTTAACCTAAAAACCCTCATATAAATAGGGTTAACTAGTTAACTTCTATAAATTTACCTTATCTACTTTTCCAAAGTAGAAATTTCTACCTTTGAAATGTAGGTGAATTTCATCTTTGGATTTTTCCCTCAGTTAACGCTTCTTGCTTTTCCAATTCTGTCATGTGAATCCGTTCCGCATAGTTCGGAACGTGTTCAGCACCCAACTCATATACTTCCTCGTAACGAACTGGATCTTTTAAACGAAGCTCTTCTTCCGTCAATTCAATCCGCATAAAGGCTCGCTGCGTTCCGTGAATCATCAGTGCCTCCCCTTGTTTCCGTCTTTCTAACAGCTTTCTCTCCTTGTCACTGAATGTCATCCTCAACTTTCGAGTAATGTCGTCCACACCTTTATTGTCTAAACCGAAAAATACCTTCGTATAACTATTGCCAATAATCGCTTCCCCGACATTTTGCCCATTCGCCATTTGACCGTCCAAGACGTCTTGGATTTGCTGTGTCCCCGCAATAGCCCCAGCGTTATATTTTCGAAATCGCTTATACGCCTGGTAGAAAAAACTCGCTGCATCAGGATTTTGCGTTAAGAAGTGAAACTCATCAACGAACAGCTTCACGTTCTCCTCTGTATTTTCGGTAATGTTGTCCCATAAATAACTAAACGTGTTTAAATATGCAGCCCCCTGCACTTCTGCTTCATTTTGTAACGACTTTAAATCAAAGGACAAAAGATCACTTTGCAGGTTAATATTCGTATGCCCGTTAAAAATCGTTTTACTGCCATTCACATAGCTTTCCAAAATATAATGAAAGTCCTCAATGCGACCGTAGCGATCTGCATCCGTTTCTTTTAACTTTGCTAATGCCTCATAAACATCTGACAAGATGGGGTATGACGTACTTGGCACGTCACGAAAATTGGTAAACTTATGGACCCCGGCATCCTTATACACTTGCCGCAAAGTTGCATCTAACACGGCTTTTTCTACTTGTGTGATATCTTTCTTCAACACCTGAAAAAAGCCAAGTAATCGCTGAATTTTATCCTTTAAAATCATTTCCATATCAGCGTTTACTTCGTCTACCACATGCTCTGAATACACTTCTAACGGATTGATTTTTGTCGTTGAATTACTACTTAAATGTACGACAGTACCTCCTAAATGCTCAACGATGCTCGTATATTCATTTTCAGGATCGATAATAAAAACTTTCACACCGCGGGCAAAATAACGCAAAATCTTCTGCACCATATAGGTCGTCTTCCCGACACCACTCGTCCCGATTACAACCATGTTTTGATTCAATGTATTTTTACGGTCCAAATAATCAATTGCAATTAAACTCCCTGTGTCTTTATTTACACCCTCTACATCACTACGTGGATTAATCGTTAAAATTTCCGCATCATCAAATGGAAACATACTACTTGCTGCCTCAGTATTGGACTGTTTATACGTGTAGTCACCAAGTAGATTCTCCAAAATCGGCATTGCACTCCAAAACGTTTGGTACATCGCTTTAAACGGCGTCATTGCTTTCAACTGCAACTTGGTTAACGTATTTTGAACGGAATCACTGAGGGCATTGAGCGCTTCTAACGAGTTCGCTTGTAAATAAATATAAGTGTACTGATAAATATAAATCGATTCATTTTCAAGAAATTTCATCAACTGATGCTCAGCTGCCTCCACTTGTTTCTCAAGCTGGCGCTTTTTGAGAGGATCAAACGTCTTCAATACTTCGGCCTGTTTATTTTTAATCGTTTTATTGTAATGATCCACCATCTTATTCGCATTCGATGACTCTAAAAATTGAACGATCGTAATATTACCCTTCTTACGCTTTAATTCAGAAAGCCAATTGCCATAACGACTTTTCGGATAATCAATGATGGCAATGACACGAATGAAATTATCACCTGATTCAATATGGTCAGCGTATTCCTCCCATGAGAAAGGGTAAATCATATCTAAACTCGTTCCATCCAATACTTCATCCAAACCCAATTCCCGACTCACTTGTATCGGTTTCTTGCGTTTAAGCATCGCACTCCCTCCCTTAATGGTTTGAAAAGTTAACTAAATGTTGCAACAACTCTTGACATTCCTTCGCTGTCAATTGACGAGCAGTCATATCGTAGGTGCTCAATGTATTTTCAAGTTGTCGAATAAATTGTGTCACTTTCTCCTCTAGTTCAATCGAAGTTTGTTCCAACGAGGCGAGATGCTTTTTCGGTATCTTTTCATGCAAAACAACAATATGCCGTTTCGTTGTCATCTCCTGTGAAGAGGCAATTGTTGAAAACGTATCGACATAGCTAGCAATAAGCGCAAGTTTCGCCTCGTTTTCCGGTTCCTCCTTTTGCACTTGTAAATAACGATGCTGCCAAAATAATACATATTCGCTAAAATCAATCGGCATTGTAATATCTAAATACTGCTGGATTTCTCCGCTATTTTCACCGAGTGTAGACATCAAAAAAGCATTGAATTCGTCAAACACATCTTCTTGCTCGGTAACCGTCAATAAATCCAAATTGATGCCACTTGCTTGAATGAGTGCCACTAAATAACCTTTCTTCGTCACTAAAAAATCATTGTATTGTGCCTCAATCAACGACATTTCTTGCAAACTTTGCTTTCCTTTTTGAAGCGCACTTGTTTCATCTTCAAATACATATGCCTCAATCGACTCTTTCTGTTTGAAAATACCAAATAACTTCTCCCACAAACACCTCACCACCTTACTGGAAAAAGCGCTCCTTCTTTCTCTGCATATAAAAGAGTTTCTGCCTATGTTTAAAATCCGTTCGTAATTTCAAATAATCCTGAAAGCGAATATTTGGTCGGTAGCGAATCGGGCGAGAGGATAGAAACGCCAAAATTATAATGAGCACAATTAAAATAATCATCATTTTAAAAAGCATGAGCCAAACATTATGTGGAGGTAATGCAAGTACGATGATTCCAATCACTGTAGGGGGCAACAAGTAAATGGCAAGCTCTCGTAATGTTATCCCAAGAAATATGCCATACCCTGACTCAACGTTTTCTGGAAAAACGAACTTCTTTCCTTTATGTCCATTCATATACATCTACACCTTTCAAAAGTAGAAATTTCTACTTTTGTTAAGTAGTTCTTTATTATATCCACTTATGTGAACAATGAATACACCCACGGTAATAGCCAAATCACTGCGGCCGCTAACCCAACAAGTGCACAAACACGACCTACACTTTTAAATACTTCATTTTTCTCATGCGGATCATCTGCTGAAGGCATACGCTTGATAATAATAAATAAAGCTGCACAAATCCCGACTAAAACCACAAGTGCTGTTAAAACGCCTTTAACAACGTTAGCTGCATTTGTGAGCTTAGCTTGGACCTGTCCAACTGAGGCAAAAACGATTTCGGGTGTAACTAATAAACAAATCACCAAAGCCAGAGCTATGCCAAATGCTAAGCGCATTTTTCCGTGTTGTTTTGTCATACACAAACCTACTTTCACTATTCATTTATCTATTCACTATTTCTCTTGCTTCATTTCTACGAATTGGTGAGGGACGTTTTCCTTTTGTTGTTGCATGTTCGATAACTTTCTTTTCGCCTCTTGAACGGTTAAAAATCCTTCCGAAAGCTGTTCAAGCTCCCCTTCTCTAATGCGTCCGATAAAGATTGCTTTCTGTTTCTTCTCTCGCTGCTCGACTTCAAACAACTGCAACTTCTCCTCATAACGCTTCACGGCTTGATCCAACTCCATGCCGTATACGCTCAAAAATCCTTCTAAAAAACTTGTCCCAGCAAAACTCACTTCTGCAAGCAAGCGACCACGTTTGCCTTGAAAAACCATTCCATCCACTTGCTCAACCTTCTCAGCATCTTGAAAATTTCCTCGTTGCAGGAAGTGCTGACGCAATTTAAACGGCTTGACCTCGATTTGTGCTTCTACTTCTTCCTGAATACGCTCTTGTCGAACAACCTCAATCGGTTGCCCACGCTTCTCACCACCAAGAACAAAACGCCCATCATGCTCAATCTGTATATGGCGATTACTACTCAACCATCGTTCAATCATTAGACGTATCACCTACTTTTACATAGTATACAATGCTATTCTGCAAAAAACGTCGATTGTTATCTGAATATTATATATTTTTAATAAAAAGCGTGTTTTTGTTACGATTGTAATGAAAATGTAATTGTAGTTTATAGGTTGTTTACTATGAAGCTAGGAAAATGACATAAGAAAAAGGTCAATTTCTCAACAAGAAATGAGAAATTGACCTTTAGAGTGTGCGACAATCGCGCCCGTTTGTGGAATACGAAAAATCTGGCCCAATTTTGGCACAGCACTATTCGATTATCGCGCCGATTCTAGAATATTGGTCAGCGAATAAATGCCGCTTCCTTTTTTGAAAGAGCATCCTTTAACCACTGAGGGTGCATTGTTAATAAATCTTCTGGTAAGTTGTCCAGATCAAAAAAATTAATTTCAAGCGATTCATCTGAATTACATTTAAGTTCCCCACCTGTAATTTCAGCAAGAAAACAAGTCGTTATAAAATGAACTGCCTTGCCATTTGGATAATTGAAAACTTGTGAATCAGGATCAGAATAAACACCAATCAGCTTTTCAATTCTTATATCTAAATTAGTCTCTTCTTTTACTTCTCTCATGACCGCTTCGGACACTGTTTCACCCATTTCCACATGTCCTGAAGGGATTCCCCACAATCCCACATCAGCTCTTTTTTGCAATAAAACTTGATTCTCTTGGTTCAAAATAATTACAGCAACTCCAGCTTTTAAATCATCAATTTTTCTCAAATCAAAACTCCTTTCTTCAAGAAAATGGCCCGTTTGCGGTATATCCATTATTTCTTACTTTACTCAATGATACCATTTAAACTTTCCAATAACCTCCACAATATTGAAAACATTAACCGAAATTTACTATTTCCTCTTTTGATTTATCCCCTTCTGTTGCTTCATTTGTTTCTGCTGCACCTTCAATTTTTCAAATTCCTCATACTCCAACTCATCCAATATCCGATTGATCGCTTTTCCTTTAAAGAACTGCTCAAATAACATTTGGGAACTGTAGACATTCATTTGTCTTCCTCCAAATGTGTCATTGTAAAAAACAGTTCCTTGCTCTGTTGGCACTTCTACAGCTGCTAAAAAAGCATTTGCTTTCTTTTCGGACAAGATATCTTCTGCAACACAATCACTTAATACAAAAGCTTGATAACGAGGATGTGCCAAATCCTTCAATAATTCTGGGTCCATTCCTTTCTGTACTTGGAGCAACTCCTGTGCAGACACTCGCTCTCCTCGTAAAACGGCTACATCGTATGACCGTTTCGCTCTTACATAATCGGGTACAGCTACTAATTGCTCTTTCTCATATTTCTTCGGTGGCTCACTTGGAAAATTGGCCAATCGTTCTTTTGTAAAAGATTCTCCGTAATAATCCATTGCTGTCATCAGCCACTCGCGCTCAACTAACGACTTATCCGATATATCCAAACTTGGCATCCGTAAATGAATGCGCTCATCATAATAAGATTCAAATAAACGCAATGCCAACTGCAATCTTTTGATTTCCTTCAACATACCTTCAAAATTTTCTTTTTCAGAAGGAGATAAACCGTCCATAGATGCCTTCTGTTGAAGCGATACCCCTTGCTGTTGCATAAAGATTGCTGCTCGCGTTTGCACAGCTTGTAAGCGTTCCTGTGCATCTATAACAGTTGTAATCGGTTGTTTTAAAATCGACTGAACTTGTTCCACTACTTCATCCTCACGCGCCTGCATCAATATTTCCTTAATTTCCGGATCATTTAAAGTTCGATCCAAGCGAGCCGTTTCATTTACTAACGCTCGCTTCTCATACGACGTCCACTGACTCGTTTCTAGCGCTGGATAATGCTTCACAACCAATCGGTCTGCCTCTCGATTAAAAAGCTCCTCAGCACGCTGGAAAGCTTCTTCTTGCGCCTGATATCCTTTATAACTTGACTCATTGAATAATCCAAGATCTACTTGGACCTGCAGCTTAACATCCCATAAATAAAGCATCCTTCTTTTATCTGCTAATGATTCAGGTTGCACATACATTTTTAACACTTTAGATAGTTGGCCAAGTTCCTTTTTTTCCATTGGAGATAATGCCTGCAAAATCAGCTGATGATTTTCTAGGTTCTGCAGTTTTTCATCAACATCATGTAAAGAAACAACTTTTTCATTTCGTGCTTTCACTTGCCGATTTATTTCCACACGATCCGATGGACGCCCCTCTTGTTCCATTTTCCTTGCTACATATCCTTCATGAATCGTCGGCTCTCGTTCCAAACCTAACGCCGCATGAGACTTTTCTGTAATTTCCACCGCCACACCCGCAAGTGCTAAATGCTGATTTGCATAAAGTGCCCATGCTTGACGCCACTCTTGTATCTTCTCTCTTTTATTCCAATCTTTCATATCAATCTTTCGTGATTTCTTTGCACCACTTGCTGTATATAAAGATTCTCCGTCTTCATCCAAAATATATTCTTTTCTTGACTTCGCTCCCCAACTGCCATCTTCTAAAAATGGGCGCATCGTTAACATTACATGCGCATGAGGATTGTTCTCATTATCCCGATGAATCGCAATATCTGCTACCATTCCTTCATCAACAAACACTTCTTGAACAAAATGCTTTAATAACTCTTTTTGCTGTAGATTCGATAACTCAATAGGAAGTGCCACTGTAAATTCACGAGCTAATTGTGCATTCTTTGCCTTTTCAATCTTTTCAACTTCATTCCATAAACGTTCCCGATCAACACACCAATCTGGCGCATGGTTTGGTTTTAAAATCATCGTATCTGGCATGACCTCACGGTGCTGATAAAAATTCTCTTTATCATAGCGTTCACTATATAACTTTTCACCACTGCGATATGCCGCACTCGCAACTGCTGACTGCCCTTTGCCTCTGGAAATCACTTGCATACTAAAATGATAAATTGCCATTGAGTATTCCCTCACTTTACATGAGCGCAAGCGAATTTTTCACGTGCTAACGTGACCAATTTTTTAGCACGACACCATTTTGAAGCGAAGCGGAAAATATGGTGTATAAGTGCGCCCTTAGTTTTTATCATTTTACCATAGATGTCTTATTATTTGAATTATTAGCTACTTTATGTTCTACTATTTTATAATTCAAATCCTATAATAAGGAGTGTTTTCTATGAATGAAATCCGTAAAAAAATCGAGAAAATTGAAGAGATGAAAGAACAAATTCGCCTCGAAAAAGAAAAAATGAATACACAAATCGGTCGCCAACTATTAGCCAAATTAAATATTCAACATGAGGACCTATCAAAAAAGAAAATAGACGAACTGCTTGATACACTAGCCTCTCTCTATCATGAGTATCAAACACCTGTAAAAAAACATGACTAATCAGCAACTCAAAAAACTCATAGCCAAAAAAAACAAGTTAGAACTTGAACTAAATCGTCTACAACACAGCAAAAAGAAACAGCAGCACACCACTCTCTTAATTCAAAAAGGAAAACTGCTTAATCATTATCTTGATGCAGACCACTTATCCATCGAAGAAACAGAAGAAATGCTCCAGCTGTTCAGTAAATTTATCATTAATAAACGCCCAGGACGCTTCAATAAAACTACTTAACCAAGGTGGAAATTTCTACTTGTGTTAAGTAGTTTTTTCAATGTAATCTTACAAACACTATCCAAAGATCCTTACCCAGCAAGCTAGAGCCTAGAATACCTCACGCTGTAGACTCTGCTCCCTTACAAAAACCATACTAATGAATCTATAATCATGATTTCTAGTTCCTCCCTACAAATGTAAAAAAAACACGTAACTAGAAATATGTAAGGCAGAGTGGAGTATTAATTTAACCTGAGCCTTCTAGCGATAAGAATGACTGGTAATGATTGTCGGGTAGCACTTTTAAGAGACTTAGTTTTTGGATTAATACATGGTAGCCTGCAACTGGCTCTAACTCATTTACATACGCTTCAATGATTTGTTTTACATAAGTTGTATAAGATTGTTTTTGCGCCCTTACAAGATTAAGAGAATAGGTAATAAACAGCTGTACGGTTGTCCAGCCAGTTTTACTTGCACGTCCTTTTCCTGTAACTGTTTTGATTAGTTTTGTAGATTTCTTCAGCAATACATTTAACGAACTTTGAGGGATACCAACTGCTTCACACATTTCTTTTTGAGTAAGCCAAATAAACGGCTCTGTCGTCTGTTTTTGAGCCGTAATGTATTCAATGATGTCTTGCTCCCATTCGTCGTAATGACTGCGCTGACGATCTTCTCTTGCCTTCTTGAACTTATACCAGCATCTATGTCCAAGTGACACTTTATAAGATGCACCATTTCTCACATGCAGAGCCAACAATTCCTCTACATATTCTTTACTTGGCCCATGGTATTTTCCTGAGTACGCCGATTGTAAGATCGTATGTAAATCAGATGCATTCAGAGGAGCTTCTAAGCGCGCGTTAAACTCGTCTAAAAAGTTTTCTGTCCGCTCCATATTCCACCCTTCGCTATAACCAATTAAAGCGAGGGTAAACAACGTATTATTGCGTCCCAACTTCCCTTTGTCCCCATTAATATTGACCGTATGTACCAGCGCATCGAACCAATCACTCTGTAAAACACTGCTTGCTAGCCTTTTAGTAGCCAGGACAAATAACGGACGATCTTTGTTATCATCCTGACGCATTGACCAATCAATGAGCGACCCAACTCCATATACATTCTCAAGCCCTGTATAAACGATATTCGTCGCATTTGGTAAACGGAAGAATCCAAAGTCATTACAAAAAACATCTGCTTCTACCGCTTGCAGACTTTGTTTTAAATTATCACTAATACGCTTGGCCACTTTTAAACCGCGGAAATCATTTTTAGGCGAAATAAAGAAAGGCTGCTGTAAAGCAAAATACAGTTGGTAGCCACGTGTTGATTCGACAATAAGTGTCGGTAATCCGATGGAGTCATCCATGCACGTTAACAGCAGTTCATTTACGGTGTACTTCTTCGTATCAATATCTACGACAAATGTATTGATTTGCTGTAAGTTACGTTCTTCAAAGCCATGGATATAACGGCGCTTTTCATCCGTGTAACCAAATGTACGATAAACATTTGGTGTGAAGTGCGTTAATGCTTGGGCGTCTTCAAGCAAAGTTTCTTTTGACGTGACGATGTAGCCACGTACCCCACTTGCTGTAAAGTGAGCTTTGTCACGCACAACAAATAACGCACCTTTTTTATGTACTCGATCTTGTTTCTCAGCCTGAACGCGAACGGGTAAGCTCGCCTTTGATTGTTTCTTTTTATATGTCGTGATGCCTTCATGCAGCAATACATCATAAACTTGCGCAAGTTCTTCTGTTGTTTTTTCCTTTGTAAATGCAAAAATAGCCATGGATACACACTCTCCTTATCTGTGTGAGCGTCCATAGCTATCTCGTTAAAAAGCGCACTTAAAAAAGAGTACGCAAATTTTCAATACAAGGATATTGAAAATAAAGTCTACACTTGCTATAATCAACGTAATATCAAAGTATATATAATGGTGTGTTACCAGCACTCCATTACATTTATAGCAACAATAAAAGCGCTCTTTCATCAGACGCTCTTTTATTTTGTTGTAGACTAACGATGATAAGTCAGTTACCAGCTAACTTATGGACGCTCTGTTTATTCAGTTGTAGTTCAATTTTAGTCAGTTACCAGCTAACTTTTTGGATACTCACTTATTTCGTTGTTAAAAGCTTCGAGTCATTCCTTGTCCGGCCAAAGACAATTAGGAATGGCTTTTTATTTTGTCTGCTAATCTGTTACCACTAACTTAAACATAAATAAATAGACTTGTAAACTTATAAAAAACCTTATTTAGACAGCTGTAATGTCGAGTTTTGCTGATTTCCACTTTTGTTAGGAAGTTCGATTTAGGTAGAAATTGCAAACTTCTACTTTTCCACCTTTGCTAAGTAGAAATGTTTTATGATGAGAAAAGACAAGCACAAAAATACCCCTTCACGCTTACTCGCACTAGGGGCTTTATGTCATATGAAAAGCGAGTATATATTTCAAAGGTAGAAATTTCTACTTTTGTTAAGTAGATGCGTTTCTCACGAAAGTGGAGAAGTGGAAATTTCTACTTCCGTGAGAAAGTTGGGGTTATATTACATTTTTGTTACAATCGGAATATAAGGAAAAAATCCGTCTTTTTTTAAGGATGGAAAGGTTTTGAGCATTAAAAAAAGAACGTTCCATATAGGAGTCGTACCAACAAAACGCGGAAAACATACGCTAAGGATTTATAACCCATAAAAAAACAGGTACTTCAAATTTTGAAGTACCTGTTTTGACCTGTTTGGGAATTTTCTTTTCCTGCTGATCTTCAACAAACGCGCCCCTATAGTTTAAGTGTATTACTTCACATAGTAAATAAAAATCCTAATAAATAAGAATCTTTATCCTGCACAACAAGATAATTTCGAAACATCTTTATCAAATGTAAGAGCAGTTAGTCTTAATCCTTCTGCCATTGTTAAATATGGTGCAAGGGGATCTTTTAAATTCTCCACAGTTAAGCCAAATTTAACGGCTAACGTCGCTGCATAAATCACATCTCCTGCATTTTCAGCTACGATATGAACCCCTAATACTTTTAATGTTTTCGCATCGGCAACAATCTTAAATACACCTGTCGTTTCACGGTTTACTAATGCTCTTGGAACGGCATCTAAAGGCAAGACAGATGTTTTTACTGCATAGCCTTCATCCACTGCCTTTTCTTCTGTTAAACCAACCGTTGCGATCCCTGGATTTGTAAATGTAACAGCAGGAACAACTGATAAATTTATTCTTTTATTTAACCCACCAATCGCATTATCAGCGACGATTCCACCTACATATGCAGCTACATATACGAATTGAGGTCCTAATGTAACATCACCTGCTGCATAAATGTATTCATTATTTGTCCTTGCATAATCGTTTATCAATATTTCTTTCTGTTTTCCAACTTCAACCCCTGCTGCACTTAAATTTAAAGCATCCGTATTTGGTTTTCTTCCTGTTGCAACAAGTAAGTGTTCTGATTCCACGACTTTTTCCTTGCCATTTACCTTTACATAGACCTTTTTTACGTCTCCAACTTGTTCTACACGCTCATAAGTGGCCCCTTTCACAACATTTATGCCCTGTTCAATGAAAGCTTTTTCTACGGCTTCCGAAATCTCTGTGTCATATTCTTTTAAAAGACGCTCACTTCTTTGTATAAGGGTTACTTCTGCACCTAAATTATGAAACAATTGCCCAAGTTCCAACCCAATATACCCCGAACCAATAACAGTTAATCGCTTAGGCACTTTCTTTAATTCAAGGAGGGTAGTACTTGTAAGATAATCCACTTCATCAAGTCCTGAAATTGTTGGTATAGATGGCGAAGCACCTGTTGCAATTAAAAAACGTTTGGCAGAAAGTTTTTTCCCGTTTACTTCAACTGTATTTTCATCAACAAACTTAGCTTCACCGTTAATTAAATCAATGCCATATTCATCAATTAAATCTATATATTTTTGATTCCGAAGTTCGTTAACTAATTCATCCTTTTGATTCACCAAAGAGGCTAAATCGACTTCCTTAGCAGATGTTTGTAAACCTGTAAACGGATTTGTTTTTGCAAAATGATTAATTTCTCCTGCTCTAAGAATTGTTTTCGATGGAACACAGCCAATATTTACACAAGTGCCTCCTACTGTCCCACGTTCAATCATTCCAACTTTTGCACCGTATTCAATTGATTTAATAGCTGCAGAAAAAGCTGCCCCTCCTGAACCAATAATGAGTAAATCGTAATCACTTTTATTATCTATTTCTATATTTTTCAACTTCTGTACTGAAATTTCTTCTATGTCTTCTATTTGATAATTAGCTTGTTTAATTGCCTGCCCTAAATTTTCAGCATTAACATCCTCTGGTATTTCAAATACCGATTCACCACGTTGAAAACTGGTTTGGATATTTGTAGCACCTATACTGGTTAATGCAGCATCAATATGTTGTTCACACCCCGTACAGGTCATTCCGTTGATTTTAACACGATATTTTCTCATCATTTAATTCTCCTTCATTTGAAATAGAAAATTTATTTAATCAATTACTAACCATTCAATAATTGGACATTGATTTATTGCTTTTTGATCAGGACATCGGTTTTTTAAATCTTGTAGCATGGACTCTGTCCTTTTTAAATCTGCAATTTGCTTTTGAATCTCTTTTTCCTTTTTAGATACAAATTCATACATACCTTGGCAACGCACATTATCGTTATCAACAACACCAAGTAATTTACAAATTTCACTCAATGAAAATCCCAGGTCTTGCAGTCTTTTTATAAATTTTACACGTTTAACATCATCATCCGAATATATCCTATAACCTGCATCCGTTCGATTAGGCTCTTTTAATAATGCTTTCTTTTCGTAGTACCTTATTGTTTCTTTATTTACACCACACTTTTCAGCAAATACGCTAATTTGATAGCTCAAATTAATTCACCTCTATAAACATAATAAACCGTGTACCTCAGTACACGGTCAAGTATAATATTTAATTTATCTTCTTCAAGTATTTTGCCCCTTTAACACAAAAAGCGACTGTTTTTATTGTTTATGGTTTGGATTTGCCACTTCAAAGAAGAAATGAAATCAGAGCATTGAATGTTCCATTTTCAAACAATATATAAATACCTAACCCAATGAATACAATTGGTACAATCCAACGTTCATATTTCTCAATTGTTTCCGATACAAAATCGAAGGAAGCTAGACGGTAACTGACATAGCACAAAACTCCAACCGTAATTAAAAAGACAATAGAAGCAATAAAGATTTCAAACATATTTAAGGTCGTGAAGTACGGTATATAAATGGAAAAGTCATCCGCACTGGAAGCCAATACGATGAAAGTCATCGTCAAAAATAATTGATTAAATTTTCCAGAGGAGAATAAGGATAAAATGCTACTTTCATCTTGATCCTCTTCTCCTTTAATCCATATTTTCACACCTAAGTAAAGTGGTAAAAGTCCAAGTAGTCCGATAACCCATTGCTGCGGAATTAAATTCACAACCCCCTGTGCAACTAAAAGACTTGCTCCTATCACAATTGCAGTCCCTATATATTGTCCTATCCAAATATGTTTTACCTGACCTTTTTTTACTTGCGAAAACAAAAGAATTAATATGACGAGATAATCAATTCCTGTTGCTACATATACCGCGGCAGCCGTAAGTATCGTTGCGATCATTTTTCCATCTCCAATATTTTAGGGATAGGACTTTTCTTCAAATGGAAAAGCCCTTCCGTAAATTTCACACATATAGTACCTATTTATCCTTCACTCTCATCAGTCGTAAACTATTTAATGCTACCAAAATAGTAGCTCCCATATCGGAAAGAATCGCAATCCAAAGGGTTAACCAGCCTGGAATAACCAATAGTAAGGCAATTACTTTAATCCCGATAGCAAACGTGATGTTCGCTTTGATGATATTTAGCGTTTTCCTGCTAAGTCTTACCGCAAATGGAAGCTTACTTAAATCATCTCCCATTAATGCGATGTCGGCTGTCTCGATGGCAGTATCTGTTCCAGCACCGCCCATTGCAATGCCAACAGTGGATGCAGCAAGTGCAGGAGCATCATTGACTCCATCGCCAATCATAGCTACATTACCATGCTCAGCTTTCATTTTTTTAATATAGTCCAATTTATCCTGTGGCATCAATTCGGACTGAATATCAGAAACACCGACATGAGCACCGATTGCTTCTGCGGTACCTTGATTATCACCCGTCAGCATAATTGTTTGCTTGATTCCTAACTGATGAAGTTTTTGAATGACATTTTTACTTGTTTCACGGACCTCGTCTGCTACGGCAATCACGCCGAGGATTGTTTGGTCCGTTCCAATGATCATCGCAGTTTTCCCTTGGTTTTGTAAGGTTTTCACCTTATTTTCAAACGCTGGACTAAAATCGGGAACATTTAATTCTTCAAAAAGCCTTGGACTGCCAATATAATAGGTTGTTCCATTTATCTTCCCTTGAATCCCCCGACCCGTAATCGAAGTGAAGTCCTCGACTTTAACATCGGAATATGAAATATTATCCTGCTCCGCCTTCTTCATAATCGCTGAAGCGAGTGGATGTTGGGAACGGTATTCTAACGCTGTAATGATGGAGAATAGCTCTTTTTCCTCCACTTGATCATTTAATACTTTGAAATCTGTTACCACAGGTACACCTTTGGTCAGTGTTCCTGTTTTGTCAAATGCGATTGCCTTAACGGCTCCTAATTCCTCTAGATAGACACCGCCTTTGATCAACACACCTTTTTTAGCTGCATTCCCAATTGCCGAGACAATCGAGATTGGAGTAGAAATAACCAATGCACAAGGACATCCTACTACAAGTACCGCTAGTCCTTGATAAACCCATGCATCCCAACTTCCACCAAAGAATAAAGGCGGAACGACTGCAACGAGGGCCGCAATAACCATAATGATCGGCGTGTAATATTTCGCAAATTTATCTACGAATGCTTGCGCTGGAGCACGCTCCCCCTGCGCTTCCTCAACCAGATGAATAATCTTGGCAATGGTTGTATCTTCTACGTATTTGGTGATTTTTACTTCAAGTAGTCCCTCTTCGTTAAGCGTGCCTGCAAATACTTCGTCATCTACCGTTTTGGCAACAGGAACAGATTCTCCTGTTATAGCTGCCTGATTGACAGCCGACATCCCATTTACAATGATTCCATCCATGGCAATTTTTTCCCCTGGTTTGACGATCATAATATCACCCACGGCGATATCGTCCACATGGATCATTATTTCCTGACCATTCCGCCTAACCAGCGCTTCTTTTGGGGCAATATCCATCAATGAACGAATGGACTGTCTTGC
>JAPFCR010000041.1 GCA_026169375.1 Sporosarcina sp. | reverse complement strand
TAGCGGGACAGGTGAGACCCCGCAGTGGAGCGAAGCGACCGAGGAGGCTCGCCGCCCGCCCCACGGAAAGCGTGCGCCTGGAACGGAGATCAACATTGTTCGGGAATTTTTTGTGTAAGGTTAATTATGAAATTGACTCAATAGAATAGAAAATAAAAAAAGGGAGGCAACAACATGTATTTTGTTGACCGAAACCAAATAGAAAAAGCATTGGTACATATAGAAGAGTTATTAGCACTTTATCAAAAAGAAGCAGATTGGAACGAAGATTTAATCCACACGCTTGCCTTAACACGATTAAGCCACGACATTATTGAAGCAATTATTGACGTAGGCAACACAATGATTGACGGATTTATCATGCGTGATCCAGGTAGCTATGAAGACATTATCGACATAATGGATGATGAAAAGGTCATTTCTGAAGACATGACAAATCCAATTAAAAAAGTGATTGAATTACGTCAAATGATTGTGCGTGAATTTATCGAGGTGGATACGCAGACAATTATTTTAACATTAAATGAATCGAATGAAGCACTTCAAGCATTTCCAGGCAAAGTTCGTCATTATTTAGAAAATGAACTTGGTCCAGTATCAGCATTTTTACCGGCTGATGAAAAATGATAAATAAATATACAGTTTATTGTTTTGACTTAGATGGAACAGTTTATCACGGAACGGAACCGGTGGAAGAAGCGGTCGCACTCATTGATGTCTTGCAAAAAGAGGGCATTGACCCGTATTATATTACGAATAATTCAGCAGCATCGCCTAAAGAAGTTCAACAAAAGTTGAAAGCATTTGGGATTGAAGCAAAACAGTCACAGATTATGACATCAGCTATTGCAACGGCTCATTACTGTCAAGAACATTATAGAGGGAAAACGGTTCAAATCATTGGAGAAACCGGTTTACATGAGGCATTCGAAACAATCGAAATGGAGATTGTGGATACAGGAGCCGATGTTGTCGTGATGGGCATTGACCGCGGGATTTCTTATGAAAAACTAGCAAATGCCTGTTTAGCGATTCGTGAAGGTGCTACGTTTATCGCAACAAATGGGGACAAAGCAATCCCTACTGAAAGAGGATTACTGCCAGGTGCGGGATCATTTGTGAAGTTGGTCGAATTTTCAACAGGTGTCGCTCCGATGTTTATCGGGAAACCAGAATCTTATTTATTAACATTGGTGCAAGAAGCGAGTCGTAGTCGTAAAGAAGAAATGATATTAATCGGTGATAATTACGATACGGATATTCTAGCGGGCATACGGTACGGCATTGCAACTGCACATGTTGAAGGCGGAGTTACATCAAAGGAAGAAGTGTTAACGAAAGAAGAAAAACCGACGTATTATTTGAAAAACTTAGCCGCTGAAACAATTCAAAAGGTTTTCGAGTGACCATAAAAAAACAAGGCTAATTTACTTGTCTAAAAGTAATTAGCCTTTGATGATTTATCTTTTCTAACCTTAACTTAGAAGAGTGGATTGTCTTCGATGAACTGATAAATACGTTCTGTCAATTCTTCATGTGTATCTGCTTCTACGATTTCACCATTGACAAGTGCGTAAAGAACATCATCAGCGCAAACCGTACAATAACTTAAACAACCATACTCTAATACGTCGAGGTTTGGATCTTTTTCTAATGTTTCTAATGTTTTATGTGAACCATTTGCAAGATTCGTCATGCAAAATTCAACAATCGGATTCACAGCACTCACCTCACTATAAGGAATCCTACTCTTTTTATCGAAAAAGGTCAATTTCTAAGACTTATTGTGAAAGTTGTCACAAACTGTTACAATAAAAAGAGTAAATATCGGAATTCAAGGAAAAGGAGAAGAGCGATGAGAAAACTAGTTTTATTAGGTGCAGGATATGGAAATATGCGTGTCATGCTACGTCTTTTAACAAAAGATTTACCTTCAAATATTGAAATTACATTAATAGATAGAACACCATTCCATAGTTTGAAAACAGAATTTTATGCATTAGCTGCTGGAACAGTGTCTGATTCAGTTGTTCGCGTTCCATTACCAGAGCATAATCAGTTAAAAGTAATTGGCGGAGAAGTAACGGAAATTGTACCGGATGAAAAGTGTGTATATTTAGAAGATGGACAACAAATTGAATACGATGACCTTGTGATTGGCTTAGGATGTCGTGATAACTATCATGATGTGCCAGGGGCTGAAGAGCATACATATAGTCTTCAAACAATTGGACAGTCTCGTACGACGTATAAAAAGCTTTTAGGGCTTGGTGGCGGGGCGACGGTTGGGATTGTGGGTGCTGGTTTAAGTGGGATTGAATTAGCGAGTGAACTTCGCGAAAGTCGCCCAGATTTAAAGATTAAGTTATTTGATAGAGGTCCGCGAATTTTAAGAGACTTTCCAGAACGTCTGAGTAACTATGTAAAAGGTTGGTTTGACGAACATGATGTAGATATTGTTGCAAAGTCGAATATTACAAAAGTGGAAGCGGATACATTGTATAATCATGAAGAAGTGATTTCTGTTGATGCGGTCGTTTGGACGGCTGGAATACGTCCAGTAAGAATTGTTCAAAATATTGATACAGAAAAAGGAAAGTCTGGTCGTCTCGTATTAAATAAACATCATCAATTACCAAATGATCAAAATATTTATGTCGTAGGGGATTGTGCCGACTTACCTTATGCGCCAAGTGCCCAAGTAGCAGAAGCACAAGCGGAGCAAATTGTAACGGTATTACGCTGCGTGTGGGGAGATAAGCCACTACCAGAAAAAATGCCTGAAATGAAATTAAAAGGTTTCTTAGGCTCACTGGGAAAAAAACAAGGCTTTGCTTATGTAGGAGACCGCACCGTAACAGGAAGAATCGCAAGAATATTAAAATCTGGTGTGTTATGGCTACATAAAAGACATAACGGATAAATACAAATACAAATACTTTCAGGTGTCGCCGTCGTATGAAATCATCTTGCGGAGACATCTTTTTTTATGTCTTATAATAAGTGCTAAAAACCACAGGGGAAAAAATCTTGTCATTTCGCCTGTGGTTTTTCAAAAAATCGCTATTACTTCTCAGCTACGTACCCTAATTTCTCAAGTGAAGAGAAAACAGGTTTCAACTGAATATGACCTTCTCCGATCATTTCTGCGTTAATCATCACGAGTGGATAAAAATATTCATCGTTTCGAACTTGTTCGGCAATTTCTGCTTGACGTTCATTTTCTTGTGTAGCATCGATATCAATGTACTCGATTGTAAAAGGTTGTTCAGGGTATTTTCGGCTGATTGCGGCATCTAACCATTCATACGTATCTTTTGATGAAGGTGCCCCTACACAGCTTGCACAAATAATATCGGCCCCATAAATTTCGATTTTCGCATTTTTCTTCCCCATTAATAATAACCCCTCTCAATTTTAAAATTGGATTTTTCCGGCTCCCGAGTTTATAATGATTATTATAAGGAAAGGAGCTTAAAACAAATGACAAACACAACAATGATTGATTCAGTTCAAGAAGTATTAAATAAATTACGTCCATTTCTACTACGCGATGGTGGCGACTGTGAACTCGTAGATGTTGAAGAGGGCATTGTTAAATTACGTCTTCTCGGCGCGTGTGGAACTTGCCCAAGTTCAACGATTACACTAAAAGCAGGAATCGAGCGTGCGCTTCTTGAAGAAGTACCAGGCGTTGTAGAAGTAGAACAAGTATTTTAATGTAAAGCTGTGTAGAATTGAAAAGAGGGCCAATTTAGGCTCTTTTTTCATTCGACTTAAAGAGAACAGAATCACTTGAACATGTGCATGTATAGTGAGAAAATTCTTTTAATGCACTAAATTCATTGTACAACATTTAAAATAAAAATGTAAAAAAGCATCTTTAATTGAGTAAGCACATTCAGTTGCAACTTAATTGTATGAATTGCTATACTTAATTTATCATAAATATTGGGAAGGTGAATGCGAATGACTCAATTAGTAAATCTATCTGAATCCGCTGCATTCCATGTAAAGACCATGATGGAAAGTAATGGTGAAGAAGGTTCATATCTCCGTATCGCAATTAACGGCGGAGGTTGTAGTGGACTCACATACGGACTCGGATTCGAGAAAGAATTAACAGAGAAAGATCAATTATTAGAGCAACACGGGATTCAAATGATTGTTGCCACGGATGATACGGATATCTTGAACGGTACAGAAATTGATTATAAAGAATCGTTAATGGGCGGCGGATTTACAATCGAAAATCCAAATGCGATTATTTCATGTGGGTGTGGAACTTCTTTCAGAACAGAAACAAGAAAAGGGAAACCTTCAACAGATTGCTAATTAAAAAACAAACCTGCAACAGAGATTTTTGGTCTCTTTGCAGGTTTGTTTAGGTATCTTTCATAGATTTTCGTTTTACTGCGATTTCACTCTTTTGGAAACAAAATGTTAACATTCACAATATTTTGGTCTTTTTTCAGTGAATGAATATATGTATTTAATTTGAATAAAGTCTACTAGTAAATGTAGGTAGCTTGATATATAGTATTGAAAAAAATGTAGAAAAGCGCTACTATAGTAAAGAAGGCTTTTAACAAAACTAAATCAAACCGAGAATAAAAAGTGAGAAAAAGAAAGGGGATTTCCAGTCTTATTCTCACACTTTCACATGCTCAGGTTAAAATAACATAAAAGGTGGTACGATCTTCGTGAAAAGACCGACAATATTAGTATTAGGCGCAGGATACGGTGGTTTATCGACTGTCGTTAGATTACAGAAAATACTAGGAACAGATCAAGCAGACATTGTACTGATTAACCAAAATGATTACCATTATGAATCTACATGGTTACATGAAGCTTCAGCTGGTACATTATCTCCAGAAGAAGTTCGTTATAATATTAGTGATGTAATTGATGCACAAAAGGTAGACTTTATCCAAGCGACGGTTGAAGGCATTAACATCAATGACAAAGTCGTGACTTCAAGTGTAGGTACGCATACATATGATTACCTAGTCATTGGGCTTGGTTTCGAAGGAGAAACATTCGGCATCCCAGGACTTGAAGAACACGCTTTATCAATTGCTAACGTTAAAGCAGCGCGTCATATTCGAGAGCATATGAGAAGTCAATTTGCAACATGGTCTGTAGAAGAAGAAAAAGACGACAGCCGTTTAACAATTGTTGTAGGTGGTGCAGGATTCACGGGCATCGAATTTTTAGGTGAACTTGGTAATCGTGTACCTGAATGGTGTGAAGAGTATGACGTACCATTTGAAAAAGTACGTGTATTATGTGTTGAAGCAGCGCCAATGGTTTTACCAGGATTCGATGACGAGCTTGTGACGTATGCAGTGAATCAATTAGAGTCTAAAGGCATTGAGTTTTCAATTGGAACGCCAGTTGTAGAAGCAACTGAAGAAGGTGTAAAGATTAAAACAGGTGAAGATGAGTTCGAATTCATTAAAGCAGGTACTGTCGTATGGGCTGCAGGAGTTCGTGGTAATCGTCTAATCGAAGAAACAGGTATCGAGAGCAACCGCGCGCGTGTAAGAGTGGATAAGGATTTGCGTGCTCCAGGTCATGACGATGTCTTTATCGTTGGAGACTGTGCATTTATGATTAACGAAGCAATTGATCGTCCATATCCACCGACTGCGCAAATTGCCATGCAACAAGGTGACCAATGTGCGGATAATATCGTTGCACTTTTAAAAGGTGAGAGAACAACAGACTTTGTTCCTGATTTAAAAGGAAGCGTTTGCTCATTAGGTAGCGATGATGCAATTGGTGATGTGATGGGAAGAAAATTAACAGGCAAGAAAGCATCATTCATGAAGAAGATGGTCGATAACCGTGCACTTTACATGATCGGTGGTCTCGGATTAACATTGAAAAAAGGTAAATTTGACGTATTATAAAATAATTGAAAACACTTGCATTTCATAGAGTAGATGGAATGCAAGTGTTTTTATGTGCAACACCTCATTAAATATGAGACATTCTATTGCAAGCTTCCACTAATTCATGTAAAATATTGATGGAAGATGGGGGTTATTGAAGAATGATTGAACAATTTGTTTCGACAAATATAGCGGCACCCGTAGCAAGTATAACTTTACCACAGGCCATATTATCTGTTCTTCTTTTTATGGTTATCTTTTTTGGCATTGGATTTTTAATCAATATGTTACTAAGGATGACTTGGTTAATGGCAGTTGTTTATCCAATTATCGTCATTTTGATTATTGACGATGTGAAATTTTATCAATACATAACAAGACCCATTTATGCGTTTCAAGCACTAGGCAATAAACTCATATCTCTTTCAGTAGTAGATATTGTGATTCTTTCAGGTGGATTTGCAGGTGCGATAATTTCAGGCTTTGTTATGAAAGCTTTACGTAAAGCAGGTTACCAAATGTTTTAACTTGAATCGGCGGAAGTTTTATACTTCCGGTGATTCAAGATAAGCTCCCGCGGATGTCACAGATTTTTAAAGGGAGATTTTCGGGTGAGCCCGAAAAAAATCTGGACGCAATCACGCCCAAGCGCGATTGATGAAAACAGTGTATTCAAGTGTCGAACTTGAATACACTGTTTTTTTGTTGAAATGATTAAATGATGAATGTATAAATTACAACGGAAATTAAAATTCCTAACAACGCACCTACAAAGACTTCACTCGGTTTATGTCCTAACAATGTTTTCAGTTCGTGAATTTTTTGTTCTTCGTCTTTTTCCTGCCATCCTTTTGCTTCTTGAACGAAAGTTTGGAAGTCAATGCGCATTTGGTTAATGATCACGGCTTGTTGACCTGCTTGATACCGAATGCCTGTAGCGTCAAACATAACAATGATAGCAAAGATTGCTGAAACTGCAAAAAGTGGGGAGTCCAATCCACTCTCATAAGCGATTGCTGTTGTTAAAGACGCTACGGCAGCTGAATGAGAGCTAGGCATACTACCAGTTGATGTCATAAGTGTCCAATCCAATTTCCTAGTGAAAAAATAAGTGACTGGAATTTTTATAAACTGTGCGAGCAAAATACCAATCAAAGCCGCAATAAGCGGTGTATTTTGAAATATCGTCATCATATGTCCACTCTCTTTTAGTTAATAGTGAATCTTATTGTATCATATTCTAGATCGTGTAAAAATGGATACGAAGTATAAGATTGAGTAAGTTTCAGATTTTTTATTTATACCCGACAAACATCTTCCTCATACCAAAGTAAATCAGATTGCATGTAAATAACTGAAAATATGGGCTATAATAACAAGAGAGTCTAAAAAGGGAGGAACTTTACATAATGAATTTGCAGATTAGAAAAGCATTTGATGAAGTGAAAGAAGAGATTTTAATTGTAGGCGTACCTGAACATCCGGAGAATATCGAAGGATGGGAAGCATTCAGTGAGTTTTACCATACACGTTTACAAGAATGGATTAAAAATCGAGATGTTGAAACAGCTTATAAAAAAATTGTCACACTACCAGCGTTTGAAAATCATTCATTTAACCGAATTGCATTTGTTGGGTTAGGGAATCGAAAGTCATTAACTGAAGATCGACTAAGAACTGTATTTTCAGCAGTTGGAAAAGAATTGCTCGAACTGAAAGCGTCTTCGATTGCGGTTTGGACAACCTCTTTTACAAATGACAACCTAACTTGTGAAGATGTTGCCTTTACAGCAGCAGAAGGACTTGGTTTAGGAAGTTACCACTTTGAAGATTATAAAACAAGTTCAAATGAACAAGATGTAACAATGGAAGCTATGACGTTAATTTCTAGTGCTGATGAAGCAGAATTACAAGCGGCAGTTGAAGTCGGTACAGCAAATGCTTATGCGGTGAATGAGGCGCGTACACTGGTGAATATGCCGCCGAACTTATTAACACCAACGGAACTAGCGAATTATGCGAAGGACCTAGCTGAGAAATATGACTTTGAAATTGAAGTGCTTGGGAAGAAGGAAATGGAAGAACAAGGAATGGGCGCAATTTTAGCGGTAAACAAAGGATCGGTTGAAGAGCCACAGTTAATTACGCTGAAATATGCAGGCACGGAACAGTGGGAAGATGTCCTAGGACTCGTTGGAAAAGGAATTACGTATGATACGGGCGGCTATTCCTTAAAACCGCGTGACGGCATGGTCGGTATGAAAGGCGATATGGGCGGAGCAGCGGCAGTGCTTGGTGCGATGGCGATGATTGGCGAAACACGTCCCGCTAAAAACGTCCTTGCGGTGATCGCATCAACGGATAACATGATTTCAGGTGAAGCATTTAAGCCTGATGATGTCATTACTTCGTTAAGTGGGAAAACAATTGAAGTGTTAAATACAGATGCAGAAGGTCGTTTAGTATTAGCAGACGCAATCACGTATGCAGTGCAGTCAGGTGCCAATTATTTAGTAGACGTTGCAACTTTAACAGGCGGCGTCATCGTTGCGCTTGGTAATGATAAAACAGGTGCGCTGACGAATGACGAAGCGTTTTTTGAAGAATTTATGCATGCGGCAACGGAAACGGGTGAATTCGTTTGGCGCTTACCATTAACAGAAAGTGATCAAAAAAGAATTCGTCAAAGTGACGTTGCTGATTTAAATAACTCGCCAGGCCGGGATGGACATATGATTTTCGGTGGTGGATTTGTTGGGGAATTTGTAGGAAATACGCCTTGGGTTCATTTAGACATCGCAGGTACATCGAGTGCAAGTGCGGCACATGATTTAGGACCAAAAGGCGCGACGGGTGTTATGGTTCGTACGCTCGGGACACTCGTTGAACGAATGGCATCTACAAAAGAATAATCGTCATAGGCAAGCGCCTCACTCTCCTTTTTATAGGCGAATAGGATAAGGGTGAAGGAGGAGATGACTTGGCAAGAGGTTATCGAAGCTATAACAGAGGGTATGATAATGACGGTTTTGGTTTTGGTGGATTTGGTGGACCCTTTCTAGGAGGACTCGCAGGTGGACTTTTAGGAAACGTACTTTTCCCGGGATACGGCGGTGGATACGGTGGTGGATATGGCGGTTACGGCGGTTACGGCGGTTACGGTGGTTACGGCTACGGAAGCTACCCATTCTACGGTGGAACCCCTTATCCTTATATGTCTCCCTATCCGTATAGCTTCTACCCTTATGAATACTACAGGCCTTATTAATCAACCAAAAGCAGTCCCGTTCTATTTGGGACTGCTTTTTTTGTAGCTAAAGTCTTATAAAGTTAGCTTCTGTTTAATGTTATCTACGTTAATTGAAGTGGAAAGCGTGCGCCTGGAACGGAGATCAACAGTACTCGGGAATTTTTAGTGTAAGGTTAATTATGAAATTAACTCACATGAATAAATAAACTGAGAAAATAACAGTTACCATAAAAATAAAATTTAACGGAAGTCCTAATTTAAAATAGTCACTAAACTTATACCCCCCTGGACCGTAGACAATTAAATTTGTTTGATAACCAATGGGTGTTGAAAAGCTTGCGGAAGCAGCTGCTGCAACGACGACTGCGACCGAAACAGGCGATATGTCCAAATAGGTTGCAACTTCAAGCGAAATCGGCAAGATGATTACAGCTGCTGCCGTATTTGTAATGACTTCAGTTAAGATATTTGTAATGATATATATCCCTGCTAATAAGCCAATCATACCAAAGTTTTCCGCAATTAATCCAATCATAGTCTTCGCAATCAGATCAGCAACACCAGACGTTTCAACCACTTTCCCAATTCCTAAAGAAGCAATGATTAAAAGAAGAACTGGAAAAGGGATACTCTTTTTAATTTGTATCGAATCAAATAAATCAAAGATTATAAATAATCCGACACAAAATAAAACAGCGGTAAACATAGACAAAAATCCAAAGGCAACTGATAAAATCATCGCGATAAATGTTGTAACGGCCAAAATAGATTGCTTTTTATCCAATGTTTTATTACTAGAAATTTCAGTCAATACATAAAAATCTTCAGTATTATAAGCGTTTACTTTAAAATCTTTCCCGACGAGTAAAAGTAAAACATCCCCGGGCTTTAATCGAATATCGCCAATGTTTTTATTTATAACTTCATTTTTTCTATGAACTGAAACGATTGCGGCATCATATCTTCCTCGAAAATTAGAATGCTTAATTTTACTATGAATAATGGAAGAGTTATGAGAAACAACGGCTTCAACGAGTTTAGCATCTTCTGACTGAAGAGATTTCATAGATACTTCCTCATCCGTACGAATAGATAAATGATTAAATTTCTCTAAACTTGTAAGACTCTCCAAACTTCCAGTGAAAATTAAAATATCGTTTTCCTGAATCATATCATCGAGTCGAATCGGTGAGATGGTCTCCTCATCACGAATGATTTTTAATAAATAAAGATCGTTTAATCGTTCAAATTCAGCAGACGTCACGGTTTTTCCAATAAGTGCACATTGCTTTTTGACAACAGCTTCATATAAAAAACTTCGACCATCGTCGTATCGTTCACTAATTGCCGTATCTGTCGCAGGTAAAATTTTAGAGCTAAAGAGCGCTAAATAAATTACACCGATAACCACGCCTAAAATAATATAAGGGGCTAATTCGAAAAATGAAAACCCTTCGAATCCTTTATCTAACAACCAACCGTGTACGATTAAATTGGTAGACGTTCCAATGATTGTGAACATCCCGCCAAAAATGGTTAAATAAGAAATCGGCAATAAAAACTTACTCGCATGTAAATTACGTTCTCTACACCAATTTTGCATCGAAGTCGTCATCATTACGACAAGTGGTGTATTGTTGAAAAAAGCTGAAAATCCTAATAAAGGAGGGGTAAGTCTTAGCATAACACCTTTTTCTGACTTCGATTTTTTGAGCATAAGAAATAATATTTTTTCCGTCACATTAGTTTTTTCAATCACGGAAGTAACGATAAATAGTAATGCAAGTGTGAGCACCCCTTCATTTGAAATTGTACCCATAATTTCATCAGGCGAAATAAATCCTAATAAAAAGAAGAACATTAACGTGATAAATGCGATCGTTGCTGGATGAGAGACTTCTAATATCATAAAGACAAGCATTGCTAGAACAGCTAGAAGAACGATTATTTGTGTAAGGTCCATCGAATAACCTCCTCTAAAATAAAGTAGTCGTATGTCTATTGCCTTTATTATACTTAAGTAAACGGATTAATTCGCGAGAAATTAGTAAATAAATGATTATTTGTTGAAAAATGTATTTTAACGAAAAAAAGCAGATTAACAATCCTTCATAAGATTGTTAATCTGCTAGCGTGAGCTAAAGTTATTTAGTTTTTTTCTTTTGCGCTTCCTCAACAACTTTTGCCAAGTCGTCTCCAACAGTTAATTCAGTTGGTTTTACACCTGATAGGTAGGCAGCTCGACTCATTAAATGCCCGCCGATTGGCGCAGTAATGAATAAGAAAAGAATACCGAGTAAAAGCCTGACACTAAAATACCCGTCATTGAACCAAAAGTGAAAAAAGGTTCCGATTAAAATACTCAGTACACCGAGCGTAGCACTTTTAGAAGCAGCATGTGCTCTTGTATACACGTCAGGTAAACGTAAGACACCAATGACAGTCACGACTGTGAAAACGAGCCCGACAACGATTGTAAGAACAATAAGTGTATTAGCGATTACGGTCATGTTCAATAATCTTTCCTTTCTCAATAAATTTCGAGAAACTGACAGTCCCGATAAACGATAATACTGCAAGTAACAATATAACGTCTAAAAAGAAATTCGTATCAAAAAGAATTGAAAGGAGTGCCGTCGATGAAATAAACATAACCCCAATCGCATCTAACGCAACAAGTCTATCGGGAGTCGATGGCCCACGAAAAATTCGGTAAAGCATTCCAAACATCGAAATAATAACGATGATAATGGAAATCCATATAAATGTCATCATGGTCGACTCACCTCCTTAATTGCACTTTCGAATGAATCTTTAATCGATGCAATTGCTTCTTTTTTATTCGCCTCGTCAATTGCATGTATATATAATGTCTTTTGGTCATCAGACACATGAAGGACAATCGTTCCAGGTGTCAACGTGATTAAACTGGATAATAAGGTAATTTCCCAATCCTTTTTTAAATCTGTCGGCATTGCAAAAATACGTGGCTGAATATCGAGTTTAGGTTTAATGACTAAACGAAGAACAGCGATATTCGAGAGGGTAAGTTCCCTCAGGAAAATGAGTGTCAGTTTAAAAGCTGCCCACATCCAACCAAAGTATAATCGATCTGGGAAAAATCGTTGTGTAATGATCAGTAAAATAATCCCGATTAAGTAACCGATGACGAATGTCTGAACCGTCATCGAAGAACTTAAGAACATCCATACGACTGCGATGAAAAAGTTCAACAATATTTGGAATGCCATCGTCATCTACTCCTTTAATACCGCGTCAATATACGTTGACGGGTTTAATAAAACATCTGAAGCATCTGTCATGTACGGAACGAGCCATTCAGTTCCAACACCGTATGCAACTGATAAAATTACAAGTAAAACCGCTGGTGCCATTAACGTACCATAATGCATTTTTTTATTTGACTTTTGAAGCTTTGGTTCTCCCCAAAACGCATAAACAAAAATACGAATAACGGAAAGTAAAACAATTAAACTTGAAACAAGCATAATAATACTTCCCCAAGCATTCCCGGCTTCAAATGCCCCTTTTGTGATGAGCAGTTTTCCAGCGAAACCACTGAGCGGGGGAATCCCTGCAAGTCCGAATGCTGCGATTAAATACATCCAACCAAGCGGGGCATGCGTCGTCATCAGACCACCCATTTTCCGTAAATTAGATGTCCCGGTAATCGCAATAATAATGCCAATTAATAAGAATAAGGCACCTTTAATCACCATATCATGAACTAAGTAATACATCGCCCCAGTCATGCCGTTATCATTCATTTGTGCAACGCCAAATAAAATAACGCCAACTGCAATCACGATGTTGTAAATCATAATTTGTTTTAAATCGAAATACGCTAGTGCACCAATACAACCTGCAATAATTGTCAACACAGATAAAATGAGCAATAATTCATGTGTGACGCCAAGATTATGGATGAAGAACAATGTATACGTTCTTGTAATTGCGTAAAGTCCAACTTTCGTTAGAAGTGCACCGAATAATGCGAGAACAGGCATTGGGGGTGCCGCATACGATCCTGGTAACCAGAAGTAAAGCGGGAAAATTGCCCCTTTAATTCCAAAGACCAGAAGAAATAAAATGGCAATGACCGTCAAAATTCCCGGTTGTCCAACTTCCGCAACTTTCACAGCAATATCTGCCATGTTGACTGTTCCGATGACCGCATATAAAAGTGCGATTGTAATGACGAATAACGCTGAAGAAATCACGTTTACGAGTACATATTTAATCGACTCGCGTAACTGTTTCTTCTCTCCGCCAAGCACAATGAGCACATAAGACGCCATCAGTAACACTTCGAAGAAAACGAACATGTTGAAAATGTCACCTGTTGTAAAAGCACCGTTTATCCCTGTAAGCATGAAGAGCACAGCAGGGTAGTAGTAATGACGCTCTCGTTCATGTCCGATTGAAGCGAAACTATACCAGACAACAAAAAATGTAATTACAAGGGAAGTCGTTACGAGTAAAACAGATAACATATCCGAGACCATCGTAATCCCAAAAGGTGCTGGCCAACTTCCTAATGTAATAGCCTGTACACCGTCTGCCTTCACTTTGGCCATTAAAATAAAGGACGACACAAGGCTAAGTGCAAGTCCGATTAACGTTAACGCGCGTTGAACAACAATCTTCTCTTTGAAAAATAGAAGAATAATCGCGAAGAAAAACGGCAAAATGATTGGTAATAATAATAAGTTAATCATGTTCGTCATTTCCCTTCATTAAATTCATATTATCTGTTCCGTGTTCACCGTACGTTCTGTAAAATGAAACGACAATAAACGCAGTCACTCCAAAGCTAATGACGATCGCCGTTAAAATAAGTGCTTGTGGAAGTGGGTCAGCATAATCTGTAATACCATCCGCAAGAACGGGCGGCGAAGTCCCACCAAGACCACCCATCGTTAATATGAGTAAGTGAGCACCGTGACTGAGTAGGCCTGTCCCTAAAATAACGCGTAGTAAACTTCTCGACAAAATTAAATAAACAGCTGCCATAAACAATACACCGATGACGATTGCCATAATAAATTCCATTACGAATCGCCTCCAATCGTTTGAATCATTGTAATCGTTGAACCGACAACAACTAAGTATACACCAGCGTCAAAAATCATTGCGGTATGCAAAGAAGTAACGCCGAATAACGGTAGGTAGTAATCACCAAAAGCATGTGTGAAAAAAGGAACATTAAAAACAAATGATCCAGCTGCCATACCAAGTGCAAGCAATAACCCGATTGCGACAATGTGCATAAAGTTAAAAGGCAACGCTTCTTGTACTGTTTTCAAGTCAAAAGCAAGTAACAGTAAGACGATCGCGGCAGTCGTGAGTAAACCTCCAACGAACCCGCCCCCCGGTGCAAAGTGACCCGCAAAGAATATATGAATCGAGAAAAGAAAGATGATGAAAAAGACTACTTTCGTGGCCGTTTGTAAAATAACATCATTTGCTTTCATCAGACTTCTCCTTTCTAGACAAACGTAATTTCACCATGCTGTAAACACCAATTGCGGCGATGCCAAGTACAGCGATCTCAAACAACGTATCAAACCCGCGATAATCGACGAGAATCACGTTAACAATATTTCCACCCGCAGCTTCCGTAAAGACTGTATCTTTATAATACTGCGAAATAGAAGGAATGAGCTTTTGTGAATGCGCAGATAATGCGATTAAAGTAACTGTCACGCCAACTGCTGCTGCAATGATAAAGTTTCCAACACGTATTTTTCTCGTTTCACCGTGTCTTTTCACTTCCGGTAAATAACGGAATGCGAGTAAAAACAACGCAACTGAAACCGTTTCAATGACAAGCTGTGTTAAGGCAAGGTCTGGCGCTTTATAAATAACAAAGAAAAGAGCAACGGAATAGCCGACGCCACCGAGTGCGATAATCGCCGCAAGTCTCGTCTTCGCAAAAATCACCATACAAATCGCTACAATTATAATAATAGCTGTCAGAAAACCGTACGCATTGACTGGGGAAAAGCTATCCATGTCGACTTTAAATGCATCTTGTATAAATAAAGCAGCTGTCGTAATCGTAACAATAAAGAAAAACATATACATTAGGTAAGAACGTAGAAGTCCCGTCATGTAAAAACGTGATAGACGGTTCATCCCGGTCTCACCGAACATCATCATCGAATCATAAAGTGCATTCAGTGATAAATATTGTGGCTGAACATCATACAACTTCTGCCAACGTGCCATCGTAATGAACAATAAGAATCCAACGCCGATAATACCGAGCGTCATAAACAGTTCAGGCGTCCATCCGTGCCAAGCTGAAATATGAATTGCTACATCACTTGGATTTTCATAAAGACCTGTTTGCATCGCCACAACAGCTGGCTTCACAAACGCTTTTGCAACAAGGTTTGGAATGAAGAAAATAACAACGACAATCGCCGCTAAAATGACTGGCGAAATTAACATCCCAAAAGGTGCTTCTTGGGGTTTCTGTGGTAATGCCTGTTCTTTTTTCTTTCCAGCAAATGTATTGAAAACAAAATAGAAACTATAAACAAATGTGAATACGCTTGCAATCCAAGCAACTATTGGGAAAACAATCCCCCACGTATCGAAGTTAAATAAGTTAAACTCATTTAAACTTAACATTGACGTTAAAAATAGTTCTTTACTAAGGAACCCACCAAATGGCGGCAATCCTGCCATCGACATTGAACCAATAAACGCAACCGTAAAGCTGACAGGCATAATGCTCATTAAGCCACCCAGTTTACGAATATCTCTCGTGCCTGTTTCATGGTCCACAATCCCAGCAACCATAAACAAACTTCCTTTAAACATCGCGTGGTTAATTAAATGGAAAATCCCTGCAAACGCAGCAAACTTGAAAATTGCAGAACCTTCACCGCTCACATGGTAAGCGACAGCGCTTGCACCGAATAAAGACATGATCAACCCAAGTTGACTCACGGTCGAGAAAGCTAAAATGGCTTTTAAATCCGTTTGCTTGACTGCAAAGAAAGAGCCCCAGAACAAGGTGAGTAATCCAATTCCTGTGACGAGCCAAATCCATACTTCCGACGATGCAAATACTGGTGTAAAACGAGCAACTAAATAGAGACCTGCTTTAACCATCGTCGCGGAGTGTAGGTAAGCACTAACAGGTGTCGGTGCTTCCATCGCATCTGGCAACCAAATGTAAAATGGAAACTGTGCTGACTTTGTAAATGCACCAAGTAAAATTAACACAATCGCTAATGTAAAGTACTCATGTCCAACCATTTGTGGCGCATTCGCAATCAGTTCGCGAATAGAATAACTATCACCCATAATCGAAAGAAGAACGAATCCCCCTAACATCATGAGTCCACCAAAAACAGTAATCAGCATCGACTTCAACGCACCAAAGCGAGAGCGATCCTTCGTAAACCAATAACCGATTAGTAAGAAAGAAGAAATCGATGTTAACTCCCAAAATAGATATAATGAAATAACGTTGTCCGACTGAACAATCCCGAGCATAGCTGTCATGAACATTAACAAATATACATAGAAATTATTCAGTTTTTCACGTTTTTTATCCAAATAGAAAATTGAATAAAGAACAACGAGGGCACCAATTCCAGTAATCAGTAAGGAGAATAAAACACTGAGTCCGTCCATATAAGCCGTAAAAGAAATATCAAGTGACGGAATCCATGGAAGCTCAGAAATATGTACTTCTCCGTTCAAAATCCCTTTCACAAAACGCGCATAGTAAATGAACAACAGAACTGGAATCACTAAAACGAACCAACCTGTATGTACATTCCGAATCGTTTTATAAAGGAAAGGAATGAGTATCGCTGCCAAAATTGGCAAAAAGATAAACCATACGAATTCCAAGGTAATCCTCCTTTTAAATTTTATTTCCTAAGAAATAAAATATTCTTAGAAAGTATTCGCCAATAGTATACGAAAGATATTAAATTCTTTACATAATCCTCATGAAGCATGTGATGCGTGACAATCCAACACTCGAAAAGTAATCATTTTTAATATTCACCAATAGATACCCTTTCAACCAAAAAATCATGCCCTAGACTAATTTGAATGGTTTTGTTTAAGCGTATTTTAGATTGTTGCATCATCCACATTTGCCTTCAAGTCTACTATTTCGAATAGTCAGCCATTTCATTTGTTACATATAGAACGAAAAAAAGCCTGATCACAAAAGACATAGTTATCCCTTGGTGACAGGCTCCTCCAAATCCATTCATATATTTAACTTCAGCTATTATATCACACGTTACTTAAATTGTAAATAGGGGGGCGAGCCCTGGTTTACGTGAAAACTAAAATGACGAAAAAATAGAAGAGCATCGTCAGGAGACCAAAAGGAATCCCAAATCGAGCCCATTCTTTACTTGTTATTTTTAATTTACTCGCGGCTATAATGTTCGGAATGTTTCCCGGAATAAGCATCCCCCCGCTAATTAATAAACCAAGTAAAATTGCTTGAATCGTTGGTTCACTCATTTCTGGACTGATTTCAGCCGCTGCTAAAGTAGCGTTATCAAGAACAGCGGAAATCATATTGATCCAATAAAGGGTTAACGGATGTAACGCAAGCAAATATTTTTCAATGAACGGTTCAAAACCAGCACCGAGAAGAGTAAGGGCCATCACGAATAAGTAAATTTTAATCGTACGTATGAAAATTTCAGGATAAGATTCTTTTGGTAATGAGGAAGAGCTAGCGTGATGCTTTCTTTTCGGATTGATAAAGAGCGCAGTAAAAACACCAAATAATACAATGCCAGGAATGACAGTAGGCCCAATTAAACGAAATAAATAAAAGAAGTCCTCTTGAAGTTTACTTGTAGCAATTGTTGATAGAGGCTCGCCAATCGGTGTTAAAGCGGCGCCCATCCCAATCGAAAAACAAGCTAAAATTACAAACTGAATTTCTGATCGCCGATCCATTCGTAACACACTGACAATCAGGACGAGGACAATTGCTGAGATAATGGCTGTAATGACGCTTGAAATGAGCCCTAGTCCAATGACAATGAACATTAAGAAGAGACGAAACGGCAGCGCTTGACTCATCGCACTCAGTTTATTTTCAATCGGCTGTTGGAATAACCGAAAAAGCACACTCGCAATAAACACAGCAAATGTAATAAAAAAAGGGGTGACGAGCGCTTCTTTAAATAAATGCAAATTCAACACTTCGCTTGTGAAAGCGGCGGCTACACCCATGACAAATAAAAAAACTTCTAAATTTCGCTCAACGATTTTGCTGAAAAAGGGTAACATTAATACTGTAATCAAAATAAAGGACAATCCTAAAAACACAATTTCCCTCCTTTATATTTTTGAACTACAGTATACTATGAGGAATGACGAAAAATTATTGTCAAAATCCGGTGCGAAATTCACATTCAATCTAGTGTGTTACATTTAAATTTTGCTATACTGTTTTTAGTTGAAATGTTAGAGGAGAATTGGTTGATGAAAAATCCATACATATTTGGTTATTTGCCATTCATGACAGTTGTATTTTATGCCTTCACATTTGGGGTTTATGCGGTTGGGGTATCGATCGATTTATTCCATGAGATTGGTTTATACGAGGGCATGCGAGAGTTTTTATCTGATATTCAATTGCGGATGTTTTTATTAGTATTGTATGCACTTTTTTTCTTCATGTTTTTCTCGGCATTGAAGTTAATCGGCGAGACGATCCATAATAGTGCGATGTTATTTTTCTCAAAAGATTTAGAAGGGAAGTCGTATGTTGAAGCGCGTGCTGGAAGTGTCATATACTTTATAGGTGCAATCGCAACAGCAGCGGGCATTCATTCGATTGAAATAATGGGGCTTCTTTTTTTATTGACGACAATCATTTATTTTATTTATACTGTTTTTAAGTTGAGTAAGTTTATGTCCCTTGCCAATATGATCGGTTTAATCGCATTCGAAGTGATTATATGGGGGGTGCTATTGTCAGGCATTGTGTATATTTTATTGAAATTATATAATGGCGTGCTTGCGAGTTTACCAATTTGATAAAAACATCCGAACCTATTAATCAGGCTCGGATGTCTTGGGAAATTAATCATATATTTTTAATAATAACCGAATCGCATGTAAATGGCGTTTTTGGTCACTCGCAAATTGAATGGAACTTGGTGTATCATAACCGAGCCAAACAGCCGTCGTATACTGTTCATTTAGTCCGGCAGTCCATAAATCATGATAGGAATCAGTGGTTCCTGTTTTGATACCTGTATAACCAGTTGTGATAGGAACCCCTCGTCCTGTTCCATTTAAGACGACATCTTGCAGAAGTGTCCGCATCGTGGCAGTTGTAGAAGCAGACCAAACTTCCGTTGCTTCTTCTTCCCATTCATAAAGAATATTACCTTCACGGTCTTTTACTGTACGAATCGCATGCGGTTTTGTATACATACCATCGATAAAACTAGAAAATGCACTTGCCAATTCTAAAGGGGTTACGCCATTTTGTAATCCACCTAAAGCGGCGGCATAATTCATATCTTTACTCGAAATCGATTGAAATTGAAAAGGTTCCAAGTAAGAGAAAGCTTGCTCAATCCCGGTTTGTTGGAGCACTCGAACGGCTGTCGTGTTATGACTATGTCGAAATGCTTCCTGAATCGTTGTAACACCATATGTGTAGCCGCCGACATTGTTCGGACAATAAGACCCGATACAAATGGGCCCACTATTGACGCTTGAGCGAGCTGTATAAGGCGTCGTTTCAAAAAGCGGTGCATAAACGAGTAATGGTTTCATAGCAGAACCAGGTTGTCTTACCGCTTGATAGGCTCTGTTAAAATCATTCGGTGCATAATGGGCACCACCAAAGAGAGAAATAATCTCCCGAGAGTCATTGTCAATCACAGCTGCACCTGCTTGTAAACGATTGCTTTGGAGTAACATCTTCAGCGCATGTTCATCTTCAGCTTGTTTACGAGGATCCAATGCGGTTTCAATGGTAATGCCTGTGCTTAATACTTGTGCGGTTATGTCGTTTAACTCTTGTTGGAGAATCTTTTTTTGTTCTTCATTCTTTTCAGTGGCAATCTTTTGCGTAAAACCTTCACGATGGGCGATTAATTCCTTTAATTCTTTTAATACATAATCGCCATACATCGGGTGCTGATTTGTTTTCGTTTTGACAGCAAGTTGAATTGGGAATTCTTTATATTTGGTTGCTTCCTCATTTGTAATGATTTTCTTTTTCTGCATCGTATCGAGTAAACGTTCTTGCCTTGCTTTTGTTGCGCCGAAATTGCCAAGTGGGTCATACCTTTTCGGGTTATTTGGAATCGCTGCAATAAAAGCCATTTCTGCTTCATTTAATTGGTCAAGCGGCCGACTGAAATAATACGTAGCAGCTGAACCAATCCCGTACACGCGATTGCCAAAATACATTTCATTTAAATACGCTTCGAAAATCTCTTCCTTTGTCATTGTCTTTTCAAGTTCTGCCGCATATAAAAGCTCTACAACTTTTCGTTCATATGTTTTGTCTGGTGTTAAATACTGCATCCGAATAAGTTGTTGGGTAATTGTTGAACCACCTTGGCTTTTTCCTTCCGCTTGTGAATTTGCGAGAACCGCACGAATAATCGCTGAAACATTATATCCCCGGTGCATATAAAATTCTGCATCTTCACTTTCTAAAAACAAATGTTGTACAAAACTAGGCGTTTCAGAAAGAGAAATCGGCGTCCGCCATTCAACATAGACCTCGGAAAAAGTTTGACCGTGTTGATCTTGCATGGTAATGGGTAAATCATAACTCGGGGCATCGAGTTGAATCGCCTCCGAAAGTTGTGTTTTCATCATTTGCGTTTCATCAAATTCTGCAACAATCGCCTGTTGCGTGAAAAATAATATAGGAAACGCGCATAGAATGGCGAAGTAGCCAATCAATCGTTTCACATAAATACCTCCCGCACGTCATCTTACCAAACCTCTCGCGAATAAAATCACGCTCTATTACTAAAAGAATAGCATACTCTAGTAAAAAGAGTATGCTAGAAATTGGATTTATCCCGCATTAACGGGCGGGCCGACTAAAACGCCACGTCCTGATGTCTTCGGCGGCATTAGTACTTCCTGTACGTCATAAGACTCCCACATAGAGATTTAAGCAAAAGCGTTAAAGATAAGTGAGAGATCAACAGCCCGTAAAATCCCAGTTGAGTCCAACATGACGTTGGTCATAGGACGAGACGCACTTAGCTTGTGGTCGTCTATGTTAATGGGGGATGAAGAAAACCCCGACTGATTGAGATTTCACTTTATTTAGAAGTTTGGTGTTGGACTGCGATAAAATCTTCAAAGTCCTGGGAAGGTTTACGTCTTGCGATATAAAGGAAAAAAGAACCCATTAAAAACAAGCTAGCTGTCACAATAAAAACAGAAGCGATTCCAATAAACCCACTAATGATTCCACCGAGCATCGGCCCGATAATATTGCCTAAAAATCTAAAGCTTGTATTATAGCCCATCACTTCACCTTGAATGTCAATGGGTGCTTCTCTGCGAACAAGTGCAGTTGTCACTGGAATCATTCCGCCGATCGCAATTCCGAATAACAAACGGAACACCATTAACTGCCATAGTTGTGTGACGAACGCTTGAGGAATGATAAAAACAAAGGAAAGAATTAAAAGAACAGATAATACTTTCTCATAACCAATATCATCACCGATTTCTCCCCATTTTCTTGCAAATAATAAGTTCCCTAAACCGGCCGCACTAAACGTGAGTCCCGCAAGGAAAGCAACGTCTTTTGCATCGGTTAATTCAGCTACGTATAAAGACAAGAGTGGTTGAATACTGAAGTTCCCAATTTGAATGATCGTTGTGACGAGCATCACGTTGAGCATTAAGCGATGTTTGAAAATTGCTTGTAGAATCGTCTTTCGTGAATAATTTGTTTTTTGTGTACGCTTTGATTTTCGAATTTCTTGAATGCCAAAAAGAACAATAAGTGCGGAAATCAGTAAAGTACTAGAAGTTATCATAAAGGTATATTGAAAACCGAAAATATCAGCTAGGAGTCCGCCAAAAATTGGACCGAAAAGCATTCCTGCTACGTTCCCCATTTGTAAAGTACCAAGCATTTTGCCAGCCTCTTCACGAGAAGTTTGAGAAGAAATAAATGCGAGTGAAGTAGGGATGAATCCGGTAACAACCCCCATCAGTAAACGGAGAAAGAAAAAAGCTTCTACGGATTGCACGAAGCCCATAAGAAAAACTGAAGTTGCCAGGCCTAAACTATTGATGATTAAAATGGGTTTGAAGCCATGCCTATCCGCAATCCGTCCCCAAATAGGCGACATAATGAATGCAGATACGAATGTTGCCCCGAAAATTAGCCCCGACCACTTTTGAACGTAAGCAGGGGAATGATCGCCAAATGTATCGATATACAACGAAAGAAAAGGCATAATCATCGTCATTGTCCCTGCAACGAGGAAGTTACAAATCCACATAATGATAAAGTTTCGCTTTTGTACAGTCATTCCCAAAAAACCCTCTTTCTGTGTATGACAACTCCTATTAGTATAAAACAGTTCGAGTCCCGAAGGAAGTAACATGCCTTATCGTCGAAATTATGAATGTGATGTGGTAAAGTAACAGATGGTGAAGAACTATGAGAAAACTATTTCTCTTGCTAATAACTGTACTATTAGTAGGTGGGCTGGCAGCTTGTGGGCAAAGTGAAAGTTCAGAGCTAGAAAATAAAACGCTCGAAAACGAAGAAACACCACAAAGTACAAGCCCGGAAGAAAAAGAACAAACCGAAAATCAAGAGGAGGAAACAAATATGTACCCACAATTATCAACAGAAGTCGCAGCAAATGAAGCACTTGTTGTGATGAATACGAATCATGGTGCGATTAAAATTAAATTATTCCCTGAACAAGCACCAAAAACAGTAGAAAACTTTTTAACACATGCGGAAAATGGCTATTATGACGGCATCATTTTCCACCGTATTATTGAAGACTTTATGATTCAAGGTGGAGACCCAACTGGAACAGGAATGGGTGGAGAAAGTGTTTTCGGCGGAACATTTGAAGACGAATTCTCAATGGAATTATTTAACCTTCGAGGTGCACTTTCAATGGCAAACGCTGGACCAGGAACAAACGGAAGTCAGTTCTTCATCGTTCAAAATAGCCAAGCACCAGCAAGCGCTAAACAAATGAAAGATGGCGGTTGGCCAGCAGAAATCGCTGATGCATATGAAGCAAACGGCGGTACACCACATCTTGACCAAAAGCACACTGTATTCGGTCAAGTAATTGAGGGTATGGATATCGTTGATGCAATTGCAAAAGTTGAAAAAGGTGCACAAGATAAGCCAGTAGAAGACGTTGTCATTGAGTCAATTGAAATCTTACAAAAATAAGTCTGTGAAATACTTAAAGTGAGGAAGTGTACGTAAATGAACGCTATATTAATGCCGTTCCTTTACTTTCCAGAAGACAAGACTGAATATATTCCAGCGGCATTTTCATTCACGGCTTTTATGATCTTATGTATTCTTGCTTTTATGTGGTTTCGTAAAAACTCTGCAAAACAAGAAGCAGAGACAAAAGAATTAGAAGAGAAAATTATGCGTGAGCGCCAAGCTGAAAGAGAAGCGGGAAAGAACGAGACAATACAATAACTTGCTCTATATTCAAAAAAGGTCATTCGATTCATTTGATCGAATGGCCTTTTGATTATGCTTTAATTAAGCAAGCGCTTTAATGAAACGAGCTACACCGTCTTCTACAAGCGTAGGCGGGCAAGCAACATTCATGCGCAAGAAACCTATTCCTGCTTCCCCGTATTTACTACCAGGTTCTAGTGCTAGACGACCTTTGTTTAATAAATTGTCCATCATCTCATCTTCCGATAAACCAGTCCCGCGGTAATCAATCCAAAGTAAATAAGTCGCATCGGGTTTTCTGACCTGGATTTTCGGTAGATGTTCTTTGAATTGTCCGATAACATAGTCCATATTATTTGAGACAATTGTTAACAATTCATCAAGCCAAGGTCCGCCTTCTTCATAGGCAGCTTTGAGTGCGGCTGCTGCAAAAGGACTTAAATTCATTTGTCCATGCGCTGCAGCGTGTCGGTTTAACTTTTCGCGGATATCTTCATCAGATGCAATCATAATCGCTGCTTGTACGCCAGCTAAATTGAACGTTTTTGTTGGTGCAACACAAGTGATGATGTGCTTTTCTTCATCACCAGCAATGGAAGCAATCGGTATATGCTTATTATTCTGAAAAACGAGATCAGCATGAATCTCATCTGACAAAATAAGCACACCATGTTTTGCGCATAGTTCAATAATTTTTTCAAGTTCTTCTCTTTGCCAAACAATTCCCCCAGGATTATGTGGATGACAAAGGACGAACAGTTTTACGTTTTGTTGTAATGCTTTTTCGAATTTTTCAAAATCAATCGAATAAACCCCATCATTTTCAATCATTTCACAAGTAACCACTTCTCTTTCCATATGGCCAGCTACTTGGAAGAATGGCGGATAAACAGGTGGGGTCACTAAAATGGCATCCTCACTGGTCGTAAAAGTTTCAATCACAGAAGCGATTGCCGGCACGACCCCGTGATGAAATAACATCCATTCATTTTCTGTTTGCCATGCGTGACGTTCTTTTAACCATCCCCGAACAGCATCTTTACACGCTTCACACATGTAGGAATATCCAAACACGCCGTGATCAAGTTGTTCTCTCATTGCTTCAATGACAACTTCCGGTGCTCTGAAATCCATATCTGCAATCCACATCGGCAAGATATCATCTGTTTCTTCAATGCCATATGTTTCTCCTATAAAATCCCATTTGATAGAACGCGTATCTTTTCTATTAATCACTTTTTCAAACTCACTCATAAAGTCTTCCCCCTTTTCTATTTCATCTCTTATGCTATCATATAGTTATTGAAATAAAAGTAAGGTGAATAAAATGAATACTAAAAAAATAGATAAAAAAGCGATAACAGTGTTAAGAAATTGGGATCCTTTTCACAAAGGAACAGCTGTATATGACGAAGAAATCACAAATGTTGTAGAAGCCTTACACCAATTTGATCATCCAGTAGATTTAGCTAAAAAAATTCGTGAGATTTATGAACATTCTTTTGAAATATGGATTCCAATTGAAGAATGTGTTCAAATTTCTTATAAATTATTGGCGATTAAATATGAGGCGTTGTCAATCGTTTGAATCTATTTGTTACTCAATGACTTAAAAAATATATTTTATAAAAGACATGTGCGATTTAAATGCGACATGTCTTTTTTTAATAAAAGCAAATAAAACTAGGTAATTGTTTGATAATTTTATTATAGGGTAGTAGATAAACGATTTAAGTTTTATTGTATTTATAGAGGGAGGAGAACTTATGAAAACCTTACGTGCACAAATCACGCTTGGTTTTGGGATTATTATTTTATTAGTCATTATATTGAGTGGAAGTAGTGTTTTCGGTATTAATGGTTTAGTGAAACACTCAGAAGACATTTCAGAAGAACAATTGCCGGTTTTAATAACAGATTCAAGGTTAGCTTTCAATATTGCAGAAAGAATAGCATTGTCACGTGGTTATATGCTAACGGAAGACAATACATATATAACTGAATTTAATGAATTAACAGAAGCAAGCATTGATTTACAAGAAGATCTATTAAATAGAGTAGACAATGAACAAGCACGACAAATGGTGACTAAAAGCATAGAATGGCGAGAAGTTGTAACAGAGCAATTATTTCCAGCAATTCAATCAGGAAACGAAGCAGAAGCATTGCGAATTGATAGTGAAATTGCAGAGCCGTTAGCAAATGAATTGATGGAAGAATTTGATTTAGCAGCTAGTGAAAGACAAGATGAAATGTTAGCTGCAGGAATCGAACGAGCGGAACAAGGAAGAGCTACAGCTTTAATGAATTTAACCATTGCGATTGTTGTTATTTTAGCTGGACTTGTGATTAGTTACTTTATGGCAAGAAGTATATCAAGACCTGTAGTAGCTGTTTCAGAACGCATGGGTCGAATGTCAGAAGGAATTTTAAATGACGAGCCGCTTGAAATAAAACGGCGAGATGAAGTTGGACAACAAGTGCACTCCATCAATACAATGCGTGAAAGATTTCAAGAAACATTATACGGAACGCTAGATATATCAAGAAAATTAAACGATAGTAGTGAAAAGTTATTAAATGCAACAGGAACTGTCAGTGATTCATCTAACCAAATTGCTGCAACGATGGAACAATTAGCTGCAGGTTCAGAAGCACAAGCAAATACGGCATCTAATATGGCTGAAATGGTTGGAGAATTCTTTGAAGATGTCCAACAAGCCAATCAAGCTGGGAATAAAGTTGCAGGAGCAGCTACACAAGTGTTAAGTCGAACAGAAGATGGCAATGAGATGATGGCGAGCTCCGTAGAACAGATGAATGAAATCTATCAAGTCGTTCATCATTCAGTCGAACAAATTCAAGAATTAGATAGCCAAACAAAAGAAATCTCTGAACTCGTTGTTGTAATTAGCGAAATTGCAGAACAGACGAATTTACTCGCTTTAAACGCAGCAATTGAAGCGGCAAGAGCAGGGGAACAAGGAAAAGGATTTGCAGTTGTTGCAGATGAAGTAAGGAAACTTGCAGAACAAGTAGCGAATTCAGTCAGTGAAATTACAGCAATAGTAGACCGTGTCCAAACAGGGTCATCGACTGCAGTGAAAGCTTTAGAAAATGGCTATACAACTGTTACTGACGGAAAAGAAAAAATCATTGAAACGCAAACTGTATTTGAAGACATTACACATCTTGTGACGAATATGACGCGCCTAACGACAGATATGTCTGGGACACTTGATCATATGGAGGAGATTGGTGAACAATTAACGACAGGGGTGTCGGAAGTTGCATCCATTGCGGAACAATCGGCCGCAGGCGTTCAAGAAACAACCGCTTCAGTAGAACAGACATCCTTCCAAGTTGAAACAATCGATACAGGAGCAAAAGAACTTTCACAACTTGCAACGGAATTAGAAACGTCGGTCAACCAATTTGCAATTGAAGAAAATAAAGAACCCGATCCTTCATGAAAAAACCTCCTAACGCATGTGAAAGTTTTGCGTTAGGAGGTTTTCATTTTTTATATTTAGAAAATCGATTCAAAAATCCATGCGGCGAAAATCACGACAATCGCAATAGGAACAAGGAAACGAACAAGGAATTTCCACAAGGCATGAATTGGTTTTGGAACGGCTAACTCTTTAGAAGTTTGCGCATTCGTTAAGATAAATCCTGCAAATAACGAAATAAATAAAGCACCAATCGGCATTCCGATACGACTTGTTATAATATCAGCAAAGTCGAAGAAAGAATTCCCAAAAATTGAAAAGTCTTCTAAAATCCCGAATGACAAAGCACTTGGTAGCCCGATGATGAAAATCATACTACCGAACACCCATGAAGCACGGCGACGTCGATCATAACGCGTCCGAATCCCAGTAGAAATAACAATTTCAAGCAATGCAATCGCAGAAGTTAAAGTTGCGAAAAGCATTAATATGAAAAAGAGTACCATAAAAAACGTTCCAAACGGCATTTGTTCAAAGATCGCAGGCAAAATCACAAAAATGAGTCCCGGTCCTTCAGCAGGAGAGCCGCCAAGTGCAAACACTGCTGGGAAAATGACAAGTCCCGCTAAAATTGAAATAACAATATTTAATATTGAAACGCTAATCGCAGACTGCCCGAGCTTCTCTTCTTTTGATAAGTAAGAAGCATACGTCATCATTGCTGTAACACCAACGCTTAGCGAAAAGAAAGCTTGACCTAATGCAAGTAAAAACGTACTTCCGGTTAATAAAGACCAATCAGGAACAAATAAAAATCGAACACCTTCCATCGCACCATCAAGCGTTAACGATCGAATCGCTAGTAAGATGAAGAAGACGAATAGCAAAGGCATCATCCATTTACTTGCACGCTCAATCCCGCCTTTAATGCCTCCTTGGACAATCCACACAGTTAAAAACATAAAGACAAACTGTGCAAACAATACTTCCACAGGATTAGATGTAATAGAAGCGAATAATTCACCGTGATCTTGAACTGCAAGCTTTCCGGTGAATGCCCTTACTAAATAAGATAAAATCCAGCCACCTACAACACTATAAAACGATAAAACGATAAAGCCGAAAGCGAAACCGAGCCAGGCAATACCTTTCCACCATTTGCTTTTTCCGAACCGCTCAAAAATCGTGACGGCATCGGCTTGTCCCATCCGTCCGATAATAAATTCAGCTAATAAAATAGGAAGTCCAATTGCAATGGTACTAATGATGAATAACAAAACAAAAACACTTCCACCATTCGTCCCTGCCATATAAGGAAATTTCCAAATGGCTCCGAGTCCAATTGCACTACCCGCAGCAGCGAGGATGAACCCCAATTTTGATGCCCACTGTTCACGTGGTGCCATAAAATAATCACTCTTTCTTTAAAGCAATTCACAATCTATAATTGCGTTTATATTTTAAGAAACAAAAGTTTATCCTTAAATCTAGGATTAAAAATATGCACATCACCTTTCTCAATAAACAGTGAGGTGAAGTAAACATCATTTTATTGTACATGAATTTAATAAAAAATACATCCTTTCTTAGTAAAGTGAAAGGATTTATCTCGCATTAACGGACAGCAAGACTTCCAGATCAAGATTTAGACAAAAGCGATAAAGATAGGTGGTAGCTCAACTGCCCGTGAAAACGGGATTGGTGAAGCCAACATGACGTTGGTCACACAAGCGTTGTCGAGGGATGTGAAGCACTTAGCTTGTGTTCCTCCTCAATCAGTGGAGGATGAAGAAAACCTCCACTGATTGAGATTTCACTTTGTTCGGTGCCATTGACTAACATAGGAATATACAAGCATGAGGTTATTGCCTGATCGCAGTATTAATTATAGTTAAAACGGGGATGAAAATTGGAGTGAGTCAGGACTTGATAGCGTATCATTAAAGTTGAATTTCGCCTTGCTTGTTTTGCTCAACATTCTAAATCATGTTATAATTAAGATGACCTTTAGGTAGATACGATATATATAGAGTGGGAGCTGTTCCAAATGGTAAAAAAATACGAAACTGGAGAGAAGCTCACCGGAAAAGTAACGGGCATTCAACCATACGGAGCTTTTGTCGCGTTAGACGAACAAACTCAAGGATTGGTGCACATTTCTGAAATTACGTACGGATTCGTAAAAGATATTCATGATTATATTTCAGTCGGTGATGAAGTAGAGGTAAAAGTTCTTGAAATCGATGCAGAAGAGAAGAAAATAAGCTTATCGATTCGTGCACTGCAAGAACCACCTACAAGAAAAAATGAGTATATGAAGAAATCGTTACAAGCACATGTGAAAGAACGTGACGCGGAGGGGTTCAGTTCGTTAAAAGAAAAACTCCAAGACTGGATTGATCAATCCGGACAATAAGTTCATTTTCAGCAAAACAAAAAGCGAGGAGGCGGACAAGCTTCTCTCGCTTTTTATTTTGCATGATTTTAGTTAGGAAAGACTCAACTTCCGCAATCTATATTGTAAACTCTGCCGGCTCATTCCGAGTGCTTCGGCAGTTTTAGTAATATTTCCTCTGTGTAACTTCAAAGCTTTTTCTACATAATAAACTTCCGCTTCTCTTAAGTATTGATCGAGTGAAAGTAAATTTTTATCTCTCTGGACAATAAAGTTTTCGGGACTCACTGCGTCTTCCATCAACTCTCCGTTTTTTAACCTAAAGTGGAGAGGAAGCATCTCATACGTAATCATTGTTTCAGTTGTCGAAAGTGAGGTGATTTCATCGAGTAGAAACTCTAATTCTCGTAGATTCCCTGGCCACTCATAATGATTGAAAAGCTCTTTTACTTCAGGCATTAACCCTTCTAAACTGCTTTTAAAACGCTCATTTCTTTTCTCCAAATATGCAGTCACAAATGGTAGAATGTCTTTTTTTCTTTTTCGAAGCGGCGGAATTTGAATCGTAAACGATGCGAAGAAATAATAGAGTTCCTTTAATAACACGCCTGCCGCGATTAACTCAACAGGATCTTCTCCAATACTTGCGATAAATTGAATGTCTTGATTTGTTTTTTTCGACAAAATCATCAGCAACTTTTGTTGAAGGCGGATTGGCAGTAAATCGATTCGCTCACAAAAAAGCGTATCCGAAGAATCGCCCATGGCCATCTCATTTAACTGGTTAATATCGAGTGTATCCGCGTTTTGACAATGGAGTGTATAGAAACGTTCATTAGATGAAGGCAATGCGCTATGGATACATTGTGCAAGAACATCTTTTCCAGTGCCCGCTTCCCCTATTAATAAAACAGGTAGTTTTGCTTCCGCTGCCTTTTTAGCCGTTGCAATGACTGTTTTCATAGCTTGAGATGCGGCGACTAATTGATTGAACACAGCGAGTTCATTGTTTTGGTGAAGAGGTTGTTGAATTAAGTTTTCTAAAGCGGTAATGTCACGTGCAAATTCTACCGCGCCAATTAGTTTTTCATTTTCCAGAATTGGATAAGTATCATTGATGGTAGTGATTTGAATGCCATTTCGATTCCAATACGTTTGTTTCACGTTTAATAATGATTTCCCACTTTGTAATACTTTCAACAAAGTGCTTTCTTCTTGGTCGAAGTTAAATAGTTCAACGATTGAACGATCTTGAATATCTTCTAATGCAAGTCCTTCAATCTGTTTCATTTTGTTATTGTAAATAATGGTTTTCCCTTGCTGATTAATCGCATGAACCCCTACGGAAACTTGCTCAACAATGAAAGTATGGAAAGGATGTAAATAGTCTGTTATTTCTTTCAAGAGTTTCACCGCCTAATCTTTTTTTGAACAAATCGTAAATAATACTTGAAATTGGCAATAATCTTTTGCATTATTATATATGTAACCAAAACTAAAGTGCAAATATTTTTTGCGCTCTACTGTTTATTATAGGGAGGCTATTGTATTGATTCCATACAAACATGAACCATTTACTGATTTTACACAAAAAGAAAATGAAGAAGCACTTCTCGAAGGATTTAAAACAGTTGAAGGATATCTTGGTCAAGACTATCCGTTAATTATTGGTGGAGAGCGTATTATGACTGAAGATAAGCTTGTATCTTCTAACCCAGCAAATAAAGGGGAAGTCATTGGAAGCGTTTCAAAAGCAAGCCGTGACCTAGCAGAAAAGGCAATGAACGTTGCAGATGAGACATTTAACACATGGAGAAAAATGAAACCAGAATTCCGTGCAGATGTACTATTTAAAGCGGCTGCGATTGTACGTCGTCGTAAACATGAGTTTTCAGCACTTCTTGTGAAAGAGGCAGGAAAACCATGGAACGAAGCAGATGCAGACACTGCAGAAGGAATTGACTTTTTAGAATATTACGCACGTCAAATGTTAGAGTTGAAAAAAGGCATGCATGTTGAAAGCCGTCCAGGTGAGTATAACCAATTCCATTACATTCCATTAGGCGTTGGTGTTGTTATTTCACCATGGAACTTCGCATTCGCAATTATGGCGGGTACAACAGCAGCTGCTTTAGTAACGGGAAACACAGTTCTACTAAAACCAGCTTCGACAACACCAGTCGTTGCTTATAAATTTATCGAAGTGCTTGAAGAAGCAGGTATGCCAGCGGGCGTTGTAAACTTCATCCCTGGTTCAGGTTCTGAGATTGGTGACTATATTGTTGATCACCCAAGAACACGTTTTGTTTCATTCACAGGATCACGTGAAGTCGGAACACGTATTTATGAGCGTGCAGCAGTTGTCCAGGAGGACCAAATTTGGTTGAAACGTGTTATCGCTGAAATGGGCGGTAAAGATACGATTGTTGTTGACAATGATGCAGACTTAGAATTAGCAGCGGATGCAATTGTTAAATCAGCATTCGGTTTCAGCGGTCAAAAATGTTCAGCATGTTCACGCGCAGTCATTCATGAAGATGTTTATGATGAAGTTGTTGAACGTGTTGAAAAGCTTGCAAAAGCAACAACACATGGTGATCCAGCAGATAATAAATCATTTACAGGTCCAGTGATTGACCAAACTTCATACGATAAGATTATGAAATATATCGAAATCGGTAAAGAAGAAGGGCGTTTAATTGCAGGTGGAACGGGTGATGATTCGAAAGGTTACTTCGTTGCACCAACAGTATTTGCGGATTTAGATCCGAAAGCACAAATCATGCAAGAGGAAATCTTTGGCCCAGTGGTTGGTCTAACAAAAGCGAAAAACTTTGATGAAGCGATTGAAATTGCAAATAACACAGATTACGGCTTAACAGGCGCGGTCATTACAAATAACCGTGCGCATATTGAACAAGCGCGTGAAGATTTCCATGTTGGAAACTTATATTTCAACCGTGGTTGTACAGGTGCAATCGTTGGTTACCAACCATTCGGCGGCTTCGATATGTCTGGTACAGATTCAAAAGCAGGCGGACCAGATTACTTACAACTTCATATGCAAGGAAAAACAACGTCAGAAATGCTATAATAGATTCAAAGTCAGCAGACTGCTAAACTTGTAGTCTGCTACTTAATTAAAAGGGAGGGATTTTAATGTCAGTTACAAAAGAGATTATCGGACAAACAGAGAAGTTTGGAGCGAATAACTATCATCCGCTACCAATTGTTGTTTCAGAAGCAGAAGGAGTTTGGGTGAAGGATCCAGAAGGGACTAAATATATGGATATGCTTGCGGCGTACTCAGCAGTCAACCAAGGGCACCGTCATCCGAAAATTATACAAGCTTTAAAGGATCAAGCAGACCGTGTTACGCTTACTTCTAGAGCATTTCACAATGACCAACTTGGACCATGGTATGAAAAGATTTGTCAGTTATCTGGGAAAGATATGGCACTTCCTATGAATACAGGGGCAGAGGCAGTCGAAACAGCATTTAAAGCAGCACGTCGTTGGGCTTATGATGTTAAAGGGGTTGCAGAAGGGCAAGCGGAAGTGATTGCGTGTAATGGAAACTTCCATGGCCGTACAATGACAGCGGTTTCCTTATCTTCAGAAGCTGAATATCAACGCGGATTCGGCCCGATGTTACCAGGTATTAAATTAGTATCTTATGGGGATATCGAAGCATTAGAAGCAGCGATTACACCGAACACGGCAGCATTTCTAATCGAACCAATTCAAGGTGAAGCTGGTATTTTAATCCCTCCTAAAGGTTTCATGAAAGCTGCTTATGAATTATGTAAAAAGCATAATGTACTTTTTATAGCTGATGAGATTCAAGCAGGACTTTGCCGTACAGGTAAAATGTTTGCGTGTGATTGGGAAGATGTCGAACCAGATATGTATGTGTTAGGAAAAGCATTAGGTGGCGGCGTATTTCCGATTTCATGTGTTGTTGCGAATGAAGATATTTTAGGTGTATTCAATCCAGGATCTCATGGATCTACATTTGGTGGTAATCCGATGGCATGTGCAGTTTCACTTGCATCTTTAGAAGTGTTGGAAGATGAGAAACTTGCAGAGAAATCAGTAGAACTAGGCGAGTATTTTATGGATGAATTACGTAAGATCGAACACCCATCAATTAAAGAAGTACGCGGTCGTGGCTTATTCATTGGGGTTGAATTATATGAATCAGCACGTCCTCACTGTGAAGCGTTAAAAGAATTAGGCCTGTTATGTAAAGAAACACATGATACAGTCATTCGCTTTGCGCCTCCACTTGTCATTACAAAAGAGGAAGTTGACTGGGCGTTAGACAAAATTAAAAAAGTCTTTAATTCGTGATGAAAAGTTTGAAGGTTTTTAGAAACATGGTACAATAGTAACGAAGAAAAAATTTTATTCAAAGAGGCGAAATAACAATTGACTGAAAATATGAAACTGCTCACATCCACACAAGATGTCATTAAAGAAGCACTCGATAAACTTGGCTATGATGAAGGTATGTATGAACTGATGAAAGATCCGATTCGTATGGTGGAAGTACGAATTCCAGTTCGTATGGATGACGGTAAAGTGAAAGTATTTACTGGTTACCGTGGTCAACATAATGATGCTGTAGGTCCAACAAAAGGTGGTATTCGTTTCCATCCGGAAGTTGACTTCATTGAAGTAAAAGCACTTTCAATGTGGATGACTTTAAAATGCGGTATCGTAGATCTTCCATATGGTGGAGGTAAAGGTGCTGTCGTTTGTGACCCACGCGAAATGTCAATGGGCGAACTTGAACGTTTAAGCCGCGGATATGTTCGTGCGCTAAGCCAAGTAATGGGACCAGCAAAAGACATCCCAGCTCCAGACGTATTTACAAACGCGCAAATTATGGCATGGATGATGGATGAGTATAGCCGAATTGATGAATTTAACTCACCTGGTTTCATTACAGGTAAGCCGATTGTATTAGGTGGTTCTCAAGGTCGTGACCGTGCAACTGCAGAGGGTGTAACAATTGCAATCGAAGAAGCGGCGAAAAAACGTGGAATCGATATGAAAGGTGCACGTATCGTCATTCAAGGATTTGGAAACGCAGGAAGTTTCTTATCTAAATTCTTACATGATGCAGGTGCTAAAGTAGTTGGTATCTCTGATGCTTACGGTGCGCTTCATGATCCAGAGGGATTGGATATTGATTATTTACTAGACCGTCGCGATAGCTTCGGAACAGTAACGACTCTTTTTGAAGATACAATCACAAACAAAGAATTATTCGAGCTTGACTGTGATATTATTGTTCCTGCAGCAATTGCAAACCAGATTACTGAGGAGAATGCACATAATATTAAAGCGAGTATTGTTGTCGAAGCGGCGAACGGCCCAACAACAGCAGAAGCAACACAAATACTTACAGAGCGTGGAATTCTTTTAGTGCCAGACGTTTTAGCAAGTGCTGGTGGTGTAACTGTATCTTATTTCGAATGGGTACAGAATAACATGGGTTACTACTGGTCTGAAGATGAAGTACGTGAGAAATTAAGAGAGAAAATGGTTGAAGCGTTTAATAACGTTTATACAACTGCAACAACGCGTGGCATTGATATGCGTTTAGCAGCTTATATGGTTGGTATTCGTGCAACTGCAGAAGCATCACGCTTCCGTGGATGGGCATAATTTGATACTGGAAGCATCTCCCGTTAATTGGGAGATGCTTTTTTATATTTTCTCAGGGCTTTGTGTATTCATTTCAAGTGCTTCGCGATTTCGCCACTCATCGAAAAGTAAACCTAAACTAATCAGTCCGGACACACCAATTACTACATAGAGAAGACGAGCAATCGGTTCAGTAGACCCACCAGCTAATTGTGCAACGACATCAAAGCGAAATAGACCCGCAACACCCCAATTCAGTGCGCCAATAATTGCGAGAGCGAGTGCAATTTTTCGAGTTGCTTCCATATAAACACCTCCGACCTTAGTTTGTTCAGTTGATTGTTTTTTATACGTATAAAAAGATGATTGCAATCGCTTCTTATATTCTAGATAATTAATATAAGAAGGAGATGATAATGTATGAATGAATTCACGTTTTATAATCCAGTCAAGTTATTATTTGGAAAAGGACAATTAGCAAAACTAACTGAAGAACTCCCGAAATATGGACGCAAAGTGCTTGTTGTTTACGGGGGCGGAAGCATCAAGAAAAATGGTTTATACGATGAGTTAATGAATGTATTGGATGAAATGAACATGGAAGTACATGAATTGGCAAATGTTGAACCAAATCCAAGAGTATCCACAGCAAGGAAAGGAGCGGCAATTTGTAAAGAAAAAGAAATTGATGTTCTGCTTGCAGTAGGTGGAGGTTCAGTAATCGATTGTACAAAATTAATTGCTTGTGCAGCTAAATATGACGGAGATGCATGGGACTTTGTAGATAAATCTGCTAGACCTGTAGATGCATTACCTTTTGGGACTGTTTTAACATTAGCTGCAACCGGATCGGAGATGAATTCTGGTTCTGTTATTACAAATGAAGAAACACAGGAGAAGTATGGTTGGGGAAGTTCGTTTAGTTTCCCAAAATTCTCTATTTTAGATCCAACGTATACATTATCTGTTCCAAAAGATCAAACAATTTATGGCATCGTTGATATGATGTCGCATATTTTAGAGCAATACTTTAACGAGGCAACGAATACGCCAATCCAAGATGAAATGTGTGAAGGTGTATTACGTGCAATAATGAAAGATGCGCCAAAGCTTATAGAGGATTTGGGAAATTATGAGCTGAGAAAAACGATGTTATTAGGTGGCACATTAGGATTGAATGGATTTTTAAGACTTGGTTATACAGGTGATTGGGCAACGCATGAAATTGAACATGCGGTTTCCGCTGTTTATGATATTCCGCATGCAGGTGGATTAGCTATTCTCTTCCCACACTGGATGCGCTATAATCTCCATGTAAATCCTGAACGTTTCAAAAAGTTCGCTGAAAATGTATTTGGCGTGAACGGCGAAGGAAGAACGACTGAAGAAATTGCAGTAGAAGGAATAGAACGATTACAATCGTTTTGGTCATCAATTGGTGCACCAGAAAATCTAGCTGATTATAATATTGATAAGACTCATATTTCGTTAATGGCAGAGAAGGCTACAAAGAATGGAGAAATTGGTCGGTTTAGTAAATTGAATAAAAGTGATGTAGAAGCTATATTGACAGCCTCTTTATAAAAGTCATATTGATAATTAAAAAATACACTCTCTAGAAGCATTCAGCCATGCAACTGGAGGGTTTTCTATTTTAGTGGGAATATATAAGAAGAGCCTACATTGAAGATCGTACTAACATTTTCCTCGCTTTAGTTTCCTATACAATAAAGCATCAAGTGTAAGAAATTCAGTAATTGCGATGAAAGCATTTGTTATTCAATTACCTTCATTTCATGTTGAAAGAAAAAGTTACTTCTATATAATACCCTTTTTTGAAGTTATTTATTCATTTGAATTTAAATGGTATACTAATAATCGTTCTTCTTGTTTGAAGGATTTATTCAAATGTTAACGATTGAAAGAGAGGTACTTTAAATGGATAGACCCAAAGTTCATCCCTATGTTCCGATTGCGATTGGTGTTATTTCAGTTGCCTTATCTGCAATTTTTGTAAAACTCGCTACTGCGGATGCAGGAGTGATTGCATTTTATAGAATGTTATTTTCTGTCATTCTTATGCTGCCCATATTTTTATTGAAGTATAAAGGAGAAGTTTCAATTTTTACAAGGAAAGATTGGATCTACTCATCGGTTGCAGGAGTTTTCCTAGCATTCCACTTTATATTTTGGTTTGAATCATTAAACTATACATCTGTTGCAAGTTCAACAGTGCTTGTGACATTGCAACCGATCTTCGCATTTGTTGGTACATATTTTTTCTTTAAAGAGAAGATTTCTCTAAAGGCAGTTTTATCAGCGGTCATTGCAATTTCTGGTAGCGTCATTATTAGTTGGGGGGATTTTAAAGTAAGTGGTTCAGCTTTATATGGAGATCTCTTAGCGCTCATTGGTTGTGCGCTCATTACGGCTTACCTTTTATTTGGCCAAGATGTAAGGAAAAGAATTTCTCTTATTACTTATACATTTGTCGTGTATTCAATTAGTACGGTTACTTTATTAATTTACGTATTGGCAAAAGGCGAATCATTAGGACCCCATCCAAGTGCTGATTGGTTTTGGTTTGTAATGTTAGCACTTATTCCAAATCTACTTGGCCATACGTTATTTAATTGGTCATTAAAGTGGGTAAGCACAAATGTGATTTCAATTGCAATTCTATTTGAACCGGTTGGCGCATCGATTTTAGCTTATTATGTGTTTCAGGAAACATTGAATTTGAGTCAAATAACAGGTGGAATCATTGTCATTACGGGGATACTTATCTTTGTTATAGATGGTGGAAGGTTCAGAAAAAATAAACATTTAAAAAAGACTTGATTTTCATTTGCTGTTTAGGGTATATTAATACTTGTCTTCAGGACGACATCACAACTTCCAAAAAGAACTTGTTAATCATTAGAGGAAAAGTTTTTGAGAAAGTTGTTGACAACGAAATGAAGATTTGATATATTGAATAAGTCGCTCAGGGCGACCGCTTCAAAAAGAAGTGATTCGATTCATCAAATATGAACCTTGAAAACTGAACAGCAAAACGTCAAGAAATATATTCATAGTTGACACGTTCAATTATGAGAGCTGAATCTTCGGATTCAAATGGACATCTAATAAGATGCCAGCAAAGAAATCGAGCTAATCGAATTTCTCTTTCTTCTTTAATTAGAAGGTTTGACTGGTGTTCGAGACGTAGTGCAGTGCTAGGAGACGATGGAGTGAGGAAGGGAGCGTGCATCAGTACGTGACCGACCGAATGACTGAAGTCGACAACGCAATGCGCTGCGTATCGAACGCCAAGATTATGGAGAGTTTGATCCTGGCTCAGGACGAACGCTGGCGGCGTGCCTAATACATGCAAGTCGAGCGAAC
>JAPFCR010000007.1 GCA_026169375.1 Sporosarcina sp. | reverse complement strand
TAGCGGGACAGGTGAGACCCCGCAGTGGAGCGAAGCGACCGAGGAGGCTCGCCGCCCGCCCCACGGAAAGCGTGCGCCTGGAACGGAGATCAACATTGTTCGGGAATTTTTTGTGTAAGGTTAATTATGAAATTGACTCAAATTAAAAAATAAAAAAGAATCGGAACGAGCATAATATTCCATAATCGGGCTAAAATATAAAGTCGTATGGATAACCCAGCTGCTTTAGCGATGACAGCAACTTGCATATGAATGCTAATGCCATTTAGAGAAATAATGGCTGCGACGAGAATTGGGAAAAATGAAAAATCTTCAAAATGTACTAGCGCACTTTGGACACCAGCAGTCATTTCAAAAATTGCAAGGAGTGCTGTTTGTGTAATCCCTGTATCGAATGCAAAAGTTTCGGAAATCAGATTTGCTAGGACGGTTCCGAGCGCAGAAAAAAAGATTACAGTTGTTGCCACGAGAATGATTACGTTGGAGCTTTCTTTTATCGCATCTAAAAGTGGCGAATTTCTAGAAGACGACTGCGCATCTGCATCGAGTTTGGAAATTTCTTGCTTGGATTTTCTGAGAAATAAAGTAAGCAAGAAAAATGCAATGTTTGCAAGGTGAATAGCTATTAAGAGAGACCAGCCCATTCGAATATCGCCAAACAATTCAGTTCCTACAAATCCAATAATAAACATAGGACCCGGCGCATGACAAGCAGCTAATAATTGTTCGCTCTCTTTCCCTGTTAATTCCTTTCTTTTTTTCATTTCTGAAATCGTAACGGCACCGACAGGAAACCCGCCAAAAGCGCCAAGTACATAAGCTTTAAAATAACGTCTCCAGCTTGCTGAATGACTGGCTGTTGAGGTTTTTAATAACCATTGAGTCAAAATAATATAAGGGAGTAAATAAGGGAGTAATGCAGTTGTAAACAGCTTTGCTCCTTCTTCAGCCCCGTAATGTGCAACACCAGGTTGAACGATGAAAAGAATGATGAGTCCCCATATAATAATTAAATGAATCATATTAAAATTGCATGCCTGCTTTTATATTTCTTTGCATGCACTCCGCTCCTTCCATAAAATCATTGAAGTATCATGAATAGCTAGAAAGTTGAAGCGATTAAACTGAAGTTTTTATCATAAATCTATTTAAACTGAGGTGCATGTACATGAGAATGAAAAAAATTGGGATTACCTTTGTGACACTTGCATTACTTGCTGTTTTGTTTTTATACCCAATGGATAGTTATATTTCACAGCCTGGTGGTGCTTATGATCTGTCGCCACTCGTAGAAGTAGAAGGCGTAGAAGAAGCGGGAACGGGTACGTTTAATTTAATGACAATTTCTTTAGCTAAAGCAACGCCTGTTACGTATGCGCTCTCTAGATTTTCAAAAGACCGAAAAGTATTACCTGCTAAAAGCGTTCGAATGCATGGTGAGAATGAAGCCGAGTATCAATTACGTCAACAACGGTTAATGGCTAACTCTAAGTACAATGCGATTACAGTTGCATTTCAAAAAGCGAATATCCCAGTCACTTTAGATTTAAATGGTGTTCTTGTTATGAAGGTATTGAAAAAAGGTGCGTCTTCTAATCTATTAGAAATTGGCGATATTATACATGAAATTGATGAGAAACCATTGACATATTCGGGGGAGTTTGGAACTTTAGTTGCTGAAAAGAGCGCAGGAGACAAGATTCGCTTACTGGTCGAACGTGAAGAGGAAGAAAAAGAAATAGAAATTGTGTTAAAAGAAATTCCGGAAAGCGATGGACGTGTTGGAATTGGTGTGCAGTTTGAAGAAGATCGCATTGTAGAAACCGATCCAAAAGTGACGATTCAAACTTCAAATATTGGCGGACCATCTGCCGGTTTAATGTTTACTTTAGAGATTTTAAATCATTTGGTTGATGAAGATTTAACGAAAGGGTATAACATTGCTGGAACAGGAGAAATGCTAGAAGATGGAACGGTTGGACGAATCGGTGGGGCAGATTTTAAAGTGATGGCTGCTGCCAAAGACGGCGTAGATATCTTTTTTGCTCCTGATGATGAAATACCAAAAGAAGTGAAAGAAGTGAATCCGATGATTCAATCAAATTATGAAGAAGCGGTTCAAACTGCTGAGGCGATTAAGACTTCTATGAAAATTATTCCTGTTAAAACGATTGATGATGCTTTAGCTTATTTAGAGAAAATCCAACCGAAATAATTGTAGTCGTTATAAAATGAAGGAGTTATAGGAATCTAAGGAATCCCGAGAAAAATAAGAATTATTGTTTACTTCTTGAAGCTATTGAAAAACAATGATGACATGTTACAATGAAATCATTCTAATAACATTCACTCATATAATCGTGAGAATAAGGCTCACAAGTTTCTACCAATTCGCCCTAAACGAATTGACTATGAGTAGCAATGACAGAAGCTTTTGTTTCGAATAGAAGCTTTGTATTCAATTTTTCGACAAGTTAGCTCGAAGAACATTGCTCCACTCAAATGATGAATGGAGGCATGGTCTTCGAGTTTTTTTGATATAAAAACCATGTCAAAGTTAGAACGGTGTTTCATGATTATATACTATAAAAGGGAGGATTTTACATTGGAACAATTAAAAAATAAAATAGTAGATGAAGGAACTGTGTTGTCAGATACAGTATTAAAAGTAGATTCATTTTTAAATCATCAAATCGATCCGGAGTTAATGCAAGAAATCGGTAAGGAATTTACGAGACGATTTGAAGGTGAAAAGATTACGAAGATTTTATCTATCGAATCTTCTGGGATTGCACCTGCTACAATGGCTGGGCTCTATTTGGGTGTTCCTGTTATTTTTGCGAGAAAAAGAAAGTCACTTACATTGACAGATCATTTATACTCGTCAACTGTTTATTCATTTACAAAGAAAGAGTCCAATGAAATTTCTGTATCGAAAGACTTTTTGAAAAAAGATGATGTTGTTTTATTAATTGATGACTTCTTAGCAAATGGACAAGCAGTTCATGGGCTTGTGGATATTATTAATAAAGCTGAGGCAAAGCTTGCTGGAGTAGGAATAGTCATTGAAAAAGGATTTCAAGCAGGCGGTGCTGAGATTAGAGAACAAGGAATCCGTGTAGAATCGTTAGCAATTGTTGACTCTCTAGAAAACGGTGAAATTCGTTTTCGAGATGAGGATCCTGCTCAATGAAAAATGCCAGTCAAACAGCTGCATTAGGAATGCAACACGTTCTTGCGATGTATGCTGGTGCTGTTGTTGTTCCGTTAATCGTTGGCCAACAAATTGGACTTAATTCGGTGCAGTTAACTTATTTAGTGGCGATTGATATTATGATGTGCGGAGTTGCGACGCTTTTACAAATTATGAATAACCGGTACTTTGGGATTGGCCTTCCGGTTGTATTAGGTTGTACGTTTACAGCGGTTGGACCGATGATTGCAATTGGAAATGATTTTGGCATTACGGCAATTTATGGTGCAATTATTGTATCTGGTATTTTTATTGTTTTTATTAGTCGTTATTTTGGTATGCTTGTACGTTTTTTTCCACCTGTCGTTACAGGGACAGTCGTCACAATAATTGGTGTTACATTAATTCCAGTTGCATTTAATGATGTTGGAGGCGGAGAAGGTGCGAGTGATTTTGGGTCAATGATCAATTTATCACTTGCATTTGGTACATTATTGTTAATTATTTTAATTTACCGATTTTCGATTGGTTTTTTAAAGGCAATTTCAATTTTAGTCGGTTTGTTGACAGGAACTGTTGTTGCAATATTTTTAGGAATGGTCGACTTTACACCTGTTAAAGAAGCATCTTTTGTACATATGGTTAAACCTTTTTATTTCGGGATGCCAACTTTTGAATGGTCTGCTATTTTAACGATGATTCTTGTTGGAATGGTATCACTAGTTGAATCGACAGGTGTTTATTTTGCGTTAGGCGATATATGCGACCGAGATTTAAAGGAGAAGGATTTAGCAAAAGGGTATCGTGCAGAAGGGATCGCTGTTGTGTTAGGCGGTATTTTCAATTCACTACCTTATACAACATTTTCTCAAAACGTCGGCCTTGTTCAAATGTCGGGCGTGAAGTCAAGACGTGTGATTTTCGTGACAGGTGTTATGTTAATTACGCTTGGGTTCGTACCTAAAATCGCGGCACTCACAACAATTATACCTAAACCTGTTCTAGGCGGTGCAATGATTGCAATGTTTGGAATGGTCATTGCGCAGGGAGTTCGAATGCTCAGTAAAACATATGGTTCTTCGCAAGACAATTCAATGATTATTGCGTGTTCAATCGGGATTGGTTTAGGTGTAACAGTCGCACCAGAACTATTTGAAAGCTTCCCGAAAAGCTTACAAATGTTTACGAGTAATGGTATTGTTGCAGGAAGTTTAACAGCGATTTTGCTCAATATTATTTTTAACATGATTCCTGGTTCGAGAAGGAAGCCAACGGATTATACAAAACAAAAGGCATAATAAAAAACTTGTAGAAAATGTTCAGATTTTCTACAAGTTTTTTTGTCGTTCAAATCATTCACGAATAAAAATAGGCGCATTAGTATAGTCTGCATTTACCTTGGCAGGTGTTCCTAAACCAACGGCATAAATGTTAGAAGTTTGAATATCAAGATTTAATGAGGCATTTGAAAAGGCAGCAGCTTTACTAACGAGAGGCAATTTTAAATCCTTTTTATACCTATTTAAATATCGACGGCCGTTTTGATTCATCCCGAGTAATCGTAAGTACGTAGGCGCTTCTATGTCTGCTCTCATTTTGTATGTATATCCTGTTAGAATATGGGTCAACATACGTTGAATACGTGTCCATGTATAGCGTTTTGATTTTACGCTTTCCATAAAATAATCGAAGTTTTCATGCTTTACGGCGGCACGGTAAATGAGGTTTTCAATACCTTCTGTGACATCGGCAATTTGGGCTAAGCGTTTTGGGGTATCACGTAAAATAGTCATACGTAAAAAAGGATATAAAGTTCTCCAGTGACCGAAAGAGATTCCTTTTTCTTGCTGAGTTTGTAATCTTTCATATACATGACTTGGGATGAAATTTTGTACAGCATTTAAATCTTTCGTATCGAAGAACGTTTTACGAATCCCTGTCGCACTGCCGATTGTTTGAGCATTGAGTGTATCATCATGATAATTAGCGCCGATGCGTTTAATTGTTGCCGGTCTCATTAGACTGTTTATTTGATAGGCAGCTTGTATATAATGAAAGCCTAAAATATTATTTGGTTGCGTTAAGTCAACAAACGGTCCATTGTTTTTAGCGGTTAATATATCGTAAGCTTTATTTAAAGCTTTAGGATAACTAATGCCCTCAGAAATGAAATCATGAATCATTTGTTCATAATCAGTATGATGTGAATGAAGGAGTGTCATACTGTTGTTAAAGGGCTGAATTTGTCCTTCCTCGCTTCCAAAACAATAAGTCTGACAATGAGCGGCATCTAGTAGTTGGATAGCTCCTTTAGCGAACTGTGGTGCATGAGCAGTTGCAAAAGCGTAAGGTAGTTCAAAAATCAAATCAACGCCGTTTTTTAAGGCCATTTCTGCTCGCATCCATTTATCTACAAAGGCGGGTTCTCCTCTTTGTAAGAAATTGCCGCTCATGACAGCAATGACAATATCAGCATCTGTTTCTTGTTTTGCAGCAAGTGCATGAAGTTTATGTCCATTATGAAAAGGATTATATTCAACAATGACTCCTGTCGCTTTCAATGTGTCCACTCCTTTGTTACAATGTATTTAACTTTATCATACCAGACAATGTGTAAAGTGAAGTTAGTTTAAGTCGTCCGATCGGTTCAATTCATGAATAATCGAGGATTTGGAAACTCTTTGATGAAGAAAAAACAAGAATTGTTCCGTATAGAATATAGATGTGACAAGAAAATATCTTGACATCTATTTCAGCACATTATATAATCAAGAATGTTGTCTTGAGGTGATCGACATGAAATGGTCTATCCATCAATTGCAGAGATACAGACAAGGAGATATGCCATTTGACGAAATGGTAGATCTTGAATCCGTTAAGAAACGGAACCCTGAAATTCGGGGAATCGATCCTGTACGAGTATCGGGAACATGTAAAATCGATTCATTTGAAATCGAATGTGATTTCCGACTTGAAGGAACGATGACTCTGCCTTGTGCAAGAACTTGGGAAGATGTTCGTTTCCCGTTTACGATTGAATCAACTGAAGTTTTCAATTGGGATGAATATTCGATTCATGAAGATGAAGAAGAAGTTCATTCTGTTGAAGGTGAATTCATTGAACTGGATCCGGTTTTAGAAGAGTTAATTCTTCTGGAAATTCCGCTTCAAGTGTACAGTGAACAAGCTGAAGACATGACCGAGGCAGAAGGTGACGGTTGGTCGTATATGACTGACGAGGCATACGACGAAAAGGTTGAAGAAAGTAAACCGGAAGTGGATCCAAGGCTTGCAGGATTGGCGAATTTATTTGATAAAAAAGACGAATAAATCATTCGTTTAAGGAGGTGCCCCAGATGGCTGTACCAAAGAGAAGAACATCTAAAACAGTTACAAAACAACGCCGTACTCACAAAAAGTTACAAGTACCGGGAATGAATACATGTGATAACTGTGGCGAATTAAAATTAGCACATCGCATTTGTAATTCGTGCGGACATTACAAAGGAAAAGAAGTTGTAGGCGAGTAATTGATATTCGACTACAACTCTAAAGAAAAACTATTATTAACTTAGGATTTCTTTAAAAGACTATCAAGAGACCATGGCTCTTGGTAGTCTTTTTTTTAGAAATATTGTGAAGAGGTGTAGGCGTGTTATTTGAAATTGAAATAAAAGAAGGCGTTGCAAAATTTATCATCAATCATCCCGAGAGAAGAAATGCGATGAGTCGAGAGGTGGCAAATGGGTTAGAGTCATTTTTAACTGAAGTTGAAGAAAATAAAGAGATTGCCTATGCTGTCATCACTGGAAGTGAAAATGTTTTCTGTTCGGGGGGAGACTTAGTCGAGTATCAGTTTTTATGGACTGCTGAAGATGCTTATCCAGTGCTGTGTCGCATGGCGAGTCTGCTTTATCGTTTAGCGACTTTACCAGTGCCTGTTATTGCGCTAGTGAACGGAACGGCAGTCGGCGGTGGGTGTGAAATTGCAACAGCTTGTGATTATCGCTTAATGTCACGTGATGCAAAAGCAGGATTTATTCAAGGAACGTTGGGGATTACAACAGCTTGGGGTGGCGCGACTTTATTATTCGAAAAAAACTGTCAGCATGATCGTTTACTTAAGATGCTTTCAGTGGCGAAGTTATATAATGCAGAAGAGTTACATAGATTAGGTTGGGCGACTGAGCTATACGACGATACAGCTGAGGAAGGTTTGGAACAGTTTTTACAGCAATTGTCGAATGTTCATCCTTCTGTTCAACGGGCTTATAAAGAAGTGGCTATTAGAAAATGGGAAACGAATGCGCTACATAATCGAATGATCGAAGAAGTGGAAGTTTGTTCAGTGCTGTGGGAGAAGGATTGTCATCATGAAGCTGTTGCAAAATTCCTTGGAAGAAAAGTTAAGTGAAAATATGCATATCTATCCTAGTAACTGATTCGAAGTGTGTTTTGGGAAAGTATATTGGTGGGAAAAGTAAGTTTTTTCTGATAAATACTTGAAAAAGTAGTGAACTATCGTTTAATATAATAGATGGGATAGAGAAATTACTTTACAAACATAGGGGGGAAAATCATTTATGAAGAAAGTACTCATTGCAAATCGTGGGGAAATTGCAAGTAGAGTCATTCGTACATGTAAACGTTTAGGCATCGAAACAGTTGCCATATATTCTGAGGCTGATGCTGATATGCCATTTGTAAAAGAAGCGGACTATTCATTTTTAATTGGTCCTTCACCTATTCAGCAATCTTATTTAAAAGGACAAGAAATCATTGAACTTGCATTACGTGAACAAGTCGATGCAATTCATCCTGGTTATGGAATTTTGTCTGAAAATGGTAAGTTTGTACAGCAGGTTGAAGCGGCAGGAATCACTTTTATTGGTCCAGATGCAGAAACAATTAAGAAAATGGGGGATAAAATTGTTTCTCGCCAAACGATGCAACAAGCTGCTGTACCAGTAGTTCCGGGGACAGATGAAGGTATTGGGTTATTAGAAGAGGCGAAAAACATTGCGCTCGAAATAGGCTATCCAATTATGTTAAAGGCAAGCGCAGGTGGTGGCGGAGTTGGTATGATTCGCTGCGATAATGAACAAGCGCTCAGTCAGCAGTTTGAATCCGTAAAAAGTAGAGCGAAAATGTATTTTGGAAGTGATGAGGTCTTTTTAGAAAAGTTTATAACAGATGCTCGACATATTGAAGTTCAAATATTTGGCGATCAGTTCGGAAATATTATTCATTTATATGAACGTAATTGTTCCGTTCAAAGAAGAAACCAAAAAGTGATCGAGGAATCACCTTCACCAAATTTATCGGAAGCTGCTAGAGAAAAATTATATGAAGCGGCGGTCAATGCGGCAAAAGCTGTCGGGTACAAAAATGCGGGAACAGTGGAGTTTATTGTCGATAAAGATGAAAGCGTTTACTTTTTGGAGATGAATACAAGGCTGCAAGTTGAACATCCGGTTACTGAAGAAGTGACAGGATTCGACTTAGTAGAGTGGCAAATTGAAGTCGCAAAAGGAAATGAATTACCAGTAAAAGTACAAAATCAAATTAAATTAAAAGGTCATGCATTAGAGTTCCGTCTTTATGCGGAAGATCCGCAAACATTTATGCCGTCGCCAGGTGAAATTACACAATTAGATCTTGGTGATATTCAAAATGCCCGAATCGACAATGGTTATGTAGAAGGTGGAAAAGTAACACCGTTTTATGATCCACTTATCGCTAAAGTGATTGTACATGCAGAGACGAGAGAACAAGCCATTGAAAAGTCTAAAACCTATTTAAAAACATTTAAAATAGAAGGTTTAAAAACAAACTTGCCTTTATTTACAGAAATATTAAGGGAAGAGGCGTTTGTTAAAGGAGATTATACAACGTCAATTATTAATCATTGGTTAGAAAAATTAAAGGGGGAAAAAGTACAATGACACAACTCAAATCGACAATGGCAGGTTCGGTATTCAAAGTAAACGTGAAGATCGGGGAAGAAGTAGAAGTAGGACAAGTTGTATTCATACTTGAGTCTATGAAAATGGAGATTCCTGTTGAAGCAGAAGTTGCTGGAGCAGTCGCTGAAGTGAATGTAAATGAAGGGGATTTTGTAAACGAAGGCGACGTTCTTGTTACATTGAAGTAAGTGTTCAAATGAACGAGAAGTATGAACGGAGGGAATGGAATGACAGAAGTTGTCGCAAATCAGAAAGTACTAGAAGATAAGTTAGAAGAGATTTTTGCTGGTGGTGCAGAGAAATATCACGAGCGACTGAAGGGGCAAAATAAACTTTTTGTAAGAGAGCGATTAGCATTATTGTTTGATAATGGGGAGTACACAGAAGATGGTCGCTTTGCAAATTATGAAGCAGGAGATTTACCAGCGGACGGGGTCGTTACAGCAATGGGGAAAGTAAACGGTCAAACTGTCTGTGTGATGGCGAATGATTCGACTGTAAAAGCAGGTTCATGGGGAGCAAAAACAGTCGAAAAGATCATTCGTATTCAAGAAATCGCAGAGAAAAATCGAGTACCCATGTTGTATCTTGTGGATTCAGCGGGTGCACGTATTACAGATCAATTAGAAATGTTCCCGAATCGTAGGGGAGCGGGAAAGATTTTCCATAATCAAGTACGGATGTCTGGATTGATTCCACAAATATGTTTATTATTTGGTCCGTCGGCAGCAGGTGGCGCCTACATTCCAGCATTCTGTGATGTTGTCATTATGGTGGAAGGAAATGCATCGATGTACCTTGGTTCACCAAGGATGGCAGAAAAAGTCATTGGTGAAAAAGTGTCGTTAGAAGAAATGGGCGGCGCAAGAATGCATTGTTCAGTAAGTGGTTGTGGGGACGTACTTGCTGAAGATGAAAAAGAAGCCATTGCAAGTGCACGTCGCTATTTAACATATTTTCCAGCAAACTATACAGAAAAACCAGAAATACAAAAAGCGGTTCAAGCAAAAGCCAAGCGTACATTGGAAGAAATCATTCCTAAGAATCAAAATGCGCCATTTGATATGTACGAAGCCATTGATACATTAATTGATGCAGAAAGCTTTTATGAAATTAAAAAGCTATTTGCGGGTGAACTCATTACAGGGTTTGCACGAATTGAAGGGCAACCCGTCGGAATTATTGCCAACCAACCAAAAGTTAAAGGTGGCGTTCTTTTCGTAGATTCTGCCGATAAAGCAGCAAAGTTTATTAATCTTTGTGATGCATTTTCAATTCCACTCATTTTCCTAGCCGATGTACCAGGCTTTATGATTGGAACAAGTGTAGAACGTGCTGGAATTATTCGTCACGGGGCGAAACTCATCATGGCGATGAGTTCAGCAACGGTCCCGAAAATTTCAGTCATTGTTCGTAAAGCATACGGAGCTGGATTATATGCGATGGCAGGACCGGCATTTGAGCCAGATGTTTGTATTGCTTTACCGACAGCTCAAATTGCAGTTATGGGGCCAGATGCAGCTGTGAATGCGGTTTATTCGAATCACATTGAAGCGATTGAAGATCCAAAAGAAAAGCTTGCATTTGTCCAACAAAAACATAAAGAATATACAGAGGAAATCGATATTTATAAATTAGCGTCGGAGTTAATTATTGATGATATCGTATCTCCAGATAATTTAAGAGCTGTGCTTGCGGATCGTCTGAAATTATATAGCACAAAAGATTTGCCGCAACCGCCACGCAAACATCCAGTTTATCCTGTATAATAGTAAAATCGTTGAGCTCGCAAAATTGCGGGCTCTTCTTATTGAAAAATATTGAAAACTGAAGAAAGGAGGTTCGCATATGGGGATAGGAATTATTGGTGCTGGTTCCATTGGCATGTTAATTGGTTCATATATTGCTGGAGCAGGATTAGATGTCACTTTACTTGTCCGCAAAGAATCTCAAAGAACACAGCTGAACACAAAAGGAATTTGGCGTATGCGTGATAATCAGAAAGAAGTTGTGACACAGATTCACGCAACAACTCAATACATAGATGTAGCTCAAGTAAACTTATTAATAATTGCAGTGAAATATAAAGATTTAGCGGAAGTGTTAGCGCGTTTAAAAGAAGAAAGGATCAAAGTACCGGTTCTTTTTATTCAGAATGGAATCGGCCACTTGAATGATGTATGTGAAAAAGAATTTCCAAATGCTGCTTTCGCAACCGTAGAGCACGGGGCGTTAAAAACTTCAGATTATATCGTTAAGCATAATGGTGTAGGAGCAATTACGATTGGAGTTCCGCATGGAGATGACGAAGCTTTCAAATTAATGAACCGAACTCAGCAACAAGACTTTCCAATACGGTGGCATGAAGACGCTGCTTATGTTCTATTAAGAAAAACACTCATTAATTGTTTGATCAATCCATTAACAACGATTTTAAATGTCTCAAATGGTATGCTATTAGAAAATCCGAATAGTTATCAATTGATGAGGAATCTTTATGAGGAATTGATGTATGTATTTCCACAAATGCGCGCTAATTTGCCGTTTGAAGCGATTGAAAATGTTTGTAGGCAGACGGCGAAGAACGATTCTTCGATGTTAATGGATTATCGTTATGGACGTCCGATGGAAATTGATACGATTGTTTCAGCTGTTATTCAGCGAGCAGAACGTAAAGGAGAGAAATTACCGCTTTTACAAACATATGAACAATTATTACGAGTATTAGATAGGAAGGCAACAGAAGAATGATGAGTACGTTTGTTTCAATTTTAATAGGTATAATCGTTATTTGTCCTTTTTTACTGAGTATTTGTTTATACATATTTAAAAGATGGACAGGTCGACCGATATCAATGAAGAAAAATGCAGATTATACAACACCTTTTTTATTTTTGTCTGTTTATATTATTGCTCATACTCTTTTTGGAGATGGTGTCGGTTATTTTGTCATTATCACAGCCATTCTCATAGTAATCCTTTCTGCGATCTATGAAAAGAGGCGTGTGAAAGATTTTCAAATCGGCCTTTTATTGCGGAAAGTTTGGCGTTTGTTTTTTATTATTTTAGCAGTAACTTATTTACTCCTTATTATGATTGGACTCGTTTTAACAATCATTCATTTTGTTAAATGAAATGAAATGCAAATGAATAAGGTGGATATTTACAATTCTAGAAAGCAAATTTTTTTAAGCTTCTCCTATTGAGTGGTATACTTTCATAAGTGAGATTTTGTCATAAAAGGGGTTTGGAAAATGTTACTTGAAAAAATGAGGGTACCAGTAAAAAATAAATTTCTAACAGCATATAACGAAAACGATACTTTTACAGAGAAATATTTTGATTATGCGAATCAATCGCAAGCATACAGTGAGCGAGTGAAAGAACTTTCTACACGTCACTTTAAACGTGAACAAATTGCAGATGTGATTTATGATTTTATGGAGCCTTTTGGTTTATCCGGTGCTGCCAAAACACATATTCACGAATTAAAGCAAGACGATGCGGTCACAATCGTCGGTGGTCAGCAAGCGGGTGTTTTCACCGGACCACTTTATTCTGTGCATAAAGCTATTACGGTTATTTTACATGCTAAAGAGCAGCGTCAAAAGCTAGGGATACCTGTGATTCCTTTGTTTTGGGTTGCAGGAGAAGACCATGATATCGACGAAATCAACCACGTGCATACGGAAGTTGATGGCCAAGTAAAGAAAGAACAAATGCACGAGCGATTTATTATGAAATTGATGGCATCTGATACGGAGTTTAACCATGAAAAGATGATCGCTTTCGTTAAAGATACTTTCGGGAAATTTGGCGAGACAGCTTATACGGCAGAATTGTTGGCGGACGTATTAGACGCGGTTCAACAAGAAAATACATTTACCGGTTTCTTTGTTCGTTTAATGAACGATCTATTTGCTGAAGAAGGGTTATTATTTATAGATGCAGCATTTGAACCTTTACGAAACTTAGAGAGTGACTTTTTTTGTCGATTCATCAAAGCGTCAGAAGATCTTGCACATGTCGTTGCTGAACGAGAACGTGAAATGCATCATGACGGTTTCAATAAGCCAATTGGTGCTGAACAAGACGCAGCGCATTTGTTTTATGTACATGAAACAGGTCGCGTATTATTAAGTCGAAAAAACGGTAAATTTGTGAATGAAGCTGCTGGCATTGAGTTTACAGTAGAAGAACTGTTAAGGGTTGCAGAGGAAAATCCTGCATTACTTAGTAATAATGTTGTCACAAGACCGATGATGCAAGAGTTTTTATTCCCAGTCTTAGCTTTCGTTGGTGGGGCAGGGGAGCTTGCTTATTGGGCGATTTTAAAAGATGCGTTTCACCATTTAGATTTAAAAATGCCGATCTTTATTCCAAGAATGTCGATTACATTAATTTCACGACAAGTGGAAAAACAATTGGAAGATCAAGCGTTATCTGTCAGCGACGTTATGGAAGGAAAAGCGGCGGAGAAAAAATCGAAGTTTGTCGAAGAATATCATGATAATCATTTTATTGATAAAGTGAACCAGCTGCAGGAAAGTATTTCCATGGAATATGAAGGATTAAATGAGTTGTTTGAAGAAGACGATCAAATGATGCGACAGCTACTTCGACAAAATCTAGCACAACATACAAGACAATTTGACTACTTAAAGGATAAGTATGAAGACGCAATTTATGTAAAACATGCAAAAACGCTTCGACAATTTGATCAATTAGAAGCAGAACTTTATCCACTTGGACAATTACAAGAAAGGATTTATCACCCTTATGTCTATTTGAATGTATATGGTCCATCGCTCATTCAAGATTTATTAGCACTTCCATTTGAAAATGACGGTGCACATTATAACGTTTATTTATAAAAAACATTCCACTCATCTTGCTATAAAAGCAAGGTGAGTTTTTTTGTGTTTCAAATAATAATGGACTGTAATTTATTGGTAGAGCCGTGAATTTTGATTTTAAATCAGCAAAGGAAAAATAATTTATCTCAATAAAACAAGTGTTATTGATCTATTTTAAAGGTATTTTAAAATAATTTAAGTTAAGGGTGGAGGAATGTGGTGGGATGTGGTACATTTATTTTACATAGTGGGGTGAAGAGTATGTTTATGGGCGAATATCAGCATACTGTTGACACGAAAGGTCGTTTAATCGTGCCATCTAAATTTAGAACGCATTTGAACGGTAAATTTGTTTTAACGCGTGGTTTAGATAACTGTCTCTTCGGTTACCCGATGGATGAATGGAGGGTATTAGAAGAAAAATTAAGGGCTTTGCCAGTCACTAAAAAAGATGCGCGTGCATTTACGCGGTTTTTCTTTTCAGGCGCGACTGAAGTAGAGTTAGACAAGCAAGGTCGTGTGAATATCCCATCATCTTTACGAAGCTATGCAAAAGTTGAAAAAGATTGTGTTGTGATCGGCGTATCTAGTCGGATTGAAATTTGGGCGAAATATTTATGGGAAGCTTATTATGAGGAGTCCGAGGAATCATTCAATGATATTGCAGAAAACATAATCGACTTTGACTTTTAAAAACCAAATGTATATGAAAGTAGGCGGATTCAATGTTCAATCATGTTACGGTATTGCTCGATGAAGCCGTCGAAGGGTTAAATATAAAAAAAGACGGCATTTACGTGGACTGTACGCTAGGCGGAGCAGGTCATAGTAAAGAAATTGTAAAAAGATTATCTGAAAAAGGTCGGCTTATTTGTTTTGACCAAGACACGGCGGCAATTGAGGTTGCAAAGGAAAGACTGAAAGATTATTTACCACAAATTACTTTTATTCATGCAAATTTCAGACACTTAAAAGAAGAGTTGGAAAAAATTGGAATTACAAAAGTCGATGGAATTTTATACGACTTAGGTGTTTCATCTCCACAGCTTGATACACCCGAACGTGGATTTAGTTACCATCACGACGCACCGCTTGATATGCGAATGAATACAGAAGCAAAATTAACGGCATATGAAGTTGTGAATCATTGGTCTTATGAAGATCTCGTTCGAATTTTTTATCGTTACGGAGAAGAACGCTTTTCAAAAGGAATTGCTCGTAAAATTGAAGCAGCACGTAAGGAGACACCAATTGAGACAACTGCAGAACTTGCAGAATTAGTGAAAAGCGGCATTCCAGCTGCAACGCGGAGAACGGGTGGTCACCCAGCTAGAAGAGTGTTTCAAGCCGTTCGAATTGCAGTCAATGACGAGTTAGGTGCGGCGGAAGATTCATTAACAGATGCGATTACCTTATTAAATACGGGTGGACGAATCAGTGTGATAACGTTCCATTCATTAGAAGATCGATTATGTAAAGAAATCTTTAGAGAAGCTTCATCATTACCTGATTTACCGAGAAATTTACCAGTCATTCCAGAGGGGATGGAACCAATTTTAAAACTGATTACAAGAAAACCAATCATTCCATCAGAAGAAGAAATTGAAGAAAATAAAAGAGCAAGATCTGCAAAGTTAAGAATTGCTGAGAAAAAGAGAGGGGAAGATTGACAATGGCGTTAGAACAAAGAAAATTCGCTTCACCACATGTACATGAACAAGAAGTACCACAGATACCTGCTGAACAACAGGGACAAAAGCGTAAACGTAAGCTGTTTTCACCAGGGGAAAAGTTCTTATTCGTCATTTTCGCTTCACTTCTTACTCTTTTTTCATCTGTTATTTTGCAAAAGGAAAGTCAACTGAATGACTTGAATCGAGACATCCAATCGATTGGCCAACAGATTGAACAGACAACAAAACAAAATACAGAATTGTCCATCCAAGTGAAAGAACAATCGACTTACGAAAGAATTTGGGAGAAGGCGAGAGAACTTGGTTTAAATCTGAACGAGAAAAACGTGAAGGTTGTGCCTGGACGATGAAGAAGTTTCGATTTCAATGGGGAGCCTTTCTAATGTTTGCATTATATGTAGGGCTCTTTTTTCTATTGTTTGGACGATTATTATTTATTCAAATAACAGGTGAAGCAAAAGGAGAGGCATTGACGGCATTAGCAGAGTCAAAATACGCTAGGCAATCAATCTTAGCTGCAGATCGAGGGAGAATTATTGATCGTAATGAGGAAATAATTGCCTCAGATACGTTAAGTTACCGAATGGTTGCAGTGCTAGACGAAGAGTTAAGTGATAAAAGAGTTACGCGACATGTTGCTGAACCAGCACAAACCGCAAAGGTATTAGCAAACTATTTACCGATGGAAGAATCAGAGCTAGTAGAACATTTAACGAGAACTGAAGAAGACCAGGCTAAAGGAAAAAGGAAACAAGTAGAGTTTGGAAAGGTTGGCAGTAAACTGAATCACGAAACAGTCGTGGCGATTAAAGAAGAAGAACTGCCAGGCATCTTATTTTTAGAAGAGAAGAAACGCTTTTATCCAAACGGTATTTTTGCTTCCTATTTAATCGGGTTTGCGCAACGAGAAACTGATGAAAAAGGTCATGTGAAAACAGTCGGAAAGATGGGGCTTGAATCGACTTATAATGATTTACTCACTGGAACAGATGGAAAAGTCGAGTTTCAGGCAGACAGATGGGGATTCACCTTGCCCAAATCAGAGAAAGCAGTTGTTGCAGCAGAAAATGGCTTCGATATTAAATTAACGCTTGATAAGACGATTCAAAATTTCGTTGAAGATGCAATGAATGAAGTCGAAAAAGAATACGATCCTAAAAAGATGCTAGCAGTTGTTGTTGATCCGAAAACTGGAGAAATATTAGCCATGAGTCAAAGGCCAGCATTCGAACCATCTACAAGAGAAGGGTTAACTTCGAATTGGTTGAATGATGCGGTTGAAAATACGATTGAACCAGGTTCTACAATGAAAATTTTCACATTAGCAGCGGCAATTGAAGAAAATAAATGGGACCCAAATGCTTATTTTCAATCGGGACAATATACACTTTTTGATCGAACGATCCGAGATCATAACCGAGTAGGGTGGGGGACGATTACGTATTTAGAAGGTTTTCAACGTTCTTCAAACGTATCGATGGCTAACTTACTAGAAAAAATTGGAGATCGAACTTTTATTGAGTATATTGAAGATTTTGGTTTCGGTGAGAAGACAGAAATCGATTTACCAAATGAGGCAACTGGCATTATATTAGACAATTATCCATCTGAGAGATTAACAACTTCATATGGACAAGGCTCCACGGTGACGCCGCTTCAAATGATTCAAGCAGCGACGGCAATTGCGAATGATGGCGTGATGATGAAACCGTATGTGATTGACGAAATTAGTAATCCAAATACAGATGAAGTCGTTGAAAAACATACACCGGAAAAAAAGAAAAGTCCTATTTCTAAAGAAACGGCCAAGAAAGTTCGTGAGGTGCTGGCAACGACTGTAACGTCTGAAGTGGGAACAGGTAGGAATTTCGCATTAGACGGTTATTCGATGGGTGGAAAAACTGGAACAGCAGAATTACCAAGTGAAAGAGGCGGTTATTTATCAGGTAGGGGAAATTATTTATATTCCTTCATTGGTATGGCACCGATTGAAGATCCTCAATTAATCACGTATGTGTTTGTTCAACAGCCTAAGTTAAAATATGGTGAGATTGGTTCACATCCAGTTGCTAAAGTGTTTAATCCTGTGATGGAAAGCAGCTTGAAGTATATGAATATTGTACCATCTGGAGAGGAACTTGTTGAAGCGCCGACAATAGATGATTATACTAAAAAAGATGTTTCTGAAGCTAAGGTTGCTTTAGAGCAGTTAGACTATCGGCCAGTTATTATTGGTGAAGGTGGACCGGTTCAAATTCAATATCCAGAAAAAGGTGCTAAACTTTCACAGCACTCTGTCGTATTATTAAAAACAGATGGTGCAACAACTTTACCAGATTTTACAGGTTGGTCGAAAAAAATGTTGTTGTCTTTTAAAATGTTATCTGGGCTAGATATGCGTATTGTAGGAGACGGTTATGTCACCGAACAAAGTGTATCGTCAGGTATGGTCGTCTCACCTGAGGAACCAATCGTCATTCAATTGAAACGACCGGCAGAAATTCATAAACCGAAAAATGAAAATGAAACTGAAGAAGAAATTATGGGCGGTTAAGGAATAGCGATTCTCTTCATCTCATACGTTGATAGAAAACGGGAGGTGAAGGCGCTGCGGAAATTTATTGAATTACAAACGAAAAAACGCTTACGAGTCATTTTTGTTTTGTTTTTATTATTAGCTGCAGCAGTGATTGGTAAATTATTTCATGTTCAAATTGTCCGTCATGAATTATTAAAAGAACGTGCGGAAGAGAACTGGGATATTGAAATTCCTTTTGGAGGTATGCGCGGAAATATATTAGACCGACGTGGGCAACTCATTGTTGGAAATGAATTAGCCCCAACGCTATATTTTATGCCGTCACAAAATCCTGACCCCAAAAGTGTCGCAGGAACGTTAGCAAATGTTTTAAATGCTGATGCAAAAGAACTTGAGGAAAAGTTAAGTAAGAAGGAATATATGGTTAAAATAGCGCCTGAAGGAAAAAATATATCAAAAAAACAAGCAGATGAAATTACGAAGTTGCAAATTCCAGGCTTGTACACAGGTGTTGATTTTATGAGGTATTATCCACAGGAAGAGATGTTAGCTCGTTTGCTTGGATTTACTGGATATGATGGGCAGGGACTTGCAGGAATCGAATATGCTTATGATGAAATATTAGAAGGCACAGGAGATCGAATTCGTCTTTATACCGATGCAAAAGGAATTCCTTTGCCACATGTGGATGATGGATTTGCTTCGGGAAGTGAAGGGTCTTCTATCGAACTTACAATTGATTTGCGAATGCAGCAAATTGTAGAACGAGAGCTTTTACAAGCAATGGAAAAGTATGAAGCAGATCAAGCACTTGCGATTGTGATGAATCCGAAAACAGGAGAGCTTTTATCATTAAGTTCTGTTCCAACTTTTCATCCGAAAAATTATCGAGAAGTAGACCAAAGTATTTACAATCGTAATTTGCCTGTATGGATGACATTTGAGCCAGGTTCAACATTTAAAATTATTACGTTAGCAGCTGGGTTAGAAGAAAAAGTTATCGACCTTCACGAAGATGAGTTTCATGACCCTGGATATGTCCGTGTGGCAAATGCGAGGCTGCGATGTTGGAAAAGAGAAGGGCACGGGCAACAGACGTTTTTAGAAGTTGTTGAAAACTCTTGTAACCCTGGATTCGTCTCAATTGGCCAGAAACTTGGAGGAAAGAAGTTAAACCAATACATTAAAGATTTTGGTTTTGGTGCTTCTACTGAATCAGGCATTGCAGGAGAAGCGAAAGGCATTCTTTTTTCAGAGGAAGGATTCGGTCCTGTTGAACAGGCAACTACTTCTTTCGGACAAGGAATTTCCATTACGCCACTTCAACAAGTGCAAGCTGTTGCTGCAGCAATTAATGGTGGAAACTTATACAAACCATATATCGTAAAAGAAATTGTGGATGATAAAGGAAAAACAGAACAAGCATTTCAGCCAGAACTGAAAAGACAAGTGATTAGCGAGGAGACTTCTGAGCAAGTTAGAGAAGCGTTAGAATCTGTTGTTGCAAATGGTTCAGGGCGTAGCGCATATACAGACGGCTTGCGTATCGGTGGGAAAACTGGAACAGCCCAAAAAGCAGTAGACGGTGTTTATAAAGACGGGGAGTATATTGTATCTTTTATTGGTTTTGCACCAGCAGACGATCCGGAACTTCTTGTTTATGTCGCAGTAGATAATCCGAAAAATTCAGTGCAATTTGGGGGTGTTATAGCCGCACCAATTGTGGGTAGAATTATTGAAGAAACAGCACCGCTTGCTGGGATAACTAAAAGGAAAAAACAACTTGAAAAAGATTACCGCTGGGGCGATGAAATGACACATCGTGTACCAGATTTAACAGGAATGACGAAAGAAAAAATTCAAACACAATTATATTCATACCAAATTGAATGGCATGGCTCTGGTGACAAAGTAAAGTACCAACTGCCGGCTGTAGATACATTAATTGGAATTGATGATGTGATTCATGTATATACAGACTAGAAAGAGCGGTCATCTACACATAAAAATGATGACCACTTTTCCTTTTTATAAAAAGATTAAAGGTGAAGTTGAAGCAAGTTTGAGAGTTGCTTTCAGAAGATAGAAGGAGATCGAATCATGACACTAGCTATGACAATGACAGTGATTGCCGTCGCTTTTGCGGTTACAGCAATTGCTGGATATGTAATTATCCCCGTACTTAGACGTATGAAATTTGGGCAAAGTATACGAGAAGAAGGACCGAAAGCCCATTTGAAAAAAGCAGGAACACCAACAATGGGTGGGCTTATTTTTTTAACTTCAATCGTTATCACGACGCTCATACTTTCATACATATTCGATGTAATGACGACGCAAACAATCGTTTTATTAATCGTGCTAATTGGTTTTGGAATTATCGGCTTTATCGATGATTTTATTATTGTTGTCTTAAAGAGAAATTTAGGATTAACTTCGTTACAAAAATTGATGGGTCAAATTATTGTTGCAATTCTTGCATTCTTTTTACTTAAAATGGGACCATTTGAAACAACGGTGGCATTGCCATTGTTCGACTTTAAAATCGATTTAGGTATTTTTTATGTTGGATTCCTTATTTTTTGGCTCGTCGGATTTTCGAATGCAGTCAATATAACGGATGGATTGGATGGACTCGTAGCGGGTATTTCTACAATTGCCTTTAGTGGATTTGCTGTATTTGCATTGCAGTACGGTCAAGATGATATCGCGCTGTTTGCTTTTGTGGTAGCGGGGGCAATGCTGGGATTTCTAATTTTCAATATGAAACCAGCGAGAGTTTTTATGGGCGATACAGGCTCCCTAGCACTCGGTGGAGTACTGGCAATGATTTCGATTCTAATCAAGCAAGAGTTATTATTATTGATCATTGGAATTGTTTTTGTTGTAGAAACTTTATCGGTTATTATTCAAGTGATTAGTTTTAAACTGACAGGAAAACGTGTATTTAAAATGAGTCCAATCCATCACCATTTTGAGTTGTCAGGTTGGTCTGAGTGGAAAGTGGTTCTTGTTTTTTGGGGCATCGCACTGGTAGCTGTACTTGTTCCTGTTCTAATGGAGGTTATGTAAGATGAAAAACACAGAACAATTTAAAGGTAAGAAGGTTTTAGTACTCGGTTTAGCGAAGAGTGGCTATGCGGCTGCAAAGTTTCTTCATTCCGTAGGTGCTGAAGTTACTGTCAATGATGCTTCCCCCCTAGAAAACAATCAGGAAGCAGAACTTTTAATAAAGGAAGGCGTCCAGGTTATTTGTGGGAGTCATCCCGAAGATTTATTAAATGAAGAATTTGATTTACTCGTGAAAAATCCTGGTATCCCTTATTCAAATCCCATAATCCAACAAGCAACCGAAAAAAAGCTACCAATCTGGACAGAAATTGAAATTGCTTATGAAATAAGTGAAGCGCCAATTGTTGGAATTACAGGTTCAAATGGAAAAACAACAACGACTACATTGCTTTATCATATGTTAAATATTGGCGGGGAAAATCCGCTCATTGCAGGAAATATTGGAACGGTTGCGTGTACCGTTGCCGAAGAAGCAACTGAAAATCAAATCATTGTATTAGAAGCTTCATCATTTCAGTTAATGGGCACGGAGAACTTTCGACCAAATATATCAATTTTAACAAACTTATATGAAGCGCATCTGGATTATCACGGTGATATTGAATCTTACCGTAAAGCGAAAGCACAAATTACTGCCCATCAAACAGCGGAAGATTATTTCATATATAACGCAGATCAAAAGCAAGTGGAAGAAATTGCGTTGCAGTCCAGAGCCCATAAAATTCCATTTTCAACAAATGGAAAGAAAGATACAGGTATATCAGCAGATGCTCAGCAAATATACTGGAATGGGGAACCTTTTATTAATCGTTCCGTAATAAAGTTACCAGGAAAACATAATTTAGAGAATATTTTATGTGCAGTAGCTGCTGCTATTTTACTGGAATGTGAGAAGTCAGCAATTGTTGATGTTTTAAATTCTTTTGCTGGGGTAAAGCATCGAATGCAGTTTGTGAAAGAATTAACGGGGAGAAAGTTTTATAATGATTCGAAAGCAACGAATACGTTAGCAACTAAAAGTGCACTCACCGCATTTGAAAGCCCAATTGTATTGGTCGCGGGTGGTTTAGATCGTGGGCATTCATTTGAGGAATTAAGACCATACATGACGGGTGTAAAAGCAGTGGTTGCAATTGGTGAAACAAAAGAGAGATTTAGTGAGTTTGCAAAGTCATGTGGTGTTAAGTCAGTTGAATTGGCTACAACAATGGAAGAGGCAACTCGTCTCGCGTACCAATTTTCTGTAGAAGATGACGTTATTTTATTATCCCCAGCAAGCGCAAGTTGGGATGAGTATGCAAGTTTTGAAGTGCGTGGAGACCGTTTTATTAATGCGGTGACAGCTCTTTAATTATGATTATTCACAGAAAAACATGATAGCGGAAGGATGCATTCACTGGAAGATAAGCTGAAAATCGCATTTGTCGTTTCGGCACTCGCATTGTCATGCATAGGTTTAGCTTTTGTGCATTCAGCAGGTTCTTATTGGGGAACGGTTCATTATGCTGATTCATCTCCTTTTATTATAAAGCAAAGCCTTTACATGATTGTTTCAATTGCAGTTGCGTTATTCATCATGAAAAGTCCACTAACGTCTAATCAAAAAATGTGGACAGTTTTTTACTATATCGCGATTGCTTCACTCATTGCGGTGAAAATCCCAGGAATTGGTGCAGTACGAAATGGTTCCCAAAGTTGGATTATGCTTGGGCCATTAAGTTTACAACCAGCTGAGTTTGTCAAGGTTGCAGTCATTGGAAAACTAGCGAGCAGTTTGGTGAAATCATCTTCAAGTAAGCAAACTGTTCGGTGGCAACATCTTTGGATTATATTATTGCCATCTATTTTAATTATGTTGCAGCCAGACTTAGGCTCTACAGTCATTTTAATCATCTCGGCGTTTATCGTCCTGTTTATTGCTGGCTATTCATTGCGTTTTTTTACAATGATTGGCATCGCAGGAGTCGGCGCTTTCATCGGGCTTATTGTAGCAGCACCTTATCGGCTTGATCGGATTAAGTCTTATATCGATCCATGGAATGATCCACTCGGCGCTGGATTCCAAGGGATTCAATCATTGTTTGCGATTGCACCCGGAGGACTGTTCGGTCATGGTTATGGGAATAGTCGTCAGAAGTATTTATATTTGCCAGAACCACAAAATGATTTTATCTTCTCGATTATTGCTGAGGAGTCAGGTTTTATAGGTGCGACAATTATTGTTTTATTATTCGTTGTTTTTTTAGTTGCTACATTCGGCATTGCAGTACGCTCAGAAGATTATTTTTCCATGCTCATTGTATCCGGCATGAGTGCAATGATTTTCTTCCAAACGTTTTTAAATGTAGGAGTCGTATCAGGGTTATTACCTGTAACTGGTGTCACCCTACCTTTTATTAGTTATGGTGGATCTTCACTCTTGACCACATGGATTGCAATTGGCGTCATCTTACACTTTATGACGCGAATGAGAGCCCATTAAAGTAAAGAATTAGAAAGGAGGAGCGATTATGACAAAAGTGATTGATATAGAAGAAAGAATTCCGTCCATGCGTGAAAAAAGACGCAGAAGAGCAAACCAGAAATTCTTTTTCATAGTGGGGGTATTTGTGATCGCCCTTCTTTTGGTTCTTTACTTTCAATCACCGCTCAGTAAAATTGACACGATAAAAGTTAAGGGTGCACAGATTCATGATGAGTCTTTTTACATAGAGGAAAGTAAATTGCATGTAGGAGACGGGTTATGGGGATTCACAAAAAACAACGTGAAAACCCATCTTGAAAATGTTGAAGGCGTCCAAGAAGTCGATGTTTCGAGAAAATGGTTTCGGGATGTAGAATTTACAATCACAGAATGGGGACCGATTGCTTACATAGAAGTGGACGATCGCTACGGTTTATTACTTGAAAATGGCGATGTTTTTAAACCAGAAAAGCTAGTTATAGAAGAAGATGCGCCTATTTTAAATGGTTTTACAGATCGTGATCAGCAAAGTCGAATGACAACACAATTAAAAAACATGGAAAATAATGCATATCAATTAATTTCTGAAATCATTTATACTGGTACAAAAGATAATCCCGATACAGTCACGGTTTATATGGATGATGGGTATGAAGTCAAAGCGTTAATTCCAACCTTTGCAGATAAAATGATCTATTACTCAGAAATTGTAGCACAATTAAATGGAGAAGAAAAAGGTGTAATCGATATGGAAGTGGGCACATTTTTTACACCTTATAGTCAAGTTTATGGTGTAGTAGAGGATGAGGTGGATGCGGAGGAGGAAGAAGAAAATGAATAAGTTTTTTGCAACGAGAAAAAGACCAATTTTATTTTCTTTTGTCTTCCTCGTTATTGGCTTTATACTCGCCTTCTCTTATCGCACATTCGAGAAAACTTCAAAGCAAGAACAAGTTGCCCCTTCAACCTTTGAAGCAGAAGAAACTTACCGTGAAAAGTTAATTACCCAACAAGAAAAGAACCGGGAACTTTCCGATGAAATTAGCGTCAAACGAGAAGATGTACGCGCGTATGAGCAGTCATTCTCAACGCAAGAAGAGGAGCATGTTCATTTAGTAGAAGAAGCTAAAGAATTGCGTTTGTTGCTTGGTATAGTCCCTACGAAAGGACAAGGTTTAAGAGTCACATTATCAGATGCAGAGTATGATCCAGTGGAACAAAACCCAAATGATTATATCGTTCATGAGAGTCACATATTTAAAGTTATGAATGAATTGAAGATTGCTGGCGCTCAAGGGATTGCGATTAATGGCCAAAGAATTACGGAAAATTCGTATATAAAATGTACAGGCCCTGTCATCACAATTGATGATAAAACATTTCCAGCCCCCTTTGTTGTTGAAGCAATAGGAGATATGGATATTTTACATGAATCCCTTCATTTAAAAGGTGGCGTTGTCGACAGGCTTTTATTAGATAATATTGTGGTGACGACAGAACAAGTTAAGAATCTCCAGTTTCCTGCATTGGGTGAGGAAAGTGAAGAATAAGGGAGGCTGAGCAAATGCGACATCAACTGAAATTTACGATTGTTTTGCTCATCATTGGTTTTCTAGTCGCCATTCAATATAACACTGTTCAAAAACCAGCTGAAAGAGACACGCGAGATATGTGGGCAATTAGATTTGAATTATCAAATGAACAAAAAATGCATTCTGACTTACTTAATGAAATCCGAAATTTGGATAAAACAATTCAAACGTATCAATCATTAAATGAAGAAAATGCTGAAACTGCACTTCAGGATACTGTAGAAGATTTGCGGAAGCAGGCAGGAATGACTGATATAGTTGGACCAGGGCTTATTATTGAAGTGAATCCATCACCAGAAAGTATTGCAATTGGAGCAGAAATTTCGGATATCTCTCCAGATCTACTCACCCGATTTGTGAATGAGTTAAATCGTGTGGAATGGCAAGCACTTGAAATCGATGGAAAACGCTATACTTCTCTAAGTTCAATTCGTGATATTAACGGTTATACAACGGTCAATGGATTGAATGTTGCGTCCCCCCCTTTTCTCATAAAGGTTGTAACTGATACTATTGAAGATAGTGAAAAAGCTTATAATGGATTGCATGCATCTTTAATTCATGATGATTTTTATTTAGATGATTTATTATTAAAAATTGGTATGCCGATGGAAAGAGTAGAAGTTAAAGGTTGGAAAGAAAAGATCAATAACCTATACTTAAAAGAATTACCGAAAGGGGAATAATGATGTGGCTACCCTTACTTGGTCTCATACTTGGTGTGACATTAGGTCTTCTGTCAGATATTCAAATTCCACAAATTTATAGCAACTACTTATCCATTGCTATTTTGGCAGCGCTGGACTCATTATTTGGGGGTATGCGTGCAAGCTTACAACAAGTCTATGATGATAAAATTTTCATAACAGGCTTTTTCTTTAATATAGTCTTAGCAATTGGGTTAGCTTTTTTAGGAGTTCATCTAGGACTCGATTTATATCTTGCAGCGATATTCGCATTTGGGATTCGGTTGTTTCAAAACATTGCGATTATCCGTCGAATATTACTCACTAAATGGGCGAATAGGAAAAAGAATCAGGAATGAATAATACAAATTAAAGGAATATACTATTTAATGTCGAAAATAATATTTAGACAATATGGTTATAATCGAATAGAATGGAGTAAGAGTTGAATTGGGAGGTGTCAGTCATTGAGCCAATCAGAATTATATGTTTCATTAGACATTGGGTCATCATCGATTAAAGTGTTAATAGGAGAAGTGGATGCTGAAAATCTCCACGTAATCGGAGTCGGAAATGTGCAATCTAAAGGGATTCGTAAAGGAACAATTATTGATATAGATGCAACTGTTGAATCCATTCAAAGTGCGGTTGAACAGGCTGAACGAATGACTGGGATGGAAATTCAAGAGGTTGTGCTAGGGATACCTGCAAATGGTGCCCAATTGCAAGATGTTAAAGGAATTGTTGCCATTAACTCAGAGGACCGGGAAATTACAGATGAGGAATTATACCGGGTAATGGAATCAGCGCAAGTGACTTCTGTTTCCCCAGAGCGGGAGATTGTTAATCTTGTGACGAAACAATTCATTGTTGACGATTATGATGAGATTACTGACCCACGCGGCATGATTGGTGTTCGTTTAGAAATGGATGGAACATTAATTACGACGCCTAAAACAGTGGTACATAATATATTGCGATGTGTTGAACGAGCAGGTTTAACGATTAGGGAAATTTATTTACAACCACTTGCGGCAGGAACATTTGCCTTATCTGAAGATGAAAAGAATCACGGAACAGCTTATATTGATATTGGTGGGGGGTCAACGACGATTTCTCTTTTTGGTGAAAATCGTCTTCTCACAACGAGCGTATTGCCAATTGGTGGCGATCATGTGACAAAGGATTTATCAATCGTTCTTAAAACACCTACCGAGAATGCTAGAAAAATTAAACATAAATTTGGACATGCATTTTACGATGATGCTTCAGATGATCATTTGTTTGAAGTGCCAATAATTGGTGCGGATACAAAAGAGCAGTATAGTCAACGTTATATCTCTGAAATCATAGGCGTTCGCTTAGAAGAGTTATTTGAATTAATATTAGGTGAGTTTTATGAGATGGGCATAAGAGACTTACCAGGTGGCATCGTTTTAACAGGTGGGATTACAAAAATTGACGGAATGCTTCCTCTCGCGCGTCATGTATTGAAAACGAGAGTTCGAATTCATATACCTGAACATATTGGTGTGAGAGAACCAATGTATACAACGGCAGTTGGCTTAATCCAATATGCGTATGAACAAGATGATTTTTTCGGTCTCGTTTCTAATGACCCATCCGTACGTACAAATCAGGACCACGCTCCAATGCAGCACCAAACTAGAAGCCAGGAACAGCAACAAGATAAAACAAGTATTATCTCTAAAGCAAAGAAACTATTCAATAACTTTTTTGAATGATGAAAAGCTATATAAAGAAAGATTAGAAGTTTAGTGTAGGAGGAGAACAGATGCTGGATTTTGATACAAATACAGACCAATTAGCACTTATTAAAGTAATCGGCGTTGGTGGTGGTGGAAATAATGCGGTAAACCGTATGATTGAGCATGGAGTAGAAGGCGTTGAGTTTATTGCTGTAAATACAGACGCTCAAGCGTTAAACTTATCAGAGGCTGAAGTAAAGCTTCAAATTGGTACGAAATTAACACGAGGACTTGGTGCAGGCGCTAACCCAGAAGTTGGGAAGAAAGCTGCTGAAGAGAGCCGTGAACAAATAGAAGAAGCGTTACGTGGTGCGGATATGGTATTCGTAACGGCAGGTATGGGTGGGGGGACTGGAACGGGGGCAGCACCTGTAATTGCACAAGTCGCAAAAGATTTAGGTGCATTAACAGTAGGTGTCGTAACACGTCCATTCACATTTGAAGGCCGTAAACGTCAAACACAGGCAATTGCGGGAATTACGGCAATGAAAGATTCAGTGGATACGTTAATTGTCATCCCGAATGATAAATTGCTTGAAATTGTTGATAAAAACACACCGATGCTTGAAGCATTCCGTGAGGCAGATAACGTTCTTCGTCAAGGGGTACAAGGTATTTCAGATTTAATCGCTGTACCGGGTCTTATTAACTTAGACTTTGCTGACGTAAAAACTATTATGTCAAATAAAGGTTCTGCACTAATGGGAATCGGTGTTTCAACAGGGGAAAACCGTGCATCTGAAGCTGCTAAAAAAGCAATTTCGAGTCCATTACTTGAAACGTCGATTGACGGTGCTAAGGGTGTCTTAATGAACATTACAGGCGGATCTAATTTAAGTTTATTCGAAGTGCAAGAAGCTGCAGACATTGTTGCATCTGCATCTGATGAAGATGTCAATATGATTTTTGGTTCTGTCATTAACGATAATTTGAAAGATGAAATCATTGTTACTGTAATTGCAACAGGCTTTACAGAGGAACAACTCGTTACTTCAAAACCAACAAGAGGCACGGGTTTTGGCGGTACTATGCCAAAGCGTGAACCAACTCCAGTACGCGAAGAGATCTCGCGTAGTCGTGAAGAAATAGAAAGTTTTGAAGATGAACAGACTCAATCACAACAAACAAATCAGGCAGACGATGGACTAGATATTCCAACGTTTTTACGCAATCGTCGCCGTCGATAAAACGTATACTCCTAAAAAAACGTATTCAATGCTAAATTCATTGAATGCGTTTTTTTGATGGAAAAATTTTATTTAGAGGCATAAAAAAATAACTAGCACATATAATTTTTTACATAGAATTTGTCGAACTTTTTATATAGATATATCCTTGTATTGACAAAATATTCAGGATTAAGATGCTATCTTTAAAGTGAAGGAGGGCATTTTATGTATGGCGAATTAATAATCGGCTTAAATATGATGTTCAATTTTACTATCTTATCATTCGCAAATAAAATGCAAAATATAAATATTAGTATTCGTCGTTTATGTTTTGCTTCTTTTATTGGTGCAGTTCCTGTTGTTTTCTTCTCTGTCTCTATTTGGACAATCATTCTTACTTTTTTATGCATGACATTCATTGCTTACGGAAAAGCCTTTAGTCATTGGAGAAAATTTACATCAGCTGCGCTAATGGGTGCTTTATTTGCTGGTGGATTATTAACAGCACTTCAAAGTCAAGTAAAAAGTCTAGCAAATTATCAAGCAATATTCTTCTCCGCTGGAATTGCGTATATCGCACTCTACTTTATTAAAAATAAATGGCTTGACGTCCGGACAGCCGAGCGTGTAGCAGATTTAACAACGACTTCCACACTTTCTTTATGGGGAAAAGAAATTCCAATTACGGTATTAGTCGATTCAGGAAATAGTTGTATAGAACCGTTATCGGGAAAAGCAGTTCATTTTATATCCTATCGTGTCGTCGAACCATTCTTATCTGAAGAATTAAAGCAATTCTTATTGGACTGGAATCCACAAGAATTCTCGCAAATTACAAAAGCGCCAGATTGTTATAAGAAAGATCTTAGACCTGTGAAAATCTTTACAGTTCAAGGGGAGTCGTGGGCAATCGGATTACAATATAAAAAATGGCTCATGAAAGGAGGTGCACAATTAGACCCCGGTTATATCGTTTTAACGAAGGACGATCAACGTTATCCAGAAGGTGCACAGGCAATTTTACACGTATCAGCAATGGAGAAACTTCACAACGAAAGGGGAACTGAACATGTACAATAAATTGAGAAAATGGTTGACGATGATTTTTGCATTTTTTAGAGGGAAAAAAGGGACATATTATATCGGGGGGCGTGGCTCGCTTCCAAAACCGCTTACACGCGAAGAAGAAGCGAAAACAATTCAAGCCTTTGTAGAAGGAGACGCAGAAGCGAGAGATGCTCTTATTGAAAGAAATTTACGTCTCGTTGTATATATTGCCCGTCGTTTTGACAATACAAATACACATATTGAAGATCTAATTAGTATCGGCACCATTGGACTGATTAAAGCTGTTGAAACATTTAAACCTGATAAAAAAATAAAATTAGCAACATATGCGTCACGTTGTATTGAAAACGAAATTTTAATGCATCTTCGTAAAACAAACCGAACAAAATCAGAAATCTCTTTCGATGAACCGCTTAATTCTGATGCGGATGGTAATGAATTGTTGTTATCTGATATTTTAGGAACAGAAGCGACAATCATTATTGATAATGTAGAAAGAAAAATTGAACGTCAACATATGATTGAAGCAGTCAGAAAATTAAATGACAGGGAAAGATATATTATGGCTTGCCGCTTCGGTTTAACTGGAAAAGTAGAAATGACACAAAAAGAAGTTGCAGAAATGCTTGGGATTTCACAATCTTATATTTCAAGACTTGAAAAGAAAATTATTATTGAACTTCGAGAAGTATTAAATCAGCCAACTGCATAATGGTTGAATTTGGACATATTATTTTATGCATATTCCTGAACGCAGAGGTTAGACTACGATTTACAGTCACCTAAAGAATGCGGAGGAATATAAAATGGTACGTACAAGAGTTGAAATTTGTGGTGTCGATACATCTGAATTACCATTATTATCTAATGAAGTAATGAGAGAGACGTTTGTGCGCTTACAAAGTGGAGATGAATCCGCCAGAGAGGAACTTGTTGTAGGGAATTTACGGTTGGTGCTTAGTTTAGTTCAACGTTTTATTTACCGAGGGGAACCAGCAGATGATTTGTTTCAAGTGGGATGTGTTGGTTTACTAAAATCCATTGATAATTTTGATTTAAAACATAATGTTCGTTTTTCAACCTATGCTGTACCGATGATTTTAGGCGAAATCAAGCGGCATCTTAGAGATCATCAGGCAATTCGTGTTTCAAGATCACTTCGAGATATTGCTTATCAAGCAATGAGAGCAAGGGAAGCTTTTATTAATGAACATCAATACGAACCAAAGCTGACCGATTTAGCTAAAATAATTGAAATTCCAGCAGATGATATTCTCTTTGCATTAGACGCGATACAAGACCCAATGTCGCTTCATGAACCGATGAATAGTGGAGATGGAGACCCTGTATATTTAATGGATCAGTTACAAGATAAAACAATATCAGAAGAACGATGGTTAACTTATGTGTCCGTTAAAGAAACGATGACAGAGCTGGACGAACGGCAACAACATATTTTGAATAAGCGCTTTTATCTTGGGCAAACACAAACAGAAATCGCGAAAGAGTTAGGGATTTCACAGGCACAAATTTCAAGGATAGAAAAAAATGCTGTGAAAGTGATTCGAAATCGTATGGAAGAAGCATGAATAGCAGGAAAAACCAATGAGGCATCTAAGTCGATTGAATGCTACACTCTAGAAATTTTTCAGGAGTGTAGCATTCAATCGACAAGGGAAAGCCTCTTTTTTATATTAAGTAGTGAACACTACTTAACATAATCGATTGGTTTTCTTTTAAACTGTACTTGCATAAGGTAATAAAAAGGAGCGATCATAAATGAGATTTTCTGAAATTCAAAAAAAAGAAGTAATTGATGCGACGAAAGGTTCTTTTCTCGGTTATGTTCAAGATGCGACGATTGATGTTAAAAATGGAACAGTAGAAGCGCTCCATGTTGGCGGTGGAGAAAAAGGATTGTTTTTCAATAATTCGAAAAATGAAGAGGCTCAAGTTCGAATTATTGATATTTCAGTGATTGGAAAGGATATTGTATTAGTCGGTAAAAAACAAGTGAAATAACGTTTATCATTGATAAATCAGCGATTAATTGCTACAATAATAGGAAAGATATATGAAAAGTAGTGATTAGAATGAACAAATTTCAACAACGTATACAACAAATCGAAGAAAATATTCAAACTTCTTGTGACAAAGTTGGGCGAAACCGTTCGGATGTTCATGTTGTCGCTGTTACGAAAGGTGTTTCTTCAACACGTGCAAAAGAAGTATTTAATGCAGGTTTCAAACATTTAGGAGAAAATCGTCCGGATGGATTGAGAAATAAGCTTGAACAAATCAAAGAAGAGATCAATTGGCATTTCATCGGGAATCTTCAAAGTAGACGTGTTCGTGATATCGTAAACAATGTCAGTCATCTTCACTCGCTCAGTAGAATGAGTATTGTAAAAGAAATTCAAAAGCGAGCAGAAGATGTAGTAGACTGTTTTGTACAAGTAAATGTTTCAGGAGAAGAAGCAAAATCCGGTGTTACACCCGAAGAGCTAGAAGGCTTTATCGAATCTATTCAAGGGTACGATAAAGTACGCATCGTTGGTTTAATGACGATGGCACCACATATTGATGATCAAGAAGAAATCCGTTCTGTTTTTAAAGAAATGCGTACACTTCGCGATCGTATTGAATCATTAAATTTCCCACACGCACCATGTACTGAATTGTCGATGGGGATGTCTAATGATTATAAAATTGCAATTGAAGAAGGTGCAACATATGTAAGAATAGGCACAGCATTAGTTGGAGAGGAAAGCGAGGGAGACTGATGAGTTTTAAAAATAAGCTTCAAAATTGGTTTTATCTCGACGAAGAAGAAATTCAAGAAACGAAGCAACAATCATCAGAAAAAAAGCCTGTGAAGGAAGTACGCCGCCCAATGACTGAACAACAAAAGCCTAAGAGACAAAAAAATAGACAGCTGGGTCTTGTGGAAGAAGAGCAAACATCTCCACGGATTGTCAGTTTATCAAGTGCTCAGAAATCATCGAAGGTTGTTCTTGTTGAACCAAGAGTTTATGCAGAAGCACAAGATATATCGGAACATTTAAAAAACAAAAGAGCTGTTGTCGTTAATCTTCAACGAATAGATCGAGAGCAAGGAATTCGAATTATCGACTTTTTAAGCGGTACGGTTTATGCGCTTGGTGGAGACATTCAGCGAATCGGAAAAGATATTTTCCTTTGTACACCAGATAACGTAGAAGTTGATGGTTCTATATCCGATTATTTTGAACAATAGAGACTGAATGAGAGGTACAATTAATTATGGTTGAGAGTTTAGATTTGCTGAGAGGCCTGACGATTCAAGTCATTGGTATTTATCGCATTGTGATATTTATTCATATTTTAATGTCGTGGGTACCAAATATGAGAGGAAGCGCATTTGGCCAAATTATTGATAAGATTGCAGAACCATATTTATCTTTCTTTAGAAAATTCATTCCACCGCTTGGTATGATTGATATTTCACCAATCATTGCATTGATTGCACTAAGCTTTATTCAAGCAGGCGTATCGAATGTATTTTATATGATTATGGAAATGCTAGGTTAACTAAAAATGATGAACGTTCTATCTGTAGACAAAGTTTCATGGAACTTCGTCTACAGATATTTTTTATTATGATAGATGAGGAGTATTAATCATGGATTCAATTCTTCAACATTTTAGAAAAGATGAACAACCATTTATAGAAAACGCAATTGGTTGGATTCGTGAAGTGGAAAACTTATACATACCAAAACTAACTGACTTCTTAAATCCGCGTGAAAGATATATTGTACAATCGTTATTTGGTGGAAATGATTTACTCGTTTCCGAAGAAGGTGCATTCATAAATGCAGAGCGAAAGCGAATGTTAATTTATCCGAATTACCATGTTCCTGAACCCCAAGATTATCAAGTAACTGTTTTTAAAGTGAAATATCCAACGAAATTTTTAACTTTACAACATAAGGACGTATTAGGCTCGCTGATGTCGCTTGGCATTGACCGCTCAAAATTCGGCGATATTAGAATGATTGATGATGAAGTTCAGTTTGTTGTGGCGACCGAACTAAAAGATTATATGGTTGCGAACTTCACATCAATTGGAAAAGCTAAAGTTTCAGTCGAGGAAGTGGAAGATAAAGAAGCATATATTACCTTTTCAGATAAGTGGATCGAATCAACGCAAATTGTAAGTTCAATGCGACTCGACGCGATCATTGCATCTTTAATTAATCTCTCTAGACAAAAAGCCGCGGCACTCATAAAAGGCGAGAAAGTGCGTGTAAATTGGACAACAGAAAATAACCCAGCTGAAGAATTATTTGAAGAAGATATTTTATCGATTCGTGGATTTGGGCGCTTCAAAGTCATTGCGACAGAAGGAAGAACACGTAAAGATAAGGTGCGGCTTATTATAGGGAAGTTAGAGTAATTGTTAATGAGACGAAAATGAAATTACAGAAAACTAATGCTATTGAATTAGAAACTATGTATAATGGAATGTACATATGTAAAAGGAGGTATTTTAGATGGCTTTAACACCACTTGACATACATAATAAAGAATTTAGTAGTAAATGGCGTGGGTATGACGAGGATGAAGTGAATGAGTTTTTAGAACAAATAATGAAAGACTATGAAAACTTGATTACTGAAAATAAAGAGATGCGAAATGAATTAATTCAAGCAAGTAATCAAATCACACATTTTAATACAATTGAAGAGACTTTACAAAAATCGATTCTCACCGCACAAGAAGCAGCTGAAGATGTAAGGCGTAATTCAATGAAAGAATCGAAGTTAATTATTAAAGAAGCTGAAAAAAATGCCGATCGTATTGTAAATGAAGCATTATCTCGTGCACGTGAAATTTCATTGGAAATTGAAGATTTAAAAAAGCAATCTAAAGTATTCCGCAATCGTTTTAAAATGTTAATTGAAGCCCAATTAGACTTAGTAAATGCTGAAGATTGGGATGGATTGTTAGATTATGAAATAGATGTTGATAAAATTCAAGAGTTAGTCGAAGATGACGCGTAAGATGTAAGAGTTTTAATAACTTGACGCAAATTTATTTCACAATTATAATTGTAATCATATAAATAAAAGACTGAATTAAATTTTTGATGAATAGCTTTGACAGAGAAAGTACTTTCTTGCTTGTGATAAAGCGATCTAGGGATGGTGAAAGCCTAGTGAAACGACTGGAAAAGAAAATCACTCTCGAGCTGGACTGTGGAAATATAGTACATCGTCCCGGTGAATGCCTCCGTTATGGTAACTTGAGTGGTAGCGAGCTACATAGCTACAAGTAGGGTGGTAACGCGAGTTAGAACTCGTCCCTTTTTTAGGGATGAGTTTTTTTGTTTTTTAAGTAAATCAATTTCATAATTGTTTATTCTTGTAATAAAGACGAACTTTGATGTTAACGAGTGATTGAATGTTCGTGTTTATTGCAAGGGATATCCGTTGATTGGAGTGGAAGGCGCCGACTCCTGTGGGTTTAGCGGGACAGGTGAGACCCCGCAGTGGAGCGAAGCGACCGAGGAGGCTCGCCGCCCGCCCCACGGAAAGCGTGCGCCTGGAACG
>JAPFCR010000042.1 GCA_026169375.1 Sporosarcina sp. | reverse complement strand
TTTTAGACGTTATATTCCAAAAGGTAAACCTATATCAGATTACGCTAGGTAAGCTATCAAACGCATTTATCAGATGCTCTACAATTTACAAAGACAGGTTCTAGACTACCAACAAACAGCAGTCATTTTTGAACAAGAACTAGCTAAATTAGCTTAATATTACACAAACAGATCAAAGTCAAAACCAGCTTTCTAAGGTTGATGAAAAACACAGACGTTCATAAATACACGTGATTTTGTCTGAGTAGCTAACTTAATATTGCAATTTAGGCAAATAATAATGATAATGCTCTTCCCCAAACAAAATAATAATCGTTTTTGTTTGGGGATATCTTTCATTTTTTCTCATGACTTTTTTATTTTTTATATTTATCTTTTCTATTAATTGAATGAATAATCTTCCTAAAATAATTAGTAATTCCGCTGTAAATTCTTTCACGCCATTCAGCTCCTGTTCTCTTTATTTCTATCAGCCTATGCTTTTACTATCAAAATATATTCTATATATTTTAACAGGATATATACAAAAACATAAACTTCATCACCATCACTTTCTCTTCACCTTTCTTACGATAATTATTTTTATAATCTAATCAATTTCATAATTGCTTATTCTTGTAATAAAGACGAACTTTAATGTTAACGAGTGATTGAATGTTCGTGTTTATTGCAAGGGATATCCGTTGATTGGAGTGGAAGGCGCCGACTCCTGTGGGGTTAGCGGGACAGGTGAGACCCCGCAGTGGAGCGAAGCGACCGAGGAGGCTCGCCGCCCGCCCCACGGAAAGCGTGCGTCTGGAACGGAGATCAACATTGTTCGGGAATTTTTTGTGTAAGGTTAATTATGAAATTGACTCAATCATCAAAACTAATAAATACGAGTATTGACAATTAAAAAAGCGGAAGAAAAGCCATTTTAATGACTTCTCTTCCGCTCTCTCAATAAATCCTTTAAAAAATATAGTTTCAATCCACGCATACCTTGCTAGGTGATGCGACTAAAAATTTTTCGTTACTTTCAGAACTTAGTAAACAGTTTATGCTGGACTAATTATTCTTATGAAAATATTGTATTCATCGATCTGAGCTACTACTACTTTTACCTTTTTCTATTAATATCATATCGAAGTAAGTTTTGGCTATTGCCAACCAACAATCATTTTTCTTTCTCATCGACTTATGCTTTACACACGATTGAATGAGGAGTATTCCGTTGAAACATGATAAATATTAACTATTTAGAGGTGCGAACCTGAAGTGAACATAAAACCTTCGAGAGATTCGCACTCATTATTATTGAAAACTTCCGACTTTCTAGATATTATGTTAGAAAGACCAATATCATTATGTAAAAGTTAGCTGATTTTTAATGAATTTTCATTATATTTCATTTTCTTTATTACCTTTTCGCAGTCGCACTCTATACGAGTGTGTGGATTGAAATGCAAAACGGTTCTAATAGTAGGATTAAATGCGTCGTCGCACTCTATACGAGTGTGTGGATTGAAATTGATTTATCAATGTTAAATATCATGGAAAACACGTCGCACTCTATACGAGTGTGTGGATTGAAATTATGCTCCGTTGTAGTAAGCCATACAATAGTAGGGTCGCACTCTATACGAGTGTGTGGATTGAAATATAGCCGATTAGCAACGCCCTTGCTAAATCCATCGTCGCACTCTATACGAGTGTGTGGATTGAAATACTTTAGGCTCTTCAGGAGTAAATTTTTCATACTCGTCGCACTCTATACGAGTGTGTGGATTGAAATGATTAGAAGTTACTGCAAAAACGCTGGCGTCGAAGTCGCACTCTATACGAGTGTGTGGATTGAAATTACAATCGCCCAAATGATTCGTGATGAGGCACTCGGTCGCACTCTATACGAGTGTGTGGATTGAAATGATACTCTTCTCTACCGCCACGGGTAATTAACAATTGTTGCATCTTATTTTAATAAAAACCAAAACTCCATAATCCCAAACACCAAAAACACCCAAACAAACATGTCTGAGTGCTTTTCTTTTATCAGTATTTCTTTGTAACTCTACCGCCCAAGATACCTTTCAACAAATTCCACAAAAGCTGAAATCCCAAACTTCAGCGCCTGCTCATCAACATTAAACTTCGCATGATGGTTACTATAAGCCGTTGTTTCATCTGATTTTGTTCCCAATCTAAAGAATACAGACGGAACTTCTTGAGAAAAGAATGCAAAATCTTCTCCGCCCATTCCTGGCTTGACAAACTTCAAGCAATCTTCTCCAAATAAATCCATAATCATTTCAGAAAAGAACTCTTTAACTTCAGGATTATTATCGATCGAAGGAGGCCCATACTCATAATCGAAATGAATCGTAGCACCAAAAGATTCCGCAATCGCAGTAGCTACTTTTTCTATTTTCGATACTATAAATTTTCTCGTATCCATATCTAACGTTCTTACTGTGCCTTCAAATTCAACTTCATTTGGAATAATATTACTTTTCATGCCGCCTTGTATTTTTCCAATGCTAATGACAACGGAATCTAGTGGGTCCACATATCGACTGACAATCGATTGCAACGCAACAATCATGTGAGAGGATATAGTAATTGGATCGATCGTTTGGTGCGGGTAAGCTGCATGTCCTTCTTTTCCACTAACTTTAATTTTAAATGAATCTGCTGCCGCACCGCCATACCTCGAAGTTGTTAATGAGAATTCCCCAGTCTCCACGGTAGGATGTACGTGTAGTCCAATCATTACATCAACATTAGGATTTTTAAGCGCACCGTCTCGGATCATTTCGTAGGCACCGGCAGCAATTTCTTCAGCGGGTTGAAAAATCACTTTTATCGACCCTTCATTTAATCCATTTTCTCCAAAGTATTTTGCAACGCCGAGCAAGTTCGTCATATGTACATCATGCCCACACGTATGAGCTTTCCCTTTATTTATACTTTTATAATCTTCACTGATTTCGTCATCCATCGGTAATGCATCCATATCCGCACGTAAGCCGACTACTTTTCCTTTTTTCTTACCATGTAAAACACCAATTACACCTGTACGTCCGACTTCTGTTTGAACTTCAAATCCCCATTCTTCTAGAAGTTTTGCAATTTTACGAGACGTTTCAACTTCTTCAAAAGACAATTCCGGATGTTTCCTAAAGTCCCTTCTAATTTCAACAAGTTCTTCAAAATTTTCATGAATAAAATTATATAATTGTCTGTTTTTTTCTTTTAATCGTTCAAAAGCTTCGACATTAGAAATAGCTCTCATCCCCTTTTATTTAATTTCAAACTTAAGTTTCCTATAAATAGAGAAGCGAACACAATATTCTCTTTAAGACAAAATACGATACAATCGAATTCTTTCAAAGAAATTATGTTCGCAACTTTTCTATCATAAAATCACACATCTCATAAAAACATTATTTATTTTAAATCCTATCATTCGTCTACAAAGTCTACTTTTTCCACTAAAAACATTCCTGTCGAACTAATTTCTAACCCGGTGATCTTATTGCTGACACCCGTTAAATTTTCTTGATAAATTAAATAAATCATCGGCGCATCCTCAACGATTTTCTTTTGTGCTTCTACATATAAGTCATAGCGTTTGTCTTGATCTGCTTCACGCCGAGCTTCATCAAGTAAACGATCGACTTCATCATCGCCGTAGAACATCACGTTTGGTGTGTTCCCCTTGTCTGAAGAATGAAATAACTGATACAAGCCATTATCCGCATCTGGTAACGATGGGTTCCAGCCTAAAATATACATATCATGATCGCCTGATCTTAACTTTTCAAGATATGAACCGAATTCCATCTGCTCAATTTTCAAGTCAATATTTACTTCTTTTAATGCGTTTTGTAAAATAATTGCTGCATCGATCCGTTGTTGATCGTCATTTGTCCAAATTTCGGCCTCAAATCCATCAGCATATCCCGCTTCTTCTAGTAATTTTTTTGCCCCTTCTACATCATATTGTGGTCCTTTCACATCATCAGAGAACCCGAAGATTTTCGGAGCAAGTGGATTATATGCTGCGATTCCAAACCCTTCATAAACACCTTCAATAATTTCATCTTTATTAATCATCATGGAAACAGCTTCACGAACTCTCACATCATCAAAAGGTGCTTTCTCAGTATTAAAGCCAATAAAAGCCATCCCATTTGAAGAGGTTTGTTTTACTTCCCCAAAACTTCCGCCGTTTATTTCTTCTACTTCATTTGGTTGTACTGGATCTGCAATATGAACAAACCCACGCTCTAAATCTGCATTACGTGTTCCACTTTCTGGAATAATTTTAAAAGTTACAGTATCAACAATCGCTTTTTCATTCCAGTAGTCGTCATTTCTTACTAATTTAATTTCTTCTCCTGGATTCCAACTTTCAAATTTAAAAAGTCCAGTGCCAATTGGTTTTTCTGAAATTACTGTCCCTGCTTTCGCGCCGCCTTCCATTGCTTTATAATCTTCATCAATTAAAACAGGACTCACCATTGAACCACCAGGATGCGCAAGATGGCCATAAATTGGTGTGAAAGGATAAGATGTTTCTATACGCACTGTATACTCATCTACAACTTCAACATTCTCAATCATATCAAATTTATTATAGACAGACGATGCGACTTCTGAATCCAGTAGACGTTCAATATTTTTCTTCACAACGTCAGCATTAAAATCTTCACCGTCATGAAATTTAACATCTTTACGCAGTTTAAATTCATGTGTCACTTCATCAATTGCATCCCATGTTTCCGCAAGACCTGGTATTAAATCTCCTTCCAAATCCCGTGAAACAAGTGTGTCATAAATTAAGTTTTCAACTTTGTGAGATGGAACATCATTAGAGCCAGCAGGATCTAGCGAACTCGCATCTGCAGCCATCGCAATCACAAGATCTTTACTTTCATTATTATCATCATTGTCGTTAGGACTCTCTTTTTCAGCAGAACTATCGTCTTCAGAACAAGCTGAAAGTACTAAAACTAGAACAATGAACAATGCTCCCAACCATTTCAGATTACTTTTAAACATTTTTGCCCCCTCCGATTTCTTTTACGCTATTTTAAAACTATATGAAACTCGTTTATCACAAGTTCATAATAAAATTAATCCATTATTTATTTTTTAGTCACCACAATTTCAATAATTGAAATAATTTAAAATAAACTGAAAACTGATCGTATTCATCATCTCAATTTTTGTATAATTAATTTAGCATGATATGGATTTAAAAACAAGTAAACTTTTCAAACATAATTTACTATTATTTTACGAAAATGACTTAATCATCATTTTTTTCTAATCAGATGATCATCGGCAAAAACTATTCTAAAATCAAGTATATTCCCTACTATAATTTCATAAGATTGCTCAACTAACTATAATTGTAGTGATATTTTTCCATTTTTCACAGTAGATCTTACTACTTATAAAGTTCTTCTCGCTAGCAACTCCTCCCTTCCTCTCATATCTTCCGAATCTTGTAGACTTCTAACATTTATTGTAGTATTCTGAATAACAAATTATTCAATCTTAAATAACTTCAGGATTGAATAAAATCTGTTTAGAAAGGAATGATAGCGATTTCAAATAATTCACATTGGATTGAAGAGAAGTTACTTCAAGTAAATCTTGTAGACACGATGGCACAACCAAATGGCTTTTCAAGGCTTGGGTTTACACAAGAAGAAAAAGCAGCACATAAACAATTTCGCCTAATTGCTAAAAGTCTTGGGTTACAAACTCATCAAGATGACGCAGGAAATCAGTGGGCGATTTGGGAAGTCGATCCAAGTGCAGGCACAATCGCCGCGGGTTCACATTTAGATACGGTTTATAGTGGTGGCGGTTATGACGGAACTGCCGGTGTGATTGCCGCATTTGCAGCTGTTAAAATGCTTAAAGAACAGCAATTTCAACCCGCGAAAAACATCGCTATTATTGCCTTTTCCTGTGAGGAATCTGCCCGATTTGGTACCGCCACAATCGGAAGTCAGGCAATTTGCGGACTCTTAGATACAAAACGTATAGCGAAGTTAAAAGATTCAAACGGAATCACTTTAAAAGAAGCTGTTGAGCATTCAGGTTTGAATTGGCAGAAGTTTCAAAACGCTGAAATTCCGCAAAATAAAATTGAACAATTTATCGAGCTTCATATCGAACAAGGAACGACATTAGAAAATAAACAAAAGGATATTGGAATCGTACGCGCGATTGCACAAGCAACTAGACTGCGCATTACTTGCACTGGGATGACAAATCACACGGGGACGACCCCGATGCATGAACGTCGAGATGCACTTGTTTCGACTGCACGACTCATTAGCTTTGTGGAAGAAACAGCGAGTCAAATCAATCAACGACAAACAACTCCTTTAATGGCAACTGTCAGCACAATTGAAAACAGTCCAAATGCGATGAATATGATTCCTGGGACAGTAACGATTGGCGTGGACATTCGGAGTACAGATGCAAAGCTGAAGCAAGAAGTCGTTCAAGCAATTGAAAAGTTTATAAGCAACAAGAAAAAAGTCTCCTTTCATATTGAAACACTTGCCGATGCTGATCCGGTTCAACTAGATGCGCACATTCAAGAGACATTAAAAAAACTATGTCAGACGTTAAATCTGTCTTCACTAACAATGGATAGCGGTGCTGGACATGATGCCATGAACATGGCAACACGCTGGCCAAGTGGACTTTTGTTTATTCCTTGTCGCCTTGGCATTAGTCATCATCCGGCAGAATACACAGAGATTCAATCGATTATAAAAGGCGCAAAATTATTATCCGCTTACTTTAAAGAAGTTCATCAAGACACAACAAAATATTTGAACTCTACAATTCAACATACCAATTAGGAGGCGTTTTACTTGCATACATTTGTAAAAACATACATGGAAAAACACGCAGATTATTTTAATGAAGTATCGACTTATATTTTTAATCATCCTGAAACTCGTTTTGAAGAATTTAAGTCTGCGAACTTCTTAATGGAAGAATGTGAAAAACAAGGGTTTACCGTCGAACGTAATATTGCCGATATCTCTACTGCTTTTACTGCCACTTTTGGTAGCGGTAAGCCAGTCATTGCGTTTTTAGGAGAATTTGATGCACTCCCTGAATTAAACCAAAAACCTTGTATCACTCATCCCGAACGAATTGACGGGACTGAAAACATTGGGCATGGTTGTGGTCATAATTTACTTGGAACAGGCGCTTTTGCTGCAGCATGTGCGACAAAAGCTTATCTTGAAGAACGTCAACTACCGGGAACAGTCATTTTTTATGGATGTCCAGGAGAAGAAGGTGGATCTGGAAAAACATTTATGGTTCGGGAAAACGCTTTCGATGGAGTGGACGCAGCGTTAACTTGGCACCCGTCTCCTACTAATGCAATTATGAGCTTACCAACGCTTGCAAACTATCAAATCACTTTTAAATTTAAAGGTGTCGCTGCACACGCAGCAAATTCACCCCATTTAGGACGTAGCGCTTTAGACGCTGTCGAGCTCATGAATGTGGGTGTCAATTATTTACGAGAACATATTATTCAAGACGCGCGGGTTCATTATGCGGTAACAGATACAGGTGGGTTTTCTCCAGCCGTTGTTCAGCCCCAAGCTGAAGTGTTGTATTTAATCCGTGCGCCTAAAATACATGAAGCGAAAGGGATTTATGAGCGTATTTGTAAAATCGCTGAAGGCGCAGCTTTAATGACAGAAACGAAGCTCGAAATAGAGTTTATTAAAGCTTGTTCAAATTATGTTCCAAATAGAAGCTTGGAAAAAATCATGTATCAAAGTTTACAAACGATCGGTGCTGGTGAAACGACTGAAGAAGAGCAAGTTTATGCGAAAGAAATATGGGACACTTTCACACAAGAGGAACAAGACTTTTATATCGATTTAATGAAAGGGTTTGGCTATTTCGGAGACGGTAGCGAATTTAAAGGTAAGTATTTAGCTGATTCAATTTCCGATTACCGAGAAAGTGATGAAATTTTCTATGGCTCTACAGATGTATCCGATGTCAGTTGGGTTGTTCCTACTGTACAGCTTACAGCGGCAACAAGTGCACTTGCGACACCTTTACACACTTGGCAAATGACTGCACAGGGTTTAACAAGTTTTGCACATAAAGGCATGCTACGGGCTGCGTCTACTATGGCTTTAACGGGACTCAATCTTCTTGCATCTGAAGAACAATTAGAAGAAGTACAAAATGAATTCAAAAAATTCCAAGCTGAATACCCATACACGAACCCAATTCCTAAGCATATTAGACCGACTACGCTTGGCGGGGAAAAAATTTAAATGAGGTGAGTTTATGACAGAGAAAAAAGGACTTTTTCAAAGATTTTTGGATATTGTTGAACGCGTCGGAAATAGATTGCCAGATCCTTTTGTACTATTTATTGGTCTTGCGGTAATGATGATTATTGTTTCTTGGATTTTCAATCTTTTCGGCGCATCTGTAATTCATCCAGGAAACGGCGAAACAATGGCTATTAAAAGTCTTATTTCTGCTGAAGGATTACAGTTTATCCTAACCTCTATGCTTGATAACTTCACTGGTTTCGCGCCTTTAGGGCTTGTGTTAGTGATGATGTTAGGAATTGGGTTAGCAGAAAAAGTTGGATTATTAGATTATGCTGTACGAAAAACGATTTTAAAATCTCCTCCTTTTCTACTGACATATACTGTTGTTTTTGTAGGTATTATGGGAAACCTTGCTTCTGATGCAGCAGTTGTTTTAATTCCACCTTTAGCTGCGCTTGTGTTTTACAAAGTTGGACGCCACCCACTTGCTGGTCTTGCTGCTGGTTTTGCGGGTGCAGGTGCAGGATTTACAGCCAACTTATTCGTTGCTGGAACAGATGCTTTACTCGCTGGTATTTCAACAGAAGCTGCACGCTTTTTAGATGACACAATGACAGTAACACCGGTCGATAACTGGTTTTTCAATATTGCCTCTGTCTTCATCTTAACAATCGTTGGTGGACTTATCACTACTCGTTTTATCGAACCTAGACTCGGAAAATATACGGGGGATGCAGTCGAAGAAGAAAATTCAGATGATTCCCCAAAAGCAAAAAGAGCATTTATTCATTCGATGCTTGCTGGACTTCTTTATATCGCGCTAATTGTAGGGACGATTTTCATACCAAATAGCCCTTTAGCAAACGAGGACGGCGGGTTGATCCCTTCTCCGTTTCTAGATGGAATTGTGCCAATCATTTTATTTTTCTTTATCATTATCGGTGTAACTTTTGGGATTTCAGTTGGAAAAATAAAATCAAGTAAAGATGTTAGTAAATATATGACTGAGTCTGTGAAAGATATGTCGAGCTATATTGTGCTTGTTTTTGCAATCGCTCAATTTACTGCCTATTTCAACTGGTCTAATCTTGGTACTTGGGTAGCAGTAAATGGCGCTGAGTTTTTAACAAGCATTAACTTTACAGGTATGCCACTTATTGTCGGCTATATTATTTTCACAGCACTTATGAACTTCTTAATTACGTCAGGATCTGCAAAGTGGGCCATTGAAGCACCGATATTTGTGCCAATGTTTATGCAACTGGGCTATCACCCTGCATTTACACAAGCGGCTTACCGCGTTGCGGATTCTTCAACAAATATCATCACGCCATTATTCCCTTATATGGTTATTATTCTAGCATTTATGCAGCGGTATGATAAAAAAGCAAGTATCGGAACATATATCTCACTTATGCTTCCGTACTCAATTGCTTTCTTACTCACTTGGATTGTTTTAATTATGGGCTTTTATTACCTCGGAATTCCATTTGGCCCAGGTATCCACGCGCATTTACCATAAGACGAAAGATATTACTTACCATAAACCCTCTACTTATTTAGAGTAGAGGGTTTATGCAATACACAGGCTAAGCAATTCACATTTACTTGGAGGGTTTTTTATGACTTTAACAAAACAATTAATTGAATGGCGACGTGATTTTCATCGTCATCCTGAACAAGGTTTTTTAGAAATGCGGACAGCTTCAATCGTTGCAAATACATTAGAACAACTAGGATTTTCATTGGAACTCGGAAAAAGTGTGATGAAAGAAGACGAGTGCATGGGGAAACCTAGCACAGAAACAACTGCGAATCATGTAAAATGGGCCCAAGAGCACGGCGCTATTGAAAAATACTTACCTTATTTTCAAGATGGATATACAGGCATTGTTGCGACGCTGGATACGAATCGACCTGGTCCTACCATTGCATTTCGTTTTGACATGGATGCATTACCAATTTTAGAATCGAATGAACCCGATCATATTCCTACCAAGTTGGCCTTTCGTTCTATCGCTGAAGGGTCGATGCATGCTTGCGGACATGATGCACACACAACAATTGGCCTCGGACTTGCGACATTATTAGCCAAAAAGCAAGACCAATTAAACGGGGTTATTAAGCTCATTTTTCAACCAGCTGAAGAAGGTACCCGTGGTGCTAAAGCAATGGCGCGTGCTGGCGTTGTCGATGATGTTGATTATTTTATCGCTTCACATATTGGAACCGGGGTACCCCAACATCATTTTGTTGCCGCAAACAATGGTTTTTTAGCAACTTCAAAATTAAACATTGGATTTTCAGGTAAATCTTCTCATGCTGGTAGCGAACCTGAAAAAGGAAAAAATGCGCTACTCGCTGCAGCAAGTGCCGCTTTAAATATGCATGCGATTTGTCGCCATTCTGGTGGAGACTCTCGCATTAACGTCGGAGAACTTCATGCTGGATCTGGCAGAAATATCATTGCAAACTCCGCCACAATCGTTGCGGAAACGCGCGGAGAAACAAGTGAAGTGAATGATTATATGAAAGAACAAGTGGAAAACATCATTGCCGGAGCAGCTCGTATGTATGATACTGCGTATTCTATTGAACTTGCCGGGGAAGCAATCAGTTGTAAATGTTCAGAGGACTTAGCCAAAAAGCTAGCTGAAACTGCGGAACAACATCCTTTCATCGAACAAGTGACATTGGTCAGCGAAGATAATGCAGGCTCTGAAGATGCTACGTACTTTTTAGAAGCCGTTCAAAAGCGTGGTGGACAAGCGACTTACTGTATTTTTGGCACAGATTTAGCCGCCGGTCATCATCATGAACAATTTGATATTAACGAAGATACGTTACTTCCTGCCGTTGAAATATTATTTACGATTGCTTGTGATTTAGATTAAAATAATTGTTGTTTATAACGAAAAGACCTTTGCTTTGTTAGAAAGGTCTTTTTATTTTGTTCTGATATCTATTGCTATTCCAGTTAATTTTCTCCATCTTACCTCTTCCCTATATTTCCCACTTGAACAAAAGAACGACTGTTCGTATAATGAGTATACAATTACTTTTCAAGGAGGAATCGATATGGATGTACATGTTCAAGAGCGTTCGATTATTTGCATTGATATGAAATGTTTTTACGCAAGTTGTATCGCGATGTTAGAAGGCATCGATGTGATGCGCGTTCCGATTGCAGTTATTGCGAATTTCGAGCAACCTGGCAGTGTCGTCTTAGCCGCCTCTCCCCCTTTAAAAGAAAAGTATCAGATTAAAACAGGGAGTCGAAGATATGAGATTCCAAAGGATTCACGCATTCGTTTATTTAAGCCGAAAATGGCTTTCTTCGTTGAGATGGCTGTGAAAATTGAAAAATTAATCTCAGACTTTGTCCCAAGAAATGCAATGCATGTGTACAGCATTGACGAAATTTTCGTTGATTTAACCGAAACGAAAAAACTTTGGGGAGACCCTGGGAAAACAGCACAAGCGATTCAACAAGCGATTTATGACCAATTTCGAATTCATTCGGCAGTCGGACTTGGACCGAATTTGCTTCTTGCAAAATTGGCGCTCGATTTAGATGCAAAGAAAACAGGATTTGCTAAATGGACGTATGCAGATGTTAAAACAAAGTTATGGAAAGTTGCCCCTTTATCGAATATGTGGGGCATTGGAAAAAATTTAGAAAGAGAACTCAATCAACTCGGGATTCGTTCTGTCGGTGGACTGGCGCGTGCCGATTTACAGATGCTCGAACAAAAATTCGGCATTATCGGTAACCAACTTTATCATCATGCTTGGGGCATTGATTTATCCGAATTAACTGAATCCACACGCAAAAAAAACAAAAGTTTTAGTAAAGGACAAATTTTAATGCGCGATTATCATAAAAAAGAAGATATTGAAGTTCTTTTCTTAGAAATGTGTGAGGATGTCACAAAACGTGCACGAGACCATGGATATGTCGCGCGAACTGTTTCTATCAGTTTATCTTATAGTAAACAAACGATGGCAAAAGGATTTCGACGTTCCAAAACGCTACGTCTCCCTACAAATGATACAACAGTCATTTATAATGCATGTAAAGAATTACTAACGAAACACTTCGCACACTTCCCGGTAAGGCAAGTATCTATTTCAATTTCCAATCTGACGTACAGTCAAAGTGTTCAGTTAGATTTATTCGATAAAGAACAAACAAAGCGGTTAGCATTAGCGAAAACAGTCGATGCACTGAAAGACCGTTTTGGACCGAATGCTGTATTACGGGCGATATCTTATACAGATGCAGGCACTGCTTTAACAAGAAATCAGTTAGTCGGCGGACATTTAGCATAATGATAAGGAGGCGTTCTAGATGGTAAAAGACCGTGGGATGAAAAAATGGACAGCAATGATGTTGCCTGAACATATTCATAAGTTGCAAGAATGGGAAGAGCACCTAAGTCAACCACAACGTCCTGTTGATTTGATGGTATGGGAATTAGAAGATCTTCAACAAAATATTCATACAGCTTATACGAGTCAACTCCCCATCTCCCTTACAGTTTTCCAACAAAATCAGTGGCAAACCTATACAGGATTGATTAACAAGATTTATGTAGAAAAAGCACTTCTTTCTTTCTCAACAGATGAAACAATACACATGATTAATTTGAGTACGATTCAAAGGGCTGAGATGGATGATTAATGTAGACGACCGGCACCGGCTACACCAATTTTTAATGGTTGAATTGGCCATTCGGTACTTGGAAAAAGATGTGGAAATTATTGAAACAACCAAATGCATAAATCTATTTATCCCTTTTATCGAAGCACTTTTAGAGCAGTTACGTACACAATATAACCGTGAAAAACAATACTTTATACAAAAACAAGTTGGACTCATTCGCTGGAAACGTCTCGACACGTATTTTAGTGAAGTATCTGTCACAACCCCCGGAGAAGATGCAGTCTTCACTTACGCCAATCAAGCGGTCAAAATGCATGTGGAAGAATTAATTATGCAAACATATCAATCGCTAAGAAAGAAATAATGAGTAACAAATCTCCTACTCTTACAAAACTGTAAAAGTAGGAGATTTGTTAAAATGGTTTATTTTCTTCAAGTAACCATAATAAACGCTGTAACATCCCTTGGTCTTCTTCATACACATTTCGAACATTCACCGCGTCTGTCACATGATTCGTAATGAGTCCGTATACGCCCATCCGCATATATGAATGCATTAACTCTTCTTTGTTCACAGTCCAAACAAAGATTTTCTTTTCTTCTTCATTTGCATTTTGAATGAGTTTTGTTGTGACTGAAAAGTCTTCCAAACTTAGATATTGAGATGTTGTTTTCGGTAAACTTCCAACATTTAATGCGATAATATCACTCGTTTCAATGAGCGGATCAATTTTTTGTAACTTTCGAAGATGTGGAATATCGAGTGATTGCACGACATAATCATATGCCACTTCTTTCTCATGAAGAAATGCGACAAGATTTTCTTCCATTTCAGAAGATTCATGTCCATACGTTTTCGTTTCTACGAGTAAACGAATCTCTAATTCTTTCGCTCTGTCTACGTATTCGTCAAATGATGGCAAAGGTTCTGTATGACGTCCATCAGACAAAGTCACTTCAGTTAATTCATCTAACGTCATTTCACCAATTGCCCGAGAATCTCCCGCCAAACGGCGCAACGTTTTATCGTGATAAACGACAAACTGCCCATCTTTTGTTTCTTGAATATCCATCTCTACCATATCCGCTCCTGCTTCCGCAGCCGCATCGAGACTCGCAATCGTGTTTTCAAGCGCAACCGCCGCATACCCACGATGCGCCACAATTTTAGACATCGGCTGATAGACTGTTTCTTTCAACGTATTCGTGTGAATAAACGCAAAGACGGTAAAGCCAAGAAGTAACACGGGCCAATAACGCTTTGAATACATACCAAGCGTTTTTCGGTAACTCGTCACTTTCCCCACTTCTTCTTCACCGCGCTCGATAATCGTAACCGCTTCTGTTAACATCGGTTGCATCAGTGCACTCGTTGTGAAGAAAATGCCTTGAATGATTGTGAAACTAATACCCGCAAGGATGGGTAAGTTCATTTCAAAATACGCTTCCCCGATAAATAACGGTCCAAGCGTGAGCAGCATCAGTCCTAACGAAACGACTGTAAATGTGAGCACAATCGTTCCTAAACTTGTTGTGAGTCGAAAGACTTTGCCCTTCGTTTCACACCAACTTCTTCTTAAAGCCCGGCGCATCGATGCTCCTCTTTCAGTCGAAAAATAAAGTACAGTAAAAATAAACCGCGCATTCAAATAAAAAACGACGAGTAAACCGATTCCTAAAAGGATTTTACCACTCATCGTATTTGCCAGTTCATCGGTAATAAAATGTGGAATTTGAAGCGCTTCCGTCCAAGATGTGCTCATTCCAAGTGATGCGATTGGCAATAATAAGCCAAGATATATGGTAAACACTATAAAATGGATACTAAAAAACTTCGGCACTTTCGCATTCAATTCTTTTAAAATCGTTCGAAACGTAAAATCCTCACCTGAACGTTGATATTTTGCGACTAAAAAATAATAGCCAAATTCATAGAAGACGAAAAAGGTAAGTAAAAACAATAAAATCGTTAAAACCACAATCGCTAGCGGACTCGCAAACAACTGTACAATATTTGTATTCGTTATACTGACAAGTCCTGCTGTATGTAACAGCATATAAAATAAAAATGACACAAGCGGTAATCCAATCGCCCACCGAATACTTTGCAGCAAGAAGAATCCAAACAAATACTCTTTGGGATCCATTAAAATACGGCGCGCACTCATCCGCATAACCGTGACCATTTTCATTTATATCACCTCCAACACATTCGTTTATTGTAGCTGAAAGTGCGCCCTGTGACTAATAAAAGAAAACCATCTCTCACTTGAAACTTCAGCTATCCTACTTTCTCAATATTTACTACATGAGAATGCTTTACGATAGGGTTTGCTTTTTATTTTCACATAATAATTTCACTAGTAAAATGCTTAATCAATATCTTTCAAAAATCTTGGCTTTTATGGTAAAGTGTATTTGAATATTCATGGTTTTACAGTTAATAGTAATATGTATAAATAATTTCACTTCATAGTAAAGGAGATTTTAAATATGTCAGAGCTACACTTACAATTATTGTACGATAGAATTGGAGCAGAGAAAATTGAAGAACTAGTCAATGCCTTTTATCCCAAAGTGTATGCAAACCCAGATTTAATCCCAATTTTTACTGGGGATGTCGGTCAAATTATGTCGAAGCAACGACTATTTTTAACGCAATTTTTAGGGGGTCCACCACTTTATAGTAATCGATACGGTCATCCTCGCATGCGCGCTCGTCATCTCCCACATGAAATTACACCGAAAAGAGCCGAGGCTTGGTTACGTTGTATGAAAGAGGCCTTTGAAGAAGTTGGTTTAGCTGATACGCCAGAAGGTGAAGTATTTTACGATCGTTTAACACAAGTAGCTAGTATTATGGTAAATTCGGAAAAAACAGCGCCGTAACCAAAAACATGCTATGGACGTTTTTTCCCTAGCATGTTTTTAGTTTCCTTATTTAATCACTAACACGTGACAATCTGCTCGCTGAACGACACGTGAACTAACACTTCCTAAGAGCATTCCTTTTACCGCGCCGAGTCCTCGACTTCCAATAATAATTAAATCCGTATCACTTTTCTTCGCATATTTAACGATTTCTTCCGCTACATTTCCTTGTAGTCTTGTAAACTTACTAAAAAGCTTAGCAACCGTTCAGGTTAACGACTGCTAAGTAAACATAACGCTATCATTAACTACCAGCACTCGCTCCAGCAGCCGCTTGCGATGCTTTTACATAATTAATCGCTACAACGAGTGATACAAGCAGCGCTTCTACTTCTTCGTCATAAATCGACAAGACATACCTTTGTCCCCACGTAAACCATTCCTTACTTACCGCGCCAATCACTTCTCCATTTCGAATCACTTCAAACTCCATATCCCACCAGTTTCCACTTACTTCAATTCCAGCCGCGTCGATTGTATAACGCGCTTTGAAAAATGTAAAATCTTTTTTAATCGTCATCGTTTCTTGACCATAAGCATCAACGTAAAATGTAGGCAGAAAACTCCAAGTCTTTTTCGTAATGATTGCCACTTCTTCTTTTCTATCATTTGTAACAATAAACCGCTTCGGAATTTGCATAAAACTACCCTCTACAAAATACACATCATTTTCCGCTTCATCTTTCACTGAAAAATTCCCTCTTAATGTAAACGCTTTTTGATGCATAAATAACTGTTTCATGAAAACCACTCCCCGTTTAGTGTTTTCCTTGTTAATTCTTATACGTATTTAACGAGAATATGTTTCATTTAAAATACAAAAGCTGTTCATGAGCCAGTTTCCTGACTGATGAACAGCTGATTGATATTGTTAATGACTTTCATCCAATCCTTTTCCCATACCTTTTAAAAAGTTTAAACCAAACTTCACAGAACGATTAATATCGGGATCGTTTAATGATCTTATTAAATCCAACAGCCCAACAGACGCATCATTCCCATCCGCCAATTCTGCTTCATTTAAGCCACTTTTTAAACTTTCTATGAGCTTTGTACTTTTCTCCGCATCAATAGACGAAAGTGCATCTGATGCATTCATCACATGTTTAATTAAATTCAAAATTGGTTCGCGCGACATTTGGTTAACTGCAATCCCGGCGAGATCATCTTTTGCTTTCACAGACGCTTTCACCGCATCAAGTACCCCCGCGTCGTTTAAATCACCTGTAATTTCAACGAGTTTATTTAATGCTTGTTGCTGTTCTACAATTAACATTTGTAACTCGGCCATTTTTTCTTCTTGAATTTCTTCAAGTGTTTGCTTCTTTAATTGAATCGATGTGATCGGTTCCGCCATTTCACGTCACCTCTTCCCTTCTGTCGTTAAGTGAACATAACCTGGGCGACTCCATTTTCGTTCGACTTCAATCCCTGTTGTAGGATAACGTTTTTTATTCCTGTGATTCGATTTTGGCAGTGGGTTTTCTCCGCCTCTTTGTATAACTTCCATCCGTACCATCGTCTGTTTATAAGCCGGTGTATTCGTACGTTCATCAACAGCTGGTCCGGTTAGGAAGTTAATGGCAGACTCTTTTTCGACCGAGTTCATCGGTAAAAATAATTCATTCTTTTTCACCCGGTCTGTGACAAGTACAGGTAATCTTAACGCACCATACGGCGAAATGAGTCGTACAATCGAACCACTTTCTACACCGCGTTCTTTTGCGAGTTCTGGGGAGACTTCCACAAAAATTTCCGGTACTTTCGATTGAATCCCTGCTGATTTATTCGTTAAATTCCCTTCATGGAAATGTTCAAGAATACGACCATTATTAATATGTAAGTCATATTCTTCCGGAAATTCCGCTCGCGCGACCCAATCGGATAAAGCGAAACGGGCTTTTTTATCTGGGAAATTAAAGCCATCTTCGTATAATAATTCAGTATTCGCACCATCTAAACTCCCCCATAAAAAGCTATTCCAGCCTTCCATCACATCATAGTTTGCTTGACCAAATATTGGAGATAAACTTGCCATTTCAGCAAAAATTTCACTTGGATGATTATAATTCCATTCTGCACCGAGACGATTGGCTACTTCTTGGACAATCCACCAATCTGCTTTCCCTTCTCCTAACTCAGGAAGTGCTTGATATAAACGTTGCACACGTCTTTCTGTATTCGTAAATGTGCCATCTTTTTCAAGTGACGGAACAGCGGGTAGAATAACATCTGCATATTGTGCTGTTCTGGAGAAAAAGATATCTTGCACAACAAGAAAATCTAGCTTCGATAACATATCATGGACATAATTGGCGTTTGAATCGACAAGCGCCATATCTTCCCCAATAATATACATTGCGCGCATAACACCTTTATCGATTGATTCAAGCATTTGAATATTGTCCAGCCCTGGTTTTCCATCAATTTTTACGCCATATGCTTGTTCAAATTTTTCACGCGCCGCATCATCCGTCACATGCTGATATCCTGGCAACCAACCTGGTAGCGAGCCCATATCACAAGCACCCTGCACATTATTATGACCGCGTAATGGATACGCGCCCGTTCCTGGACGACGGTAATTACCAGTTGCTAAAAGTAAGTTCGAAATCGCTGCCGACGTATCAGAACCCCCTGTATTTTGTGTGACACCCATGCCCCATAAAATACAAGTGCCATCTGCATCTCGAATCGTTTCAGCTGTTTCAATTAACATTTCTTTAGAAACACCTGTCACTTTTTCTGCATAGTCTAATGTATATTTTTCAAGAATCTCTTTATATTCTTCAAAATAATGAACGTTTTCATGAATAAACGCTTCATCATGCCAACCTTGGTCAATCATATATTTTGTCACAGCCATCAGCCACACTTGGTCAGTCCCTTGTTTTGGGCTCATAAAGATATCCGATCGTTCAGCCATCTCATGTTTCCTGAGGTCTGCCACAATAAGTTTTTGACCGTGTAATTTATTCGCACGTTTCACACGTGTTGCAAGAACAGGATGACCTTCTGCCGGATTCGCACCGACAATAATGACGAGATCAGCTTTCGCGATGTCTTTAATTGTTCCCGAGTCGCCGCCCATGCCAACTGTACGGAATAAACCATCTGTCGCAGGGGACTGGCAGTAGCGTGAGCAGTTATCAACATTATTTGTTTCAAACACTTGCCGTGCAAGTTTTTGAATGACATAGTTTTCTTCGTTCGTAATTTTCGATGAAGAAATGATCCCGACGCCGTCTTTACCATGCCTGTCTTTAATATCACCTAGATTTTTCGCAACGAGATCAAGCGCTTCTTTCCAAGACGCCTCGACAAATGAATCGCCTTTACGAATAAGTGGTGTCGTAATGCGTTTGTCACTATTCACAAAATCCCAACCAAATTTCCCTTTCACACAAGTTGAGATTGCATTAACCGGTGCATCAGAGACAGGTTGCACTTTCAAGATTTTACGATCTTTCGTCCACACTTCAAATGAACAACCGACACCGCAAAACGTACAAACCGTTTTCGTTTTCTTCGTTCTCGTTTCACGCATTTTCGCTTCTGCATCCGAAATCGCCATAAAGCCGGTATATTTTGGCTCTGCATCTTTTACGAAATCAATCATCGGCTCTATAATCTCTTCTTTCATCCCCGTCATAAAGCCGGCTTCACCAAGCATTGACTTTTCCATTAATGCATTACACGGACAAACCGTTACACAGTGGCCACAACCGACACAAGATGAGTCGTTAATTTTTGCACCGCTGTCCCACAACACAATCGGACGATCACGATTCCAATCCATCGACAATGTTTCATTCACTTGTAAATTCTGACAGACTTCCACACATTGTCCACACGCAATACATTGGTTTGGATCATAACGATAAAACGGATGTGTGAAGTCAACTTCATCGACTGAACATTTCGGTTTATACGGATATTTTTGTTCTTCAATTTCCATAAGACTAACTGTATTATGAATTTTACAGTTCCCGTTGTTATTATCACAAACTGTACAATAAAGTAAATGATTTTCGAGAATCCGGTCCATCGCTTCTGTTTGTGCAGCTTTCGCCGGTGCCGATGAAAGAGATATTCGCATGCCTGAAACCGCTTTAGTTGAACATGCACGAACAAGCTTCCCGTCTACTTCAACAATACATGTATCACAGGTTTCAATCGGGTCCACTTCTGGTAAGTAACAAATTTGTGGATGCTTAATTTCATACGCATTAATCACTTGAAGAATTGTCATTCCTTCTTGAAATTCATATGCTTTCTCATTAATTTTAACGGACATGTAACCAACTCCCTATTTAAACTCCCTATTTCAAAACAGACTTCATGTTTATTCACCCAAAATTTCTGATTCAATGGAAATTTTAGAAAACCGTTATTTTGATACTATTATAGTTGAAGATTTAAGAACAAACAATGTATTCTAGTAATCAACTAGCCAATCACTATACTTCTAAACCGATAAAAAACTTAAATGATATCATTAAAATAGAAGTCTTTAATATTTGAACGGATTTTCTTAAAAATAGATTAACCGATCTGAAAGGAGGGCTTTTCTTGAAGCAGGCTAAAAAAAGGACGGTGCAACGATTTTCTAATGGACAGTTTACTGAAATCGATGATCAAATTGCCACAGAACATCCAATTACCATTCACATCAATGGGAAAGAATTGATGACGATTGTTTGTTCACCTGAGTATATTGAAGATATGGTTATTGGCTTTTTAATTTCTGAACGGATTATAAGAAAATATGAACATATTCAGGAAATTAGAATACAAGAAGATTTGACGTTTATTCATATTACCGCGGAGAAAGTATTTCCTTTTTATGAAAAAATGAATCATAAAAGATATATTAGCTCTTGTTGCGGGATGAGTCGGCAAGGGTTTGTTTTTGCGAATGATGTTTTAACAGCTCAACGAATGACTGAAACACGCGTTACTTTAAAACCAGATGACTGTTTTCATTTAATGAAAGCATTAGAAAACAAAGCCACTTTATTTCAGCATACAGGCGGTGTACACAATGCGGCTTTATGTGATCAAAATGGAATCATCGTAGCCCGAGTGGATATTGGTCGTCATAACGCGCTCGATAAAATTTACGGCTATTGCTTAAAAAACAATATTTCCGTTCACGATAAAGTAATTGTGTTTAGCGGGAGAATATCATCTGAGATTTTACTGAAAGTTGCTAAAATCGGTTGTGAAATCATTCTATCAAAATCAGCCCCGACCGAACTCGCTTTAATACTCGCAGAAGAACTTGGCATTACGACAGTTGGCTTTATCCGCGGTGATACGTTTAATTTGTATACGCATCCAAAACGGATTAGGTAAAAATAAAATTCACATACTTTACTTTCACAATGATAGACCTTACCCATCATTCGACTTCCTATAAAACACTTTAACTTTTTCATCGTAAAAACCAGCCTAAAAATGCGAAGGAAACGTATACTTGCTCCTTCGCATTTTTAAAATGTTTATCTTATTTTTATAAAGCTCGAGGTTAATCTTTTAACCATTTAATTTGCTTTCTTCATCAGGGAAAGCAATTTCAGCATCGGGATCGGGCACTTGATCGCCTTCACGTCTAATGTTTTGTCCATCCAGTCCTACTCTATGATCTCCTTTTTTAGGATATTGAACTCGTTCAACTTCCCTGACACCGCCTGGAGTAGAATCTTCATCTACTAGGGTTCCGAGTCCAACAACTGTCTCGGGAGCTGCATTTTTAAACTCGGAGTTTTCTTTGTAGTAATAATCTAACTCTTCTCTATCAACATAAAGAATCATAGAACCTTCATTCAGTTCCTTATACACCCGGTCTGCATCTAGCTCTTCAAGCCCGAGACTAATAATAGCCTTTTTAAGATGTGCTTCCCCAGACATAAAACCTTGGAATTGGTTGGATAACGATCGGTCTTCTCCTTTTATATGGGCTGAAGGATGACTGCGAAGAATCATGAAATCTCCGCGATACCTAGCAAAAACGTACATATTTTCATCAGAAAAACCATCTGCTCGTAATTCTTCCACTTTATCTAACAATACCGTTTCGCTTTCAAATATACCTTCTAATCTTTTAAAATTTTTCAATTGCTTTTCCTCCTTACACGTCGAATTCAATGAATTAGTTCATAACGTATTTAGTATTAAAATACCCCATAAACTAAAAATAAAACTTTGAAAAGGAGTTTCCTTACAATTCAAAAATAATCTATGCCTAATTTAACATTTCTCACAATCCACAAACTAATAATTCCACTAAATTAAAATCGTCCCACTAATCAATAAATTATGCTATGATTATAAAATATTGTTCTTACAGGATGTGATATCGTGCAAAGTGATGGCTATACGATAAAAGATGTACAATTTTGGCTAATTATCACTGGATTGGGCTTTGCTTCCATTTTTATTTTCGCTTCAATGTATGCGATGCAACCTTTACTCCCATTATTTACCTATGATTTTGATATTTCTATGTCTTATGCAAGTACAACAATGTCAATGACGACGATTGGTCTCATTATCGGACTCATTATACTCGGTTTCTTTTCAGATCGTAGCGGGCGTAATTGGTTTATTTATCTTTCTTTAATTGGTTCAGTCATTCCATTCCTCCTGATCGCGAATACTAATTCTTTTTTCTTCATTGTTATTTTACGCTTTATTCAAGGTTTTTCACTTGCGGGTGTACCCGCAGCCGCGCTCGCTTACATTAGCGAAGAAATACATAAAGAATTTACAAGCGTGGCAACGGCATTATACATCTCTTTTAATAGCTTAGGTGGTATGATTGGACGGTTTATGACAAGTTTTATTGCGGAGCAAACTTCTTGGCAAACTTCTCTCTATATACTTTCCATTTTCGGAACAATCGTTTTCATCAGTTTATTATTCTTTCTGCCACCTTCTAAAAATTTTATGCCTAGTGAAATGTCTTTTAAAAAAGATATTGAAGGCATTTTATATCATTTGAAAAATCCAGCTTTACTAAGCGTTTTTGGATTAGGTATCGTTCTTCAGCTTGCTTTTACTGGTGTTTGGACATATTTACCTTTTCACTTAATTGAAGCACCTTATTCCATGTCTCTCGAAGCCATTTCTTTTTTATATTTGGCGTATGGATTTGGTGTAATTGGCGCTCCTCTTGCCGGATGGCTTGAAAGATATTTTGGACTTCGTAAAGTTAGGCTTACTGGAGTATGTTTACTTTCGATAGGGATTGCGATGACTTCTTTCACCTCTATTACAATGATTGTGATTGGTCTTTGTGTCATTTGCTTAGGCTTCTTTACCGCTCATTCTTTGACGGCAGCATCTGTTAGCCAAACAGCAACTCATCATAAAGGCAGTGCTTCTAGTCTTTATTTATGTGCTTATTATGTGGGTGTTGCAATGGGAAGCACGGTGCTAAGCCCACTTTATGAAAGTTTCGGTTGGATGGGTTTAGTCGCGTTGACAGCATTATTTCCTGTGATTTATATCGGTCTATTGCAACTAAAACAAAAGAGATCGGTTCACTCTTAGTTCATCTACATGAACGTCGCACTTAATAGTGTATACAACAAGCAAAATCTTGTAGTATAAAGGTAGGTAGGAAGATTTCTTTAGATTGGAAGATTCTTTTATTTTATTTGTCTTGTAGGATTTCTTGCTTCTATGTTTAGATTTAAACTTAGGAAACTTTGCACCTTCTTTGAAAAACTTCTTATATGCATTGTTTAGATCCATTTGAGCATTCGCTAAAGCGAGATTGTCTACTTCTTTCAGAAACTCATAGTCTTTTTTAAATGAAGTATAAGTTTTAGGTTTATTTTCTTTTAACTTTTCTTTATTGTCTTTATATTTTTCGTATAACTTAATTCTATTTGCCAACATTTGGTTATAGATGAAGCGAACACAGCCAAAAGACTTAGCGAAATATGCTTTCTGTTCTTTATTTGGATACAGTCTATATTTATGAGCTTTTAGCATTATGGCACCTCCTATCATTAAGATGTAAAACTGGGAAGTCTATCTGCTCGCTAACTCACGACTGAAGTCACGAGAGTGCGCTCGCAAATCTTCAAATCCAAAAAAGAAGACAGTGATACTTCCCCTCATTGTCTTTCTTTTTATTGTTAAAACTTATTTCCAATAATTATTCGCTGCCGCCACTGTTTGAAAATGAACAGCGATCACGTGAGATGCCATCGTTAAACTATCTGCGTTGTTCGCATAGCTATCTCTTAATTGTTCTCGAACATCCGGAGACGTTTGCGTATAGGCAACCCCTTTACGCGCAAGTGTAATTGCAAGTTCATAACCTTCTTGTGGTGTATCTGTTTGTAAACTAGGTAACCAATTTGCCATTGGACTCTCTCCTTTGTTAATTCTATCTATATTCTTCTATACCCGTCAAAATTCTTCATAAACGGCTGGGTCTTGATTTTTCTGTCTGCCGTCGACTTTTCTAAGCGCAGAAATTCCTGTCATTTCATAAAAAGACTCAAACATCCTTTTATTGTCTAAACGTTATCCTTCATTTGCCTTGCTTGACATCCAAAACGAATTTACAGTATTATGTTAAAGTTTAGAGTGTATGTAAATTTCATAATTTTGATGGATGGGTGGACGTAGGATGAAGAAACGACTGTTAGACTTGGTTTTTATTATTGCAGGTGCATTTATTTTCGCACTCGCCGTCAATCTATTTGTCATTCCAAATGACTTAGGTGAAGGCGGCGTTACAGGATTAACGATTATTTTCTATTATTTATACAAATGGTCACCGGGTCTCGTTAGTTTAGTATTAAATGGACTTTTACTAATTGTTGGTTATAAATTTTTAAGCAGAAACACGACAATTTATACAATCGTTGCTGTTATTTTCAACTCCCTTTTCCTGCATTTAACCCGTGAATGGATGCTCGATTCTAATGAAATTATTGTCAATATGATTTTTGGTGGCGTCTTCGCGGGGGTTGGAATTGGATTAATCATTCGTGTAGGTGGGACAACTGCTGGGACGACGATTCTTGCAAGCATTACGAACAAATATCTCGGATGGAATATAAGTTATGGATTATTGTTTTTTGATTTAATCGTTGTTTTATCTTCTTATTTTGTTATCGGTGCAGAAAAAGTTTTATTAACAATTGTTATGCTTTATATTGCCACGAAAGTGATGGAATTTATTATTGAAGGATTCAGTACGAAGAAAGCCATTACAATTATTTCAAAAAAACCAGACGAAATTGCAAAACAAGTAAACCAAAAAATGTTTCGTGGGGTAACTGTGTATGACGGGCATGGATTTTACACAAAAGAAACAAAGAAAATTCTTTATATCATCATTAGTACACAAGAAGTCATTCGTTTGAAAAAAATTGTTGAAGCGACAGACAAAGATGCTTTCGTTGCCATTCATGACGTGCGAGATGTTTTCGGCGAAGGTTTTGTGGAGATGGGAAAATCATAAAAACTCAACTGGCTAATTGAATCAAATGGAAACCTTGATCAAAAACAAACCCTCAGCTTATCATTTCAAAAGCTAAGGGTTTGTTTTCGTTTTAAGCTAAGATGTAACTTGAATGACGACCAAATCTGTATCTTCTTTTGCAAGTAAACTATGATTTTCAAGCGGATCCATATGGAGTATATTGTTTTGTGTGACGAGTACTTCTTCCCCTTCCACATCAAAAATAACGGCTCCTCTTCGAACAATGATAATCACTTCTCTTTTAGAATGGTGCTCAGGAATTGTCTCCCCTGTTCGCAGTTGAATATTTGTCACAGTGACATTTTTCAATGTTAATAAACGGCCTATATGCTTTTCCTTTTCTTTTAGTTGATAAATTGTGTCAATCGCTAGCATTTTCTCCCTCCTATTTATATACTTTTTAGCATCTACCTACGATGACGCCCCCTACTTTCAAACCATCCCTGTTCTTTCACTATAATGATTCTTGTCTTATTTTGGATTAAAAACAGTTTGTTCAAAGTAATCATCTTATTAAACTTATCATTGTTTTCCGTATTTTTGTTTAATCCTGTAAATTTAGGTTATTAATAGATAAAGAAGTTTAGATTTTTTAAGGAAGGAGGGAGTAATATGCTCAGTCCAGCAGCTATTGGGGTACCAGGATTGATTATTATTTTGGTCATTATCTTAATTTTGTTTGGGCCTAGAAAATTACCGGAAATTGGTGGTGCAGTAGGCAAAACGTTAGCTGAGTTCAAAAAAACAACAAAAGACATTATGAATGATGACGATGATGGGCAGGAAGAAAAAAAGAAAACTGAGACACAAGAGTAGGTGATCCCCATGACAACATCAAATGAACACCAAACCAAACAAAATCAAGTGACAGAAGAAGTTGATGAAGTTGTCCAGAATGAACCGAGCCTCGTTGATCACTTAACTGATTTACGAAAGCAACTTGTGAAAGGTACAATCATTTTTGTTATTTTTTTCATTGTAGCATTCAGTACGATTAACTTATGGTTTCCTCATATTACAAGAGGACATCGCTTAATCGTGTTAAGTCCTTTAGAAATTATTTCATTTTATATGTCTATTTCATTGGCTTTGGCATTTGGGTTATCATTGCCTTTTTTAAGTCATTTTCTTTGGAAGTTTGTGAAACCCGGATTAACTGAGAAAGAGAGTCGTTTTCTCAGCTTGTATTCACCCGTTATGTTGTTACTGTTTCTTGTGGGATTAGCATTTGGTTATTTCATCGTCAATCCGATTAGTTATAACTTTTTAACTTCTCTCGGTGCAATTAATTTTGAAGTGATGATTTCCGCGCAAGAATATGCACGCTTCTTACTTTTTACAACTTTACCGATTGGGCTGATGTTTGAGCTGCCTATCGTTGCGATGTTTTTATCTTCCATCGGCTTATTAACGGTAGAAACGCTTAAAAAAGTTCGGAAATGGTCCTATGTCGTGTTAGCGGTGCTTTCCGCTTTAATTACACCGCCTGACTTCATTAGCCAATTGATCGTTTTAATTCCGATGATTTTATTATATGAGATTAGTATTCGACTCGTAGCACGCATGGAAAAGCGTGCACAAGTAAAAGAAATGGATGAAACTTTATCATCTTAATTTCAGTGAAGGATTCTTCAAATAAACTTTAATTTATTTCTGACTAACATATAATTATTTCTTTTAATAAAGGAGGACGCAAATATGACAGATCCAAAACAACCAAATAATGACTCACAAGGAATGAGCCGACGTAATTTCTTGAAAAATACTGGATTAGTCGCGGGTGGTCTTGTAGGTGGTTCTTTATTTGGCGGGTTAATTACAAATCAAGTGACTAAAAATGATAAAAAACCTTCCACTGACACTGAAAACGCTCAACATGAATCATATGAAGCAAGAATCTTCTTCAGTCGTAACGAAGACTTCGATACACTAGCCGCTGCGACTGAAAGAATTTTTCCAGAAACAGATGTGGGACCTGGCGCAATCGCACTCGGTGTTCCCTATTTTATCGATAGACAATTGGCTAGCGAATGGGGTACGAATGGACATGATTATATGAACGGTCCATTCCCGCAAATTACGGAAGTTGAACAATATGAAGAAAGTGATGTAGATCAAAACGAACAAGGCCCAGAAGCTGAAACTAAAGTACCTACACCTACCCCACGCTATCAAACAAGAATGAACCGAGGTGCGTTATTTTTAGAGGGATTACATGCACTTCAAAGAACTGCGAATGAAAAATTTGATGCTGAATTTAAAAAATTAGAAGGTGCGCAACAAGATGAAATTTTAGATTCATGCGAAAGTGGAGATATTGAAATCAAGGGAATCAGTTCAAATGTATTCTTTGATTTGTTGCTTACAACAACAATCGAAGGGGCCTACGCTGACCCTGCATACGGAGGGAATCGCAATATGGACGGCTGGAAAATGAAAGAATATCCAGGACCACGGATGAGTTACTTAAACGATATAGATGCAGAAGATTTTATTGTGATGGAACCTGAGAGTCTAAGAAATTATCAAGGACATTAAGTGTTTTCTTGGAAACCAAAAGGTGAACTTAACTGAAGGAGGACGCATATGGCTGTAAAACTAGATAAAGTAGATGTTGTTGTTGTCGGAAGTGGTTGGGCTGGAGGGATTGTTTCGGCTGAACTTGCGAAAGATGGCCATAAAGTTGTTACATTAGAGCGTGGAAAAGATCAAACACGTTCTGACTTTATTGGCGTAAAAGATGAATTACGCTATACGAACCGTTATGAAATGATGCAAAATCTAGGACCTGAAACAATTACTTCTAGAGTTTCGATTAATGATGTAGCATTACCTGTTCGAACGCGTGCGGAATTTAGCACAGGTACAGACCTCGGTGGCGGAAGTGTCCACTGGGCTGGGTCTGTCTATCGTTATCGTCCGTTTGATTTTGAGATTCGTACAAAAACAATTGAACGATACGGTGAAAAGAAGATTCCTGAAGGGATGATGCTTCAGGATTGGGGCATCACGTACGACGAATTGGAACCATATTACGACAAATGGGAAAAGATGGCCGGAATTTCAGGTGAACCAGATCCACTTGGTGATAATCGTTCGAGTGATTATCCAAATCCACCGATGCAAGAGTCCCCTGCCATTAAATTATTTAAAGAGGCAACAGAAAGAATGGGCCTTCATCCTTATCAAATGGCGTCAGCAAATATGTCAGAAACGTATACAAACCCTGACGGTGAAACGTTAAATCAGTGTATGTTTTGTGCATTCTGTACGATGTATGGCTGTGACTTCGGCGCAAAGTCTGATCCACTTGTCACAGTACTCCCTACAGCGGTAAAAACAGGTAATTGTGAGATTCGTACAAACTCGCTCGTTCGTCGTGTTTTACATCAAGACGGCAAAGCGACAGGTGTTTTATATACAGATACACGTACTGGCGTTGAATATGAGCAACCTGCAGATATTGTTGTACTTGCTGCATTCACTTTTACAAATAACCGTTTACTCATGCTTTCTGAAATCGGTCAACAATATGACCCTGAGACACGTGAAGGGGTTATCGGGCGAAATTATCACGGACAATTTAATAGTACATTTTTAGGCGCGCGTGGTTTTTTTGAAGATAAGAAATTCAATATGTATATGGGCGCTGGTGGCTTAGGCGGTGCATTAAGCGATTATGATGCTGACCATTTTGACCATACAGATTTAGACTTTATTGGCGGTGGCGGAATTGAACTTCGTCAATATGGAGACGGTGCAATTAAAAGTAATGTCGTCCCTAAAGGAACACCGCGTTGGGGTCCAGAATTTAAAGATAAATCTGTTCATTATGCAAACCGTTCTTTGATTGTTTGGTATTCTTCTACTGTTTTATCTTGGTGGCATAATTATTTAGATTTAGACCCAACTTATAAAGATGAATTTGGCGATCCACTATTACGTATTACGTATAAACTAACCGATCAAGATAAAAACATCGCAAAGTTTGGAATTGAAAAATGCACAGAGATTATGGAAGAAATGGGAGCCGATATTATCGACCAAGATGAAGTACCTGATGAATTTGACCATCTTTACTCGGGTCAACACTATGCAGGTGGCATTATTATGGGGACAGATCCTGCCACATCAGCTGTAAATAACTACTTACAAATGTGGGATATGGAAAACCTCTTTGTCGTTGGCGCAACAGCATTTCCACAATTCGGAAGTCATCACCCTACCCCTACTGTTGCTGCACTTGCTTACCGGGCAGCAGAAGGAATTGATAAATATTTAAAAGATGGTGGCGGCATGTTAGCAAAAGCAAAACAACAAAATATCAATGTGTGATCAAGTGCTATCCAAGCAATTTGTTATATATGCTTGGGTAGCATTTTTAATAACCGTCTATTGTACATCGTAAAGTATATATTTAAAGGCGCTTAGGGCAATTATAGATTTCATATATGTCCGCTGATTAACATAGCTAAAGCTACGCCTCAACCGAAGCCGATTCATCCCATGTTTGAAAACACGGGTGTTCTCGGCTGAGGCAAAAAAAGCTGCAAATTTCGTATCATTTTCTCTTGCATTTTGTATTTTATCTTTCATGTACATTTTTAAACACATTCACAATGAAAAATAAAATCGATAACGCTAAAGCAATCCCGCCAACATACACTGTTGTTTGAATCAACCAACCTGGTGCGCCGACTGTCGGTTGAATGATGAACATCCCAACTAACAAAATCGGTAAGCCTAGGTTATGAAGAAAAAACTGTGCTTTTCCAAGTCCGCTATTCCCTGCGAGTGGATAGACCGAATAAATCACACCAATAACCGCGGTTGTCAACCATCCAACCACATTAATATGGGCATGCGTTGCTCCCCATTGCAATTGAATCGTCGCGTGCATATACAGCCCGAAAACGACTCCGATTAGGAAATATAAAACCGAAATTTTAATCCATTTCGCACCCATTACACCCATCTCCTTTACTTATCTTTTCCACCTAATCAAATGATTCAAACCACCTCTGAGAAATAATTCTATAGTCGTTTGAAACGTTCCTATCTTTATATCTATTCATTGCTCGCTCACTTTGACCACAAAACAGCAATTATTCGATCCAGGATTATAATTAGAAAGAAAATTCATTTAATGAATTGTCATAATCACAATTAGTTTACGTATGATTGTGAGAGATAAAGCAGCAATAATCGTTAGAGCATTAGCTTCAGTTCACTGAGCCTTTGATACAAGTTCTATCAACCCAAAAAAGAGATTGATAAAAGTCTATGGATTAAATTTTTGGCTTTACCTGGAGGAAGTTATATATTCGTATAAATGAAAAGAGATACACATTCAAGTTAAATATTGAAGATGACTGAGCGACAAAGTGACAATTTCATGTCAGTAAGTGTTTTCATTTTAACTTCATGAAAAAATTCGTTATGATGCAAAGTAGGCTTTAAATTTTGGTAACAGACTTGAAAGGGGTATATTTCACATGAAATTAAAGAAGTTGTTTCTCCCATTTGCGGTGATCGCGCTTGCGCTTGGTTTAGCGGCGTGCGGAAATGGAGACAAAGAAGATGACGAAGAAGCTGGGCAAAATCCAGGTGAAGAGCAGGAAGTTGATCAAGAAGCAATCGATGAAATGAACGCCAAATTGGCTGAACAACAAGTCGATGAGGACCTGATTGTTGCGGTTGTCAACGAAGAAGAATTGGTCGGACAAAGATACAATATCGTCTTACAAAATATCCAAACACAATACCAACAAATCGGACAAGATCCGACAACTGATGAATTAAAAGATGTAATACAAGAACATACATTAAATAACTTAGTAAATGAAACTTTAATTTTACAAGAAGCGAAAGCAGAAAAGATTGAAGTATCATCTGAAGAAATTGACAATGAATATGGCATGCTTGCTGAACAATTCGGCGGGGAAGAAGCTTTAGAAGCAGCTTTAGAAAGTGAAAAAACAGATATTGAAACTTTCAGAGAAAACATTGCTGATTCTATTCTTTACTCTAAATACCAAGAGCAAGTTGCACCACTTGAAGATGTTTCAGACGAAGAAGTTCAAGCTTATTACGATGAATTTGCAGCACAATCTGAAGGTGAAGGAGAATTACCTCCTGTAGAAGATTTAAGCGATGAGATTAGAAATATGATCGCACAAGACGAGCAACAAAAGAAAATTATGGGCCACCTTGAAGAATTGAAAAAAGATGCTGATATTGAATTAAAAATTTAATGACAAAAGCCAGATTTCCTCGAAGTATAAATGCGAAGAAGTCTGGCTTTTTTATATGATTTTTTCACGTTCCGCAAAACGTTTGATAGGACTGATCAGGATGCGGTGGCTTTTGATATTTCTTTTGCCATTCTTTATGTGCATAGGGCTGTTCGCACGCCTTTAGTAACTCCTCTACTTTTGTAAAATCATGATGCTTAACAGCCGCCTCAAGCGCTTCTTCTACATATGCATTTCTTGGAACCACCGCAGGATTATGCTGTTTCATCAACGCACGAATCGCTTCTTCATCTTGGTCAAAACCAATATGCGTTTTCCAATTCTTTTGCCATGTTTGAAATGCTTCAGATTGATAAAGTGGTCCCTCTTCAAATTGTTGAAATGTTAACGCTAGAAAGGTGTTTGTATAATCAGCTTGATACGTTTCCATTAAAGTTAACAGTTCACCAATGATTTTTTTATCCCCTTGATCATTTCTACGAATACCTAACTTCTTCCGCATGCCTGCTAACCACGCTTCTTCGTATAAAGACCGGTACTTATACAAAGCTTCTTTTGCGATCCGAATTGCTTCGTCTTCTTCCTGATGTAAAAGTGGCAAGAGCGTCTCTGCAAATCGCGCCAAATTCCATTCTCCAATCGTCGGCTGATTTTGGTATGCATAACGCCCTTGGACGTCAATGGAGCTAAATACAGTCGATTGGCGATATGTATCAAGAAATGCACACGGCCCATAATCAATTGTTTCACCGCTAATGGTCATATTGTCTGTATTCATCACACCGTGAACAAACCCTACAAGTTGCCATTTTGCAATTAAAATCGCTTGCTTTTCAATCACTTTTTCTAATAAAGCAAGTGACCGGTTATTCGCATCTTTACTTTCAGGATAGAGTGTATCGATCGCATAATTGACAAGCTCTTCAAGATCATTGTCTGTTCCTAGATGATAAGCATATTCGAATGTGCCGACACGTAAATGACTTTTCGCGATACGGGTAAGCACGGCTCCTTCTAGCACCTCTTCCCGTAGTACCGCTTCTCCTGTTGTTGCAACAGCTAAAGCACGTGTTGTCGGAATGTTTAAATGATGCATGGCTTCACTTACGAGATACTCCCTTAACATCGGTCCAAGCGCAGCACGACCATCTCCACCACGTGAATAAGGTGTTCTCCCTGAACCTTTCAATTGAACGTCTACACGCTTCCCTGTTGACATGATGTGCTCACCAAGTAATAATGCACGGCCATCTCCTAACTTTGTTAAATTGCCAAACTGATGCCCTGCATACGCTTGTGCAAGAGGAGTAGCATTTTCAGGCGCTTCATTTCCTGCAAAAATCACGGCTCCGTTTTGTTCTAATGCTTCGATATCTAGGTCAAGATCTTTAGCAAGTTTCGCATTGAACAAAACGACTTTGGGCGTACGCACAGGATTCAACTCCATTAACGTATAAAATTTATTTGGTAAATTTGTATAAGTCGATTCAAAATTCCAACCACCACATGTCGTCACTAGGCAACGGCCCCCTTTCACTTATTTTGTTGAACCGGAAAGAATTTTGCAATTTCATCAACAACACGAATGCTTTTCCTCTCTTTTAAGTCGAACATAACAAATGTACAAAGTGATTGTGAAATCTCAGTATTCTCTTCATTGTACATGGTCTGTTTCATCGTAAAGCTTTTTGTTCCGAGCGTTTCAAGGAACGTTTTAACCGTTAAATGCTCCCCTAATCTTGCCTCTTTTTTATAATCAGTCTCCAGTTTTAAAATGACAACCGCAATCTCTCGTTCAGCCATTTTCGTGAAAGGAAGCCCACTTGCAGTAAACCAATGAGAACGTTCTTTTTCAAACAAATCGATATACCTTTTATAATTCATATGTTGAAATAAATCGATATCTCCTTTCGTCACAGAAAACTCATTTGTTATTTCCATATTTAATTCGCCTCTCATTTTCATTAAAAATAAAGCACCTTAAATTCAAAATTTGTTCATGAATTTAAGATGCTTCTCTACTTATTAGTTTATGCGTTCTATTTCATCGAATCAAGAATTCGCAACTTCTTCTGTTTGGAGATGAAGTAATTCTTCTTGTTCTAGTGCTTCTATTGCTTCTTTTTCTTCGTCTGTTAATTTTGCAATTGTAAAACCTGTCATCGCATAAATCATCCCTAATAACGGAACAACTAAGTTTAAAATCGCATAAGGTCCATATTGGACAACGCTAACACCCAATGTACCAAAAATAAATACGCCGCACGTATTCCACGGGATAAAGACAGACGTTAACGTGCCACCATCTTCAAGCGAACGCGATAAATTTTTAGAATGAAGCCCCATTTTACGGTAAGCACCACTGAACATTCTCGAAGGGACAACAATCGATATATATTGCTCTGCACAAGTCACATTTGTCATAAAACATGCGGCAATTGTAGAAACAATTAATGATTTTGCCGATTTCACTACTTTTAACAATTGGCTCATAATCGTTTGTAACATGCCTGAGAATTCTAAGATCCCTCCGAATGTCATCGCCACAATTGTCATGGAAACTGTGTACATCATTGAATCTAAACCACCACGATTAAAAAGTTCATCGACCATTGTATTCCCTGTATTGATTGTAAACCCACTTTGGAGTGCATCAATAGCACCTGTCATTGAACCGCCTTGTATGAACACTTGAGATAAAAAACCCAGAACAATCCCAACAATTAATGCAGGTATTGCAGGTACTTTAAAAGCAACAAGTACAATGACCGCAAGTGGAATTAATAATAAGAATGGTGAAATGAGAAAACTTTCCTGTAATACTTGCACAGTTTGTGTAATTTCTGCAGTTCCAACGCCTGATTGAGAAAATCGCTTTCCTAAATAAGCATAGGCGCCAAGTGCAATCGCAAGTCCTGGAATTGTCGTCCACAACATGTGTTTAATATGCTCAAATAAATCTGTTCCCGTTAATCCAGCAGCCAAGTTTGTTGTATCAGATAATGGTGACATTTTATCCCCAAAATATGCCCCCGAAATAACTGCTCCTGCAATCATCCCAGCTGGAATGCCCATACTTAGTCCAATCCCCATTCCCGCAACGCCGATCGTCCCCATTGTCGACCATGAACTTCCGATTGCAAGTGAAACAATGGAACAAATTAATGCAATTGTTACTAAAAACCAAGCAGGTGTAATAATTTGTAAACCGTAGTAAATCATTGTTGCAACGATCCCACCGCCCATCCATGCGCCGATCGTGAGACCTACTAAAATAATAATAACAACAGCAGGTAACGCAAGTCGAATTCCTTTATACATCATTTCTTCGATTTCTTTCCAGTTATAGCCAACTCGCCATGCAACTAATGCTGCTACAGAAGTTCCGATAATAAGTGGAATATGCGGCCCTTGTTCTAATTTAACAACTGTAAAAATCATCACAACAATCATAATTACTAACGGTAGTAATGCCTTCCAAATCGACATTTCCCTTGCTTCATTTTTCATCTTAATCCCCCCAAAAAAGCCTCATCAATAATCCTTATTATAAAATGTTATATTTTTAATAATCGAAAGTCAATGCCGAATTGTGAGTATTATTTTTAATTTCAGAAATTTCCCGGGGAATAATTTCAAAAAATAAATACTTTTATTTTCTACAATTTTATTAAACATATACAAATCGTTAAAGGAAGGGGCTCTCATATGATAAAATAAGGAAAAACAGAAAAGCGAGGGATCATTTACAGTATGGAAGCTGATTCAAAACAACGTAATTACACACCACTGATTATCATTTTAACGATTGTTTTAGTAAGTGTAATTACAATTTTATTAAGATTACCTGGGGTGGAAAATTTTGATGCATTTGACATTACAATTTTACCGTTGATCAATGCGACTTTAAATGTCTTTTCATTTTTCTTTTTATTGGCTGCGTTGACCGCAATTTTAAAAGGGCATAAAAAGCTACATGAACGATTGATCTATACAGCCCTCGTATGTACAGTCTTATTTTTAATCATTTACGTCTTCTTTCACACGGTTGCGTCAGCGACAACATTTGGTGGTGAAGGCTTGATTAGATTTTTCTATTACTTTATTTTAATTTCACATATTATACTCGCAATCGTAACCATCCCCCTTGCGCTAACAAGCATCACAAGCACTTGGAATCAACAATTTAAGCTTCATAAAAAAGTCGCTCGATGGACGATGCCGATTTGGCTGTACGTCAGTTTTACTGGTGTACTTGTGTATTTCCTGATTCGTCCTTATTATTAATTTTTCCAAATCAAAACGACTGCTCTTTTTCTGGAGGCCACTGAAAAAGTCCTTTAAAATCAGTTAATGCTAAAACTGTTGATTTCCGTTCCGAGCGGACGCTTTCCAGCTTCAAAAGGCAGATGCTCAGGTTATAAGCAAACTAGCTATGTGGCAAAAAGCGCCACGTCGCTAGTTCGACTTATGCCCACCGCATCTAACCGCCTTTTTCAGCTTACACCTTTTCGGTGGGGCGCGCGGTGAGCCTTCTCGTCGCGAAAACCGCGCTCCTGTGAGGTCTCACCTGTCGCGCTACTCCCACCCGAGTCGCCGCTCTGCACTACAATCAACGGAAATCCCATTATTTAAAGAAAATAAAATACACAAAAAAGCGATTTATTTCCTACATAAACAGGAATGAATCGCTTTTTGTATTA
>JAPFCR010000050.1 GCA_026169375.1 Sporosarcina sp. | reverse complement strand
GTCAGTTCGGGATTTTGCGTCCGACTTCCTTCAGCCACTACCTCACGATAGCCACCTTGTCTTTCGCTAACAGTTCCTACTGCCAAGCCTGTAGCGGACTTTCACCGCCGAGTATTTACCCATGCAGGGCACACTTAAAAATAAGTGGAAAGCTACTTTAATGTAGCATCCACTTAACAATAACCCAATTTCCTAAATACTAAACCAAATTATGTTGTCTATTCTTCTTTCATCTGCTTCGCCTTTTCAAGCGCTTCTAAAATATTATCTTCTAAAACAGGTACGAAAGAACGTGAAAACGTTGCTGATAAATGTTTTCGGTCAAAATAAGCAATTACGTTTCCAATGACTGGATAACAATATTCTCCGTCGCAAAACACATCTGTCACATCAATTGTATCAACAATATTTGACGGTAATGCTGGCAGTTGATCAATCGCGCTTTCTGCAAGTAACACATCAGCCTGCTTCACTTTACACGCTTCTATATCTCCGTCGTTCGCATCTAAACAATCAATGACACTTTCTTCGTAGCGCGGTGTATCTCTTATGAGGAGTATTGGAATATTGGCACGTCCTAAACGCTCCCACGCCTCGATAAACCCATCTGGTACTTCTGTATACTGCATTTCACTAATATCTCCAACTGTAAAGACCATATCTGGATCATCTTTTTCTAGTGCATCCAGTACATCATCCATCCATATTTCACAAGGTTCCCATCCTTCTACATCTGTCGTAGAGAACCTGCAACGTCCTTTGAAATAGGTAATGATTTTAATATTGTTTCGCTTGCCAATTTCATCGAACAACGGTTGCCAATGTGCCGAATGAGAACCGCCGGCAACAGCAATAACCGCATTATAGTTCTCAGTATCGCCGTATTCACAAGGATGCGCCTCTACATCAGCGTCCATATTAATACACCTATCATCGTAAATATCAGAACGATCTAAGACAGCAATATCAAGTGGCGGCGTCGGATCTTCTGTAAATGTTGGGGATTCTTTTAACAAAGCAACACCCGCTCCTGGATGATTCTCAGAAATTCCTTGTACAGCACGTTCATACGTTTCGACTTCGTACCATTTAATTCCGCTAACTAGCGCAACAGCCCATAACGTAAGTATAATCGCTGTTATAGATGTCTTTAACTGCACACGACGTAGCGGCGTTTCAATGCCATAGATCGTGATAAATGCCAGCACATAAGCAAGAACAATAATGAATAAGCCGTGCAACACACTAACTGACGCTGTTTTCGTCCACGCATAATAAAAAATCAATAATGGCCAATGCCATAAATAGAAGGCATAGGATACTTTTCCAAAATGAACGAGCGGTTTTGAACTAAGCAGTGTATACGCGCTCCAACGCCCGCCTTGATCGCCAGCGATTAAAACAAAAACAGCTGCTAATACCGGCCAAAGTGCTAAGTATCCTGGGAAAACAGTGGAAACTTTTAAGACGACCCCAACGGAGATTAACCCGACTACACCTAACCAACCAAGTATCCAAGAAAGCCTTTTAGATAGCTGAATACGGTGTAAGGTAAATGCGAGTAATCCACCAATCCCAAATTCCCAAACACGTGTAAATGTGTGGTAATAAGCAACTGGTTGATTGACATTCGTCAAATAAATTGAATAAATAAAGGATAAAATCGAGATCAATCCAATGAAAGTCATCACTACATTTGGTAAGGATCGGCCTTTTAACACTCTCACACTTAGTGCCGCCACCGTAAACAATACTGTCCAAATTAAATAAAACTGAAATTGAATACTAAGCGCCCAAAAATGTTGAAACGGTGATGCTTCATTGTTTCGCCCTAGATAATCTACAGCATCCCATGCTAAACGCCAGTTTTCAAAATAAAATAACGATGCGATTGACTCTGTGAAAATTTGTTCTTTATAAAGTGTAGGTAAAATCGCTAAACTTATAAAAAAAGTAATGAGTGCAATTGTCCACGCTGTCGGAATAAGTCGCTTTAATAATTTCACAATATATGTAAAACCACGAATTCGTCCTTCACGGCGATACATCGAGTATAAAGAGGTCGTAATTAAAAATCCAGATACGACGAAAAATACATCTACTCCACCGGAAACACGATTAAACCAAATATGATAAATTGCAACGAGCAATGCAGCAAGCGCACGCAACCCTTCGATTTCCAAACGAAACCGACGCTTCTCCTGTTGCTTTCCTTGTTGTAACAAAAAACATCCTCCTTCCTTAACTTATTTATTTTATCACAAATTTAATGGACAAACAGTTCATCATCGCACGATATCGTGTAAAAACTCTTTTCATCGAACAATTCCTTTTTAAACATCCTCACATTCGTCAGTATACCGATTTCAACGCAATACTAGACATCTAATTAACAAGGTACTTAATCCTTTCTTTTTCACTAATCATCTCTTATACTAGGCATTCCTTTTCAAAAAGAACATACAATAGATGATTTATATTCGCGAACAGAAGGAGTTTGACATATGAGAACGTTTAAAGATTTGACCTTAATTTCATTAGGTTCACTTATATACGCACTTGCCTTAACAGGTCTTGCGATGCCGAATAATTTAGCAGAAGGCGGCGTCGCAGGTGCGGCGATTATTTTATATTATGCGCTCGACTGGTCTGTTGGACTGACAAACTTCATCTTAACGTCCATTATTTTAGTCATTGGCTATCGTTATTTACCGAGACGTACTATTAAACTCACTTTAATCACAGCACCACTTATTTCTCTTTTCTTATTTCTAACAGAAGGCCAAATTGCTCCTTTAGGAGACCCACTCGTATCAGCAGTGTTTGCTGGTTTTTTTATCGGGATTGGAACAGGAATGATTTTACGTACGGGTAGTTCGATGGGTGGTTCTACAGTCATCGCTCAAATCTTTCACCATAATCTTGGCTGGGATTTAACACGTACAAACCTTGTGCTAGACGTTGCCATTGTTACATCAGGTCTTTTTATCATTGGGCCATTAAATACGATGTACACGATTACCGCTTTATATATTGGAAAGAAATCAACAGACCTTGTGCTTGAAGGGCTCGATTCTAGAAAGGCAGTGAGCGTGATTTCAAGTGAAGCAGCTGAAATTGCAGATGAAGTCATTATGCAACTCGGCACAAGCGCAACTGTTTTTGAAGGATATGGCGGTTATTTACGTGAAGAAAAAGATATGACGTATATTATTATTACAAAACATAAATTAATGAGACTCAAACGGTTAATTAATGATGTCGATGAAGATGCATTTGTCGTCGTCCATGATGTAAAAGAAGTATTCGGTGGAAGCTTCTCATGGATGAAATAATCGTTATAAGAGTATAAAGTATTCTAACATGTAAAAAACCCTACTCGAACTTAATTCTTTCAAATTCGAGTAGGATTTTTCATATGATTTGAAAGCTCGAAACTAACCAGTTCGCTTTTGAGGGCAAGCTGATTTCCCCTTATTTCCTTGAATATCATGCGTGCTATCTCCTCTTTGTAAAGACTGTTGTTTTGTTGACTCTACTATTAGATTTGATAACATGAAGAGAGTTAAATAACTTAATATAGCAGGAGGAAATCATTATATGAATAAGAAAAAAAGCTTTTTAAAAGTGTTGAGCACAGCAACCTTAGCAGCAACGCTTTTTGCGACGCCAATTATATCAAGTCCAACTTATGCATCTACGACAAATCAATCCAACGAAGTAAGTACATCAGAGAGCGCGGGCGAGCACCCATTAGACTGGCTTGCTGAAAGTCCTGCTCAAATTTCAGCGCCTGCATTTTCATATTTAAAAAATAATGCAAGCTACGTTTCTTATATTAATACACGTTCAACGATTAACTTAAAACAAGCTGAACGTTTTTTAAGTAAAATTCAAGAAAAAAATGATAATTATATCATTGCATCTCATAGGAAGATTTTCGGGGACGTTCAAGTCGTGATTACAAAAGACGGCTTTATTGGCGCGTTTTTACCTCGTAAAGGAGTTTCTCAGAGCGCTTTAAGTAGTAATGCTTATGTAGGTATGGAAAAAACTGTACAAGAAGCTTCTAAAATTTTAACAGGAAAAGATTTGGGTAAAGTATCACACTTCAATTTTGAACAGCCCGAAGCAACCCAATTAACAGTCATTCAAAATATTTCACTTGGCGGTTCCAATCCTAATATTACAACTGATGCCAATTTTAAATCATATCAACTTACAGCATTTAATACCTTTGCTTTTGAAAAACTAGATCGTCGATTGCTCAAAGCACAAGAAACGTATCAATTGCGAAATACATGGGAGTTCTTCACTATCAATGACCGGGCAGCTGGTACGGGTAAAGGAACAAAGTGGAATTGGCGTAATGTAGAAGATCAAACATTAACGCTTTCACCGAGAAGATTGGAAATTTTACATGACGGGACAATCTCTGCTGAACGTGAAAGAGATATTGAGCATTCTCGTCCTTTAGCTAACTTATTCGAACCAATATTTAAAGACATTAGACCAAGCTACTGGGCACATAAAGATATTTCTTGGGCAGTGAAAGAAGGAATTACTGCTGGTTATAAAGATGGTTCCTTCCATCCAAATCGCACGTTAACTGAAGGTGACTTTGCGGTAATGTTAACTCGTTATTACAAATTAAATCCAGCACCAAGCTATACTGGTCAACACCGTACACAACCGTTTTATGATCAACTTTCTCGTTACAACATCCCATTAGCGGGCTATCAAAATAATGTCGCTAAAGTTGAACCACTCACTCGCGGTTCTTTAGCAAAAGCACTCGCTGCATCTCAAGGACATCATGGAGATTTACGCTCATCTGTTCAATTTTTATATGACAATGATATTTCCGCAGGGGTAACAGGAAGTAAAACGTTTGAAGACTTCCGTGTCAACAACATTTTAAAACGAAACGAAATCTCTGCATTTTTCTCACGTATGAATGATCGAGGGATGAATAAGATTAGATAGGTTTCGGGGTTTGGACTGGGGTTGGTGTGGACCGTGCCCTTGGGTCGGGGGCGTGCCTGTCGGGGTCGGAACCGTGCCTGTGCACCACACAACCTGAACACTATTCTGACAATTCATTGTAGCACACGGAAAAACCACCGAACTTTTACTTGTTCGGTGGTTTTTTGGCGTAAGCCGTGTGAGCTGTGTGAGCCCCGTTGCGTTGAGCCGTGCCTGTGCACCGTTAAGCCGTGCCTGTGCATCACACAACTTGAACACTATTCTGACAACTCAACAACTAAAGCTCAAAGTATTTCATATATTTTCCCAAAGTATGCAAAATTGATTTTTGGCTAGCGAATCACGATGATAACTTCTTTTTCTTAAACAAGTGATTCCTTAAAAACTTAACATCTACGCTCTTTATAGAAGTTTTTTAGGCTTGTGATAATTCCATTTTCGCGTTTTGACAGATTTCCACTTTCTATTTAAACTAGACACTATCTTAGTTCGACTAATATTTTTTCAGTGCAAACTAAGATTTATAACAAGTGAAGGGAGGACTTATATGACGGGCAGGAAACGAAATTGGCGCCCAGATACTTTTTATCACGTAGTTGTACGTGGCAATAATCGTGAAGACATTTTTAAAACTACTGAGGATATGTACCATTTCATGCGTATTTTAAATCATGCGCATCGATCTTTTGAATTTTCAATTGCCGCTTACTGCATTATGACCAATCATTATCACCTGCTCATTTCGTCCAAAGACGATTTATCTAAAATCATGCAACAAATTAATCGACGATATAGTGATTATTATGCGAAATATTATAATCATGTTGGACGAATTTATCAGCGGCGCTACTTTTCTAAAGCAGTACGAGGTTCAAAAAACTTACTAGCAGTGAGTCGATACATTCATCGAAATCCTATCGAAACAAAGGTGCCTATGGTTGATGATCTGCTGAACTATCCTTTTAGTTCTTTTTCATACTACCAAACCGAACAAATTGCTGCAGTCCCATTTTTAGATTTAAAAACCCTTCCGTTATTACTAAAACCACCTTTCAAAAAAACCACTTCTTCTTATATAGAATATTGTGTAACAGAACTGAAAGAAGAAACACAAATAGCAGCCTTTTTATAAAAGGCTGCTCCCCTGAAGTTGTCTGAATTGTTTCAGAATTGTGTGGTGCACAGGCACGCTCTTCCTTTCCACGCCCAATCCGCCCAATCCCACCTATCCCCCCACTGACTTCTCCATCCCACGATTAATCATTTCAGAAATTCGAATAAATAACTGAAAATCCTCAATCGCATATTCTTGTAGGTTGTCTAAATGTTTATCGTATTCGACTTCATCTAGCCTCTTATGATAGTCATAGACAATTTTACCTTTTTCGGTTAATTCAATAATCAATTCTCGATGATTAGTAGGGTTTCGATATTTAAATGCTAAGTCTTTTTTGATTAACTTTTCCACCATTTGTGAAGCTGCACTCATCGTTCGGTTGTTAATTGCAGCAATTTCAGATGTTGTCATTTTTTTATATCGACCGATTAAGTCTAGCGTGTGTACTTCAACCATATACAGTTCATCTTCTGTTCCGTATTTTCTAGGCATACTTTCATATTGATGAATAAATCTTGATGATTCGTATAAAGACTCCATGAGTTCGTTAAAAACTTCTTCTCTTTTCATAATCGATCCCTCTTCTAATTTAATAAAGTGAAACTTCAATCAGTGGGGGGTTTCTTCATCCCCCACTGATTGTTAGTTGAACCAATCGGGCTTTTACGGGCAGTTAAACTCCCACTTATCTTTACCGTTTTCACTTAAATCTTGAAGTGGGAGTCTTACTGCCCGTTAATGCGGGATAAATTCACTTCTTCAATTTTACCACAAATCGGAAATATTGATTTGAAGATAAAAAAGCATCGAGAAAGCTTTTAACTCTCTTGATGCTTCTCTTCAAATTATCAGAATTGCTTCTGAATTGTGTGATGCACAGGCATCTCAAACAATCAAACTCAAATCCGCGCTCGTAACGCCTTCCCCAAACGATCTAATGCTTCTTTTAATGCCTCAGTTGGTACTGCTACGTTAATGCGCTCATAGCCGCTACCTTCTTCACCGAATATATAGCCTTCGTCTGTGAAGAATTCCGCTTCCATATGCATAAATTCTTCAAGTTCTTCGTTTGTCATGCCTAACGCATTAAAATCGACCCACTGTAAATATGTGCCTTCACTGATATAAGCTTTAATTTGTGGGAAGTTCTTGTCGAAATAGTCTTTGACAACATGTTGGTTTGTTTCAATGACTTTTAATAGTTCATCTAACCATTCTTCTGATTCGTTGTAAGCCAATTCACAAGACTTATAGCCTAAAGTGCCAACCATATTTCCCCGAACAATCTCTAATGCATTTTTATAAGTTTTACGTGTTTCTTCGTTTGAAATAATAATATTAGAAACCATCATGCCGGCTAAGTTAAATGATTTTGATGGTGCCGTACAAGTAATGAGTTTATCTTGTAATTTTTCATTGACAGTCGCGAGTATTATATGTTCATAACCTGGCATAACAAAATCATACCAAATCTCATCTGAAATGACGTATAAATCATGTTTCACTGCAATTTCAGCTACTTTTTCTAATTCCTTTCTCGTCCAAACGCGACCTACTGGATTATGTGGACTACAGAATAATAAAATTTTATTATTTGAATCTGCGGCTGCTTTCTCAAAACCTTCAAAATCAATCGTATAATCTCCATCTTGGTTGATTAATGGTACGTTGACTTCAGTTCGTTCGTTATCGTCAATTGCTGAACCAAATGGATAATAAGCTGGACGGAAAATAATGACGCCATCTTTCTTTTTAGAAAAAGCACGAATCGCCGTGTAAAATGCTGGGACAATCCCAGGTGTGTTCATAATCCATTCTTTCTTAATCTCCCAATTATGTCGGCGTTTCTGCCAATCGACAACAGCCGCTAAAAACGAATCTGTTGGGCCTGTGTACCCAAGGACTGCATCGTCTAGAAAGTCTTTCAATCCTTCTATAATTTCAGGTGGATTTTTAAATTCCATATCTGCAACAGATAATGGGATTACATCATCTGAAACGTTTTCATTCCATTCATACATTTGCTCCCATTTTAAAGCCCCTGTATTTTTTCGGTTAACTACTGTCGTAAAATCATATTTCATTTCTACACTTCCTCACTTTTTAATCTATTAAATAATCAACTGCAAATTTAGTCGTGGCCATGACACCGTTAATGAGTGCTTGTTCATCTACATCGAATTGATCATTATGATGTTCTGCACCACTTCCGAATACTTCATTTCTTATGCCGATAAACGCAAACAATGTCGGTGAGATTTTGGCATATTTGTTGAAAGACTCTGACGCAAACCATTCGACATCATGGACAATCGATCCAGGCATCATTTCTTCAATTCCCGTTTGCGCAATTTCCGATAGTTTTTCATCATTGACTACAGGCATTGCCGCTACTCTAAATTCATCACTAAACGCTACCGTACAATGATGTGCTTTAGCTGTATGACTCGCGACATTTTTTACGATTTCTAACGCTTTTTCCCCTTCGTCCATATCATAAAAACGTAAAGAACCACCAATTTTCACTTCTTCAGGAATTACATTATTCGCAAAGCCCCCATGAATTTGAGTCAAGCCTAACGTTACTGTTTTTGTGACATCGATCTGATTCGCCCACGCATTTGTTAATCCTGTTAACACATTCGCCGCCGCAAAGATCGGGTTTATCGAAAGGTCTGGTCGTGCGCCGTGCCCGCCTTTTCCTTTCACTGTAAAATCAACAAACACCGCACCCGCCATACACGGTCCAGGGTCAATGCCTATTTTCCCACTATCTAAAAATGCAGCTAAATGATTCCCGTAAATTGCATCGATTTCTTTACCGCGTAAATGCTGAATCATCGCGTCAATGCCGCTACCAATCTCTTCACCTTCTTCAAAAATAAAATAGATTTTTCCACTTAACTTTTCCTTCATTTCACTTATTATTTTCATCGTCGATAAAACAATCGCCATATGACCATCATGCCCACACGCATGCATGACTCCTGGATTTTTTGATGAATATTTTCTAGGACCTGCTAAGTTTTCTTCACTTTCCTGAACGGGTAAAGCATCAATATCTGTCCGAATACCGAGCGTCTTCCCTTCTCTTCCCGTATCCAATAGCACGGTAAACCCAGTACTATTCGGTACATCTTCAATTTGTACATCTAACTTTGCAATTTCCTTTTTTAGGAATTTCACAGTTTCATATTCTTTACTACTTAACTCTGGATGTTCATGTAAATACTTCCGTATGGCTATTGTATCCGCTTCCAATTCCTTGGCATTTCTCGTGATGAATTCATTCAAACTTGACTGTGTTGTCATTGTTTATTCCTCCTTTAAATTTCCTTAGACAGCTCCACCTGTCCAGCCGACACTTGTTAAAATGTATAAAATAACAAAACTTAAAATTAAAAATAGTATCACAGCTGGTAAAACCCAACGGACCCATTTAACAAAAGAAACTCCAGCGGCAACACATGAACCAATAGTCCAGCCGAGAACTGGAGATACGAGATTCGTAAAACCATCTCCAAATTGGAAAGCTTGAATCGCAACTTGTTTTGGCAAATTTAATGTTTCAGCAATCGGTTGAATAATCGGGATAAGAATCGCTGCTTTACTTGTCGCAGAAGGCACAAGCGGATTCAGTAAAGCGACAATCATCGAAATTCCTATTGTAGAAAAACTTTGGTTAATCTCCATGAGCGGCTTTGTTAAAGTAAAAACAACCGTATCGAGTATATTTCCCTCTGTCAAAATTAAAGACATCACTCGCGCTAACCCAATGATAAATGAGATGAACGCCATGGATGCTAATCCTTTCGCAAAACTATCTCCTAAATTATCTAAAGACATCCGTGTAGATAGGCCGATGACAAGAACTGTTAAAATATTAACCACAATCATAAAGTTATACAATTGGTCAGGATCACCGCCAAACGTTGAATAAGAAATAATGACTAAATATTGAACAATGAACGCAGCTAAAGCGAAAACACTGGCTGGTTTAAGCTTTTCTTCTTGAATGACATCATTCTCAATCGCTCCGTTAACTTTTTGCGCTCTCCATCCTTCGCTATACATTAAAGAGTTTTTATCATCTTTTTGAATCTTTTTAATATATCTCATTAAGTAGAACAATCCGATAATCATAAAAATGTTCATAAACAGAAAACGAAGACCAAAACCTGAATAGGGTCGAATATCTATCATCATCTGAGGGACAAGCATGGATTGTGGGCCTGTGCCAAATCCAATTAACGCAGGAAATGTTGTAATGCCAATCGCAACTAATGGGTCTAACTTCATCTTCTTAGCAAAAACAACCCCGATTGGAACTAACGCGATTAAAGCATCACTTCCCGCAAACCCACCGATATAGACAATTAAAATAAACATTGCACTTACTAAGATACCTGAGCCTTTATCTTTCAGTTTATAAATCGCCCAGTTCAGAATGTTGTCAATGGACCCCGACGCAAGTAATACGCCAATCGTTGCGCCCGCCACTAAGACAAGGAAGATAATTGTTCCAGACTGATTTAATCCATCTAAGAACAACATTAACATTTGCCAAGGATTAACAGGTGTTTGATGCCCGATATATTCAAACTGATCACCTAACACTTGGCCATTCTCGTCAACAGCAAAATTCCCAGCAGGCACAATATAAGTTGCGAGACTTGCAAGAAGTAGCAAACCTAACATAATCCAAAGTAAGTGGGGCATTTTGAACTTTTTCTTCTTGATTTTCTTGTCTAAATTTTCTTTTTTCACCATCTCTTCACCCCTTTTTTTCTTTTATATATACAATTTATGATTCAGAGTCTCCCGTCATCACTTAAGCTACTTTACTATTTATGAAAATAATAATCTTAGCTATATCTTTCTACATCCTCCTCCTTTTTTCGACACCTCACTTTAACTACTTAACTATTGAATGTCGGAATAATCAGATAAATGAAACGAGAATAAATCGGTAAAATTAAAGTTAAATTTATAATAACTTTATCCTTGGTTAATGTCAACTGAATATTTTGATTTAACAGAAGGTAACACTCTTAGTCACCTTCTCACTTCAACTGTCAGAATTGTTTCCGAGTTGTGTGATGCACAGGCACACCTCTCCATCTTGCATTTATGTTAAAATAAAGATAATTTTGAGTAAAGGAGAACATTGTGTATGTTTTATCAAGCAAAATCAACATGTTTATATTGTGATCATAAATTTACAACGACGAAAGTCAGAATGAGTAAAACAAAAGTGCTTAAAAGAGATAGTGATTTTTGTATTCACTATGACGGACCAAACCCTCTCTTCTACGACATTACCATCTGTCCCGAATGCGGTTTTGCCTTTTATAATTCCTACCGAAAATTAAGTGACCATCAACGCAAAAAATTAAAGGAAGCGTATATTAGTAAAATAAACGTCATGAATATGGTCGGAGAAAGAACAATCGAAGAAGCCATACACACATTTAAACTTGCATTACTTACTGCAAGTATTGTCAATGAAAGAAAATTCATCACCGCCAACTTATCGCTAAAATTAGCTTGGTTATATAGAATGATAGAAGATGAAGCAGAGGAACTTCGATTTTTACAAAATGCCTTAGACGATTATATATACATGATGGCCTATGAAGACATTGAGCAAGAAGAAGTCGATGAAGATCGGTTAATTTATTTGATAGCCGATTTAAACTTAAGACTCGGTCATTACGTAGACGCGAGAAGGCTATTTAGTCAGTTAATCACCGGGAAGCAAGTATCTCCAAGATACAAATCATTAGCCATTGATAGATGGCAAGATTATAAAGAGGAACTTGAGGATGGGGATTGAACGTTAACGGTTTACGGAGCATGCCTGTGCATCAGGTGTACGGAGCATGCCTGTGCATCACACAACTTCCAAACAATTCAATAATATGTTGTTAAAAAACACTAAAAACTGCTATAGTTTGTTATTTTTTCAATCTAGAGCAGTTTTTGAATACTTACCCCAGGTCATGCCTGTGCATCACACAATTCCCAAACAATTTTATCAAACCTCACTCGATTGCCCCTGTCACTCACACAACTTAGACACTATTCTGATACCTCAAGGTTGAGTGAGTATCGTCACTGATAATAAAGCGTTAGTCATCCTTCCAGATAGCTAACGCTTTATTAGTTTGTACAACTTTGATCTAGTTAAGCTGCATTCGCGTCTAATCATCCGATGTTAAAGCAGTAAAAGCCCTCCTGACCGTTTTCTGGCCAAGAGAGCTTTCTAAATCAATTCATGACATTTCCAAGCAATCATCTGAATTACGTGACTACTAATCCGTCACTATCAATTACTTTTCTTCTTTCTTTTCCTTATCTACAGCTTTATCTGCTCTTGTAAAGTCCTTTGCAT
>JAPFCR010000047.1 GCA_026169375.1 Sporosarcina sp. | reverse complement strand
GTGGCGATAGCGAAGAGGTCACACCCGTTCCCATACCGAACACGGAAGTTAAGCTCTTCAGCGCCGATGGTAGTTGGGGTGAGCCCCTGCAAGAGTAGGACGTTGCCAAGCATTAAAAGAGTCATTACCTTTATGGTAGTGACTCTTTTTTTGTTCTAATTCACTAATTTTAAAGTTAGTTTTCGAAATAAAAAAAGCACATTTAACATAAGACTCTTTCATATAATATGAAATAATTTGAAAAACAAACTGTTTATCGTTAAGCTAGATGAATGGAAAGGAGAGATTTCTGTGCAAATGGTCCTTATTATTTTTACAATAAATATTGTTTATGTTACTTTTTTTACGATTCGAATGATTTTAACATTAAAAGGCTATCGATATATTGCAGCTACTGTCAGTACGGTAGAAATGCTCATTTATGTTCTAGGATTAGGTCTTGTATTAGATAATTTAAATGAAATTCAAAATTTAATTGCCTATGCATTAGGTTATGGTTGCGGAGTTATTATAGGAACAAAAATCGAAGAAAAATTGGCACTTGGCTATATTACAGTAAATGTGATTACAGCTGATGAAGATAAACGTTTACCACGACTTTTAAGAGAATATGGTTACGGAGTGACGGACTGGTCTGCCCATGGTTTGGAAGGGAACCGTTCCGCGTTACAAATTCTAACGCCAAGAAAGTATGAATTAAAACTTTATAATACGATTAAAGAATTAGATCCAAAAGCATTTATTATTTCTTATGAACCAAAAGCAATACATGGTGGTTTCTGGGTTAAATCTGTGAGGAGAGGAAGATTATTTAAGTGAGTCGTAAAAAAACGATTTGGTTTGAATTACAAGAAAATGAAGAAATTGAAGATTGTCTAAAACGAATGGAAAAGGAAGGTTATCAAGTTGTTGGGAGAAAAGAAGAACCTTTATTTGAAGAAAGAGAGGGGGAATTCATTCCGATTCGTCAAATTATCAAATTTAAAGGTGTTTTAAAATAAAAAAGCTTGAAAGACGAACGATGTAATAATAATTATTATTAATGTTCGTTTTTTCATTGACGAATCTTTTATTACTTGTTAAACTAAATGTATTGTTGAATATTCCCCATATAAGTTGAAGAATCGGCTTCAACGTTTCTACCAAGACACCGGAATGTCAGGACTATGCGGGAAAGCAACTGTCAGGAAGATTGTGAAAGGTGTGTGCTTACTCATGAAGCGTATGGCCAATAGACGCGCATACTTCAAAGTCCTCGAATGACCTGCTTTTCATGCATGATGAGAAGGTTATTCGAGGACTTTTTTATTACTTAAAAATGATATGAAAGATTAATTTGAAAAGAATAAAAGGAGTGGAAAAGGTTGGAACTTAAAGTTGGTGTAATTATGGGTAGTAAAAGTGATTGGGAGACAATGAAGCATACTTGTGATGTATTGGATGAACTACATGTTCCCTATGAGAAGAAAGTAGTTTCAGCACACCGTACACCCGATTTTATGTTTGAATATGCGGAACAGGCTGCGGGGCGTGGACTTCAAATAATTATTGCAGGTGCTGGCGGGGCAGCTCATTTACCAGGCATGGTTGCTTCTAAAACATTACTACCCGTGATTGGAGTTCCAATTCAATCACGTGCTTTAAGTGGAAAAGATTCTTTATTATCAATTGTGCAAATGCCGGGTGGTGTACCAGTTGCAACGATGGCAATTGGAAAAGCTGGTGCAACAAATGCAGGGATTTATGCAGCGCAATTGTTAAGTTTGCATGATGAAGCGTTAACGAAAAGAATTGAAGAGCGTCGAGAAAATATGCGAGATATCGCATTAGAAAGTAGCAGTGAACTATCATGAAAACCATTTTACCAGGACAAACGATTGGCATTATTGGTGGGGGACAGCTTGGACGTATGATGGGATTAGCTGCAAAAGAAGCAGGGTTTAGAATTGCAGTGCTTGATCCTACGGAGGACTCGCCTTGTGGTCAAATTGCAGACTATAAAATTGTCGCTGCATATGATGATGAAACAGCGTTAAATGAATTAGCAAAAATGAGTGATGTGATCACTTTTGAATTTGAAAATATTGACTACGAAGGTTTGAAAAAATTAAGTGAGAAAGCTTATGTGCCACAAGGAGCGGACCTTATTCGAATTACGCAAAACCGTATTAATGAAAAAACCGAAATCACAGCAGCAGGGGCACCGGTTGCACCGTATGTGAGTGCAGACTCATTTGAAGAACTAGAACGGAAAATTGAAAAGGTAGGGTTCCCTTGTGTTGTGAAAACGGCATTTGGTGGTTATGACGGAAAAGGGCAGATGAAAATTGATTCAATGGATCAGTTAGAAGAAGCACGTTCTTTATTTGAACACTCTAGCTGTATTGCAGAAGCATTTGTACCGTTTACTAAAGAGGTTTCGGTAATCATTCAACGTGGTGTAGATGGTCAATCGTATTGTTTACCGATTGCTGAAAATATTCATAAAGATCATATTTTACATGAATCGATTGTACCTGCTCGTATTAATGCGGGGGTTACAGAAAAGGCAATTGAAGCTGCGGAGAAAATTGCAAATCATCTTGAGTTAATCGGCACGTTAGCTGTTGAAATGTTTGTATTAACAGATGGCAATATTTTAATTAATGAACTTGCACCTCGTCCGCATAACTCAGGTCATTATTCAATTGAAGCGTGTAACGTATCCCAGTTCCATCAACATGTTCGTGCAGTTTGTGGATGGCCGTTACGTGAACCGAAATTATGGGCGCCGTCAATTATGGTGAATGTACTTGGTGAGCATGTAGAGCCACTTCAAAAAGAAATAGGAAGTTATCCAGATTGGTCCATTCATTTATACGGAAAAGCTGAAGCGAAAGAAAAGCGTAAAATGGGACACGTCACAATTATGACTGATGATTTGAAGAAGACGTTGGAAGAAATCGAAGCATCTACCGTTTGGTTTAATAAATAATCGTAAAACTTAATTCCATTTAGGAGGAACAAAACATGACAAAAGTAAATGTATATGTAACATTACGTGAAAGTGTAGTAGATCCACAAGGTACGGCGGCTCAGAAAGCACTTCAAAATATGGGGTATGAAGAAGTAAAAAGTGTTCGTATTGGGAAATTAGTCGAATTGGAATTAGACGGAACAACAACAGATATTGAGACACGTGTTGATGAAATGTGTAAAGAGCTTCTTGTTAACCGAGTGATTGAAGATTACCGCTTTGAAATTGAGGAGGCATGAAGTAAATGAAATTTGCAATTTTAGTGTTTCCAGGTTCAGGCTGCGATGTGGATATGCACCGCGCAGTTCACGGTGTATTAGGCGAGGAAGCAACACTTATCTGGCATACAGATGCAAAACGGCTAGTAGATTATGATGCAGTATTCGTACCAGGTGGTGCATCTTATGGCGATTACTTACGTCCTGGTGCACTAGCAAAAGGTTCGGATGCGATGAGATATTTACGTGAATTTGCACAATCAGGTAAACCAGTTGTAGGGGTAGGAAATGGATTTCAAATTTTAGCAGAAGCTAATCTTGTGCCAGGTGCTCTACTACAAAATAAAGGTCTGAAATTTCAAACAGGTACTTCGAAGCTAATTGTTGAAAATGCGACATCACAATTTACATCTGAATATACAAAAGGAGAAGAAATAACACTTCCTTTTGCGCATCAATATGGAAACTATTATGTGGACGAAGAAACACTTCAAGAGATGGAAGTGAATCATCAAATTATATTTACATATCAAGACGAGCAGGATCACGGAAGTGTGGCGAAGATTGCAGGCGTCATAAACAAAGAAGGCAATGTGCTTGGTATGATGCCGTTACCTGAAAGAGCGGTTGAAGAAATTTTAGGTCATGTGGATGGATATCGTTTATTTAAGTCAATTTTGAAAAAGGTGGAATGAACATAATGGAGCCGAATACACAACAAGTTAAAGAAGAAAAATTATATCGTCAAATGGGGATGACGGATGAAGAGTTTGAGTTTGCAGAGAAAAGTTTAGGACGTTTACCGAATTATACTGAAACTGGTTTGTTTTCTGCTCTATGGTCTGAGCACTGTTCATATAAAAGTTCGAAACCGATTTTGAAAAAGTTCCCAACATCCGGAGAGCGTGTTTTACAAGGCCCTGGTGAAGGTGCAGGTATTGTTGACATTGGTGATAATCAAGCGGCCGTTTTTAAAATGGAATCGCATAACTCACCATCTGCGATTGAACCGTTTATCGGTGCCGCGACAGGTGCTGGTGGTGTTTTACGTGATGTGTTTTCAATGGGCGCACGTCCTGTAGCATTAGTAAACTCTCTTCGTTTTGGTGACTTAACGAAAGCACGTGATCGTTTTTTATTTAAGGAAGCGGTAGCAGGAATTGCAAGTTATGGAAATGGGATTGGTATTCCAACAATTGCAGGAGAAGCACAGTTTGATAATTGCTATTCAACAAGACCACTTGTGAATGCGATGGCAGTCGGTTTAATCAACCATGAAGATATTCAAAAAGGCCGTGCAGCAGGTGTAGGCAATACGGTTATGTATGCAGGAGCGACAACAGGAAGAGATGGAATTCACGGGGCAACGATGTCTTCAGCTGAATTAACAGTAGAAGAAGATGAAGAGTTCCCGGTGATGCAAGCTGGTGACCCATTTTTAGAGAAACTTGTGATGGATGCTTGCTTAGAACTTGCTAAGTCAGACGCATTAATCGGCATGCAAGATATGGGCGCAGCAGGTTTATCTTCGGCTTCAGCAGAAATGGCTTCAAGTGCAGGGTACGGTGTTGAATTAAATTTAGATTTAGTGCCACAACGTGAAGAAGGCATGACAGCATATGAAATGATGCTTTCTGAATCTCAAGAACGTATGTTGTTTGTGATTGAGAAAGGTCGCGAACAAGAAGCGCTTGATATTTTTGATAAGTACGGGGTTGAAGCAGTTGCAATTGGTCATGTAACAGATGATAAAATGCTTCGTCTTGTGCACAAAGGGGAAGTTGTTGCGGAAGTTCCGGCAGATGCACTAGCAGAAGATGCACCTGTTTATTACAAAGAGTCAAAAGAACCGGATTACTTTAAAGAGTTCCAAGCAATGGAAATGACAGAACCAAAAGTGTCCGATTATAAAGAAACGTTAAAGGCTTTACTTGGTAGACCATCAATCGCGTCTAAAAAATGGATTTATGAACAGTTTGATACACATGCAAGACGAAATACGGTTGTTGCACCTGGTTCTTCAGCGGGCGTTATTCGTGTAGAAGGAACGAACAAAGGACTTGCAATGACCTCAGATTGTAATGCGCGTTATGTTTATTTAGATCCTGAGACAGGTGGGAAAATTGCAGTTGCAGAAGCTGCTCGTAACCTTGTTAGTTCAGGCGCTGAACCAATTGCGCTTACGGATTGTTTAAACTTTGGAAATCCAGACAAGCCAGAGGTGTTTTGGCAGTTTGAGAAATCAGCAGATGGTATTTCAGCAGCTTGTTTAGCATTAGATTCCCCTGTGATTAGTGGAAACGTATCAATGTCGAATGAAGTAAACGGACAAGCAGTTTATCCAACGCCAACAATTGGTATGGTTGGTTTAGTACATGATTTGTCACATACGACAACGACTGAATTTAAAGCTGCAGGTGATGTAATTTATATGATCGGTGAAGCTGATTTAGCTTTTGGCGGTAGTGAGTTACAACAGTTACTGGACGGGAAAATTACAGGACAAGCACCGACAATCGATTTGGAAGTAGAAGCAGTACGTCAAAAAGCACTACTTGCGGCTATTCAAGAAAGACTCGTTTCATCGGCTACAGATTTATCTGAAGGCGGCTTTGCAGTTGGGCTTTGTGAAAAAGTATTTGCGTCAAATGGCTTAGGGGCGAATGTAACAATCCCAGGATCAGCGGTTACAGCATTATTTAGTGAAACACAATCTCGTTTCTTAGTTTCTGTAAAAGAAGAACATATTGAAGCGTTTGAAAGTACTGTGAAGGATGCAGTGAAAATTGGTGTTGTAACGGATGATGAAAAAATTTCGATAAAAAATAAAGAAAATGTAATGTTAATCGAAGGAACAGTTGAAGAATTTCAAACAGAATGGGAAGGGGCTCTTCAATGCTTGCTGAACTTAGAGGACTAAACGAAGAGTGCGGCGTTTTTGGGATATGGGGAAATGAAGAAGCTGCACAATACACGTATTACGGCCTTCATGCATTGCAACATCGTGGGCAAGAAGGTGCAGGAATTGTAACGACAACAGGGAGTAGTTTACAAGTTATTAAAGGGGAAGGACTTGTAAACGATGTGTTTTCTAATTTAACATTAGATGATTTAAAAGGGCATGCGGCAATTGGGCAAGTTCGTTATTCAACGGAGAGCGGGCGTGGCATTGAGAATGTTCAGCCACTCGTTTTCCGTTCAACGACGGGTAGTCTGGCGGTTGGAATGAATGGAAATATTGTGAACGCAGCGGAATTAAGAGAGCATTTAGAAAGACAAGGAAGTATATTTCAAACGAATTCAGATACAGAAGTGCTCGCACATTTAATTAAACGAAGTAGTGGCTCGCTAACACAGCGTGATCGTGTCAAGAAAGCATTATCCATGTTAAAAGGGGCATTTGCTTTCGTCATTTTAACAGAAGAAAGCTTGATGATTGCACAAGATCCAAATGGGTTAAGACCACTTTCACTTGGAAAAATAGGTGATTCGTGGGTTGTCGCATCAGAAACTTGTGCATTCGATATTATCGGGGCGGAAAGTGTACGATCTGTAGAACCTGGGGAGTTAATCATTGTGAATCGAAATGGTTTACATTCAGAGCGCTTTGCATCAACTAAAGACTCAGCAATGTGTTCAATGGAATATGTTTATTTTGCGCGTCCTGACTCAGATATTGACGGTATTAATATTCATACAGCGAGAAAGCGTTGTGGGAAACAGCTTGCGAAAGAAATTGGCGAGATCGAAGCAGATGTTGTCACTGGTGTTCCAGATTCGAGTATTTCAGCTGCCATAGGATTTTCTGAAGCGAGTGGGATTCCGTACGAATTAGGGTTAATTAAAAGTCGTTATGTTGGTCGTACATTCATTCAGCCTTCACAGTCATTGCGCGAACAAGGCGTAAAGATGAAATTATCACCAGTACTTCAAGTAGTAAAAGGGAAAAGAGTTGTCATGGTTGACGATTCAATTGTCCGCGGGACGACATCTAGAAGAATTGTGAAAATGTTAAAAGAAGCAGGTGCAACAGAAGTGCATGTTGTTATTGCTTCACCGCCATTAATAAGTCCATGTTTTTATGGTGTCGATATTAGTACGGATTCGGAACTCATCGCATCCGGTCGAACGGTAGAAGAGGTTCGAGTGTTAATCGATGCTGATACATTAACGTTTTTATCGCCAGAAGGTATGTTAGAAGCAATTGGACGACCAGATACGATGAAAAACTGTGGGCAATGTTTAGCTTGTTTTACTGGAGAATATCCGACAGAGATTTTCTCAGATACGGTATTGCCACATGAAAAAGAAATTGTAAAATAGGAGGCTTTTCCAATGTCAAATGCATATGAAAAAGCAGGAGTAAATATTGAAGCAGGTTATGAGTCGGTAAAGCGAATGAAGTCACACGTTGAAAGAACAGACCGTCTCGGGGTAATGGGGGCTTTTGGTGGATTTGGTGGGATGTTTGATTTATCTACTTTAAATTATAAAGAGCCTGTTTTAATCTCTGGAACAGACGGGGTCGGGACAAAGTTAAAGCTTGCATTTATGGCGGATAAACATGACACAATTGGCGTGGATTGTGTTGCTATGTGTGTGAATGACATCGTTGCACAGGGGGCAGAACCGCTTTATTTCCTAGATTATGTTGCGCTTGGAAAGTCAATTCCTGAAAAAGTTGAAGCGATTGTCAAAGGGATTGCAGATGGATGTGTTCAGTCAGGAGCAGCATTAATCGGTGGAGAGACTGCAGAAATGCCTGGCCTTTACGAAGAAGATGAGTATGATTTAGCTGGTTTCGCGGTAGGGGCTTGTGAGAAGAGTGATATTGTAACAGGTGAAAAAGTTGTAGAAGGCGATGTACTTGTAGGAATTGCTTCAAGCGGAATCCATTCCAACGGTTTTTCACTCGTTCGTAAAATTGTATTGGAAGATGAAGGCTATACGGTAAATGATAAAATTGCTGGATATGAAGCGCTTGGTACAGTAGGTGAAGCGTTATTAGAACCGACTAAAATTTATGCGAAGCCAGTACTGGAAATGCACCGTGAACTAGCTGTTCATTCAATGGGACATATTACAGGTGGTGGTTTCTTTGAAAACTTACCACGTATGTTACCAGAAAGCTTAGCTGCTGAAGTCACACTTGATTCTTGGGAAGTGCTTCCTATTTTCAAGATGTTGAAAGAGAAAGGGAAGTTAACAGATAAAGATTTATATAATGTCTTTAATATGGGGATAGGCTTTGTCGTTGCATTACCTGAAGCAGAAGCAAATCGTGCGATTGAAATTGCAGAAGCGCACGGAGAGAAGGCTTCAATCATCGGTCGTGTGATCAGCGGTGAAGGGATTATATTTATCGGTGAGCATGACGGGAGTTTAGAAGCATGAGTGAAAAAACCAAAATTGCCGTTTTCGCATCTGGAAGCGGCACGAATTTTGTTGCTATCGAAGAAGCGTGCCGAAATGGCGAGTTGAACGCTGAAATCGTTTTGTTAATTACAGATAAGCCAGAAGCCTATGTTGTAGAACGTGCGCAGAAATTAAATGTTCCAGTGGCGGCGTTTTCACCGAAAGCTTATCAAAAGAGAGAAAAATATGAAGCAGCTATTTTAGAGAGGTTACAAGCGAGCGAGGTAGAGTGGCTTGTTCTTGCTGGATATATGCGACTTGTTGGAGAGACACTGCTAGATGCCTACCCATCTCGGATTGTAAATATCCATCCATCATTATTACCATCATTTCCAGGAAAGGAAGCGATTGAACAAGCTGTAGAACATGGGGTGAAAGTGACGGGCGTAACGGTTCATTTAGTCGATGAAGGGATGGATACAGGGCCGATTGTTGCTCAAGAAGTTGTTCGAGTTGTCGAGGGTAATGTAGAAAAAACAGCAGAAGCTATTCATAAGGTTGAACATATGTTATTTAAAGATACGTTACATAAATTATTTGCGAAAAAATGAATTCAAGCGATTATAATTGGAGGGTTTACTTGTGAAAAAACGTGCACTGCTTAGTGTATCTGACAAAAGTGGGATTTTAGAATTTGCAAAAGCATTGGAAGAATTAGGGTATGAAATTTTATCAACAGGTGGAACGATGAAACATCTCGCTGAAAATGGCGTAAATGTTCTTGCGGTCGATGAAGTAACAGGTTTTCCGGAAATTATGGAAGGTCGTGTGAAAACGTTAAATCCACTAATCCACGGTGGCTTACTCGCAAAAAGAGACGATAAAACACATCAAGCACAAATGGAAGAGCATGATATCAATCCGATTGACATCGTTTGTGTAAATTTATATCCATTTAAAGAAACGATTTCAAAACCAGATGTGACAACAGAAGATGCAATAGAAAATATCGATATTGGTGGACCTGCGATGTTACGTGCGTCTGCGAAAAACCATGCGTATGTTACAGTCATTGTTGACGTAGTAGACTATGAACAGGTCTTAACAGAGTTAAAAGCAGACGGTCAAACAACAAATGAAACACGTCGTCGCCTTGCAGCAAAAGTATTTCGTCATACAGCAGCCTATGATGCGCTTATTGCAAATTATTTAACGAATTTATCAGGTGAAGAATTCCCAGAACAAGTAACATACACGTATGAATTAAAACAACCGCTTCGTTACGGTGAAAATCCACATCAAAAAGCAGCGTTTTACAGTAAGCCACTCGGCTCTGATTTCTCGATTGCTTACGCAGAACAGTTGCATGGAAAAGAATTATCGTATAATAATATTCAAGACGCAAACGCTGCGCTTCAAATTGTAAAAGAATTTGAAGCACCATCAGCAGTTGCAGTTAAACATATGAACCCATGTGGTGTTGGAACGGCTGAAACGATTGCGGAAGCATTTAGTAAAGCGTATGAAGCAGATTCTGTTTCTATTTTTGGTGGCATCATCGCATTAAATCGTGAAGTCGATGTAACAACAGCAGAACAGTTAAGTGAGATTTTCTTAGAAATTATTATCGCACCTTCATTCGCTAAAGAAGCGATTGAATTATTAACGAAGAAGAAAAACATTCGTTTGTTAACCATTTCATTTGAACAAAATAAACAAGATGAATGGAATACAGTTTCTGTTGAAGGTGGCTTATTAATGCAGGAGCCTGATAAATATGGTTTTACTGATGCAGAGATTCGCGTTGCAACAGACCGTGAGCCGACAGAAGAAGAATGGGAAGCGATGAAGCTTGGTTGGGCAGTTGTAAAACATGTTAAATCGAATGCAATTGTCGTGTCAGATGATCAAATGACACTTGGCGTTGGGGCTGGTCAGATGAACCGCGTCGGGGCAGCAGGGATTGCCTTGGAACAAGCAGGAGACCGTGCTAAGGGTGCAGCACTTGCATCAGATGCATTTTTTCCAATGGATGATACAGTAGAAGCAGCTGCAAAAGCAGGCATTACAGCAATTATTCAACCAGGCGGCTCTGTAAAAGATGAAGATTCGATCAAAAAAGCGAATGAATATGGTATTACAATGGTCTTTACAGGTGTGCGTCATTTTAAACATTAAGAAGGGGGTATTTTACATTGAAAGTACTCGTCATTGGTAGTGGTGGTCGTGAGCATGCAATTGCTAGACAATTTTCCATCTCTCCTTCTGTAACAAAAGTATTTGTTGCACCAGGAAATGATGGGATGAAAAATGATGCCGAAATTGTTGATATTGCGGCAACAGACTTTGAAGGACTTGTTCGATTTGCAAAAGAACAAGATGTTCAATTGACATTTGTTGGTCCAGAAGATCCGCTTGCAAATGGAATTGTTGACTATTTTAAAGACCAGGGCTTAACAGCATTTGGTCCTACGAAAGAAGCAGCGAAAATTGAAGGTAGTAAATCATTTGCGAAGGAATTGATGAAGAAATACAATATTCCAACTGCTGCATACGGAACATTTACAGATGCGGAAGAAGCGAAAGCGTTTATTCGTGAAAAAGGGGCACCGATTGTTGTAAAAGCAGACGGTCTTGCTGCTGGAAAAGGTGTCATCGTTGCGATGAAGCTTGAAGAAGCACTTCATGCGGTGGATGATATGATTGGTAATCAACGATTTGGAGATTCTTCATCTAAAGTCGTTATTGAGGAGTTTTTAGATGGTGAAGAGTTTTCGTTTATGTCTTTCGTGCACGACGGGAAAATTTACCCGATGGTCATTGCACAAGATCATAAACGTGCTTATGACGGTGACCGTGGGCCAAATACGGGGGGGATGGGTGCTTATTCACCGGTACCTCAAATTTCTGTCGATGTCGTACAAGAGTCTTATGATAAAGTTGTTGCGCCAACAGTTGAAGCGATGGCAATGGAAGGTACACCATTTACGGGCATCTTATATGCAGGACTTATTTTAACAAAAGAAGGTCCGAAAGTGATTGAGTATAACGCACGTTTTGGCGATCCAGAAGCACAAGTTGTCTTGCCGCGTATGGCCTCAGATTTTGGTGAGTTTATGACGGCATTAATGAGCGGGGCACCGTACGATTTAGTTTGGAATGACGATGAAGTACTTGGCGTTGTGATCGCCTCTGAAGGATATCCAGAAGATCCGATAACAGGTGCGACATTGCCTAATTTAGATAAATTAACTGAACAAGGATTGCATGTTTATCATGCGGGAACGAAACAAGAAGGTGATGACTTCATCGGAGACGGTGGACGAGTCATTTTAGTTGCTGCAACAGCGGAAACCTTAAAAGATGCACAAGCTGATGTTTACCATAGTTTGCGAGACTTAACGTGGGACGGATTCTTTTACCGTACAGATATTGGCTGGCGTACGTTCGAATAAATAAGAAAAACAGTAGCTGAATCACTCGGCTACTGTTTTTCACTTAGTCTGCTTTACAAATCCAACCACCGAACATATTCGTTTTAAAGAACTTCGTGATATTCGTAAAACCAGCCTCTTTTAGCATTGTAATGATTTTGGTTTCAGGAATAAAAGATAAATTTCTCACAGTCTTCTCCATTTCATTTATTTCCTCTTCTGTTAACCGCGTCGTATCAAGCCAGTATGCCTTCCACAAAGCGAAGAGTTCATCAAATTCTGGATTTTCGCGGTCACCATACATCGCCGCTAATACGAAGGGTGCATCACTTTTTAAACGTGCGCGAATCTGTTTTAAGAGTCGAAGTTTATCTTCATTATCTTGAATAAAATGAAGCACAAGGACAAGTGTTGCTGCGTCATAATCATGAGTATCATTGACTTTTTCAATCGTTCCTTCGATGAATTTCACACGGTCCGTTAACTGAAATTGTGCTGCTTTATCCCGTGCTAAATCAAGCATTGCAGGCGCAGGGTCAACAGCGGTAAATGTCCATTTTAGATTTTCAGGTCCTAATAAAGCGAGTTCAGTTCCACCACCAGCCCCGACAATAAGAAATTCACTCTCTGCGGCTAGCTGTTTTCGAAAATATGCTTGAATAAGCCGGAATAATACGTCATATGTTGGAAGTGTTCGCCGAATGCCACGATCATATTCAGTGGCTGTATTTTGATTGAAGTTCAGTTTATTCGTCATGCCAACCCTCCTACTCTATTTACTATCTATTTGTTTATTTCCTTATCAAATTTAAAAGTCCTTTATTTCACGACAAGTATTTGAAAAATCTGTTTAAAACACCAGTGCTGTGCTACGATAAAGAAAAGTATTTGAATAGGTTAAAATTCTTTTAAACTCATATAAATAAACGAACATGGAGGATTTGCTATATGTGGACACAACAAGAAATACATGAACAACTTCAAATGATTAATGGAAATGAATCGCCAGACCTTATCATTACGAATGCAACTTATTTACATTCGATTTATAAAAAGTGGTGTACCGGGAATATTTGGATACATAATGAGCGTATTGTATATGCAGGGAAAGAAATGCCAGCAATGATGGACCGAACTGAAGTTAAGGACGCGACTGGGAAAAAGATTGTACCAGGCTATATTGAAGGACATGTTCATCCTTTTCAATTGTACAACCCAAAAACTTTCGCTGAATTTGCAGGTGCACGTGGTACGACAACATTTATTTCCGATAACTTAACCTTTTTTATGGGGCATGATAATGAAACGATTTTTACATTGCTCGATCAATTAAAAAAACAACCATTCCACTATTATTGGTGGGCAAGAATGGATTCTCAAACCGTTTTAAAAGATGAACGTGAGCAATTTAATCCAGAAGCAATTATGCCTTGGTTAATGCGTGAGGATGTACTTCTAGCAGGTGAGTTAACAGGTTGGCCACGTCTGTTAGGAGGAGATCCGAATCTGTTTGCGACAGTTCAAGCCGCGAAAGAAGCAGGAAAGAAAATTGAAGGTCATTTACCCGGGGCATCTGAAAAGACATTAACGCGTATGAAGCTCCTTGGTATAGATGGGGACCATGAAGCAATGACTTTGGAAGAGGTGGAATCCCGCTTATTGCATGGTTATGCGGTTACTTTACGTCATTCATCGATCCGTCCAGATTTACCTCATTTATTACAAGAAATCGTGGATGCGGAGCTAGATGTATTTGACCATTTAATGATGACAACAGATGGCTCAACCCCGTCCTTTCATGTAGATGGAGTGATGGATAAATGCATTCAAGCGGCATTAGATGCAGGCGTTCCAGCCATAGATGCTTACTTGATGGCGTCCTATAATGTAGCGCGTTACTACGATATGACGGACGTTCACGGGGTGATTGCGACAGGTCGTTATGCAACGTTGAATTTTTTAGAGGATGAACATAATCCAGTCCCGACAGATGTGTTATCGAAAGGTATTTGGTTAAAAAAGGATGGACAAAGTAATGATGCATTCGAGCCGGTTGATTGGTCTGTTTTAAGGACATTTGCGCCAACATTTGACTTATATGAAGAAGATTTTATATTTGACCATGCGTTTGGCATTGAAATGATTAACGATGTCATTACAAAGCCGTATGAAATAACAGTGAATACTTCAGTTGAAACACTTTCCCATGAACATGATGAAAGTTTTATTATGTTGTTAAATCGTGAAGGAGAATGGCGTGTTAATACGTTATTAAAAGGGTTTTCTTCCCATGTAGAAGGGTTTGCTACTTCTTATTCGAATACGGGCGACATCATTCTAATTGGAAAAGATAAAAAAGCGATGCATCAAGCGTTTGAAGAAATAAAACGTATTGGCGGAGGCATGGTCTTAATAGAAAACGGCGCGCCACTTGTGACATTACCATTACCGATTTCAGGCGGTTTATCAGAAGAACCGGTTGAAGTGTTAATGGAACAAGAACAGACGTTAAAGAAGGCGCTGAAAGAAAGAGGGTATCACCACACGGATGCGGTTTACACATTTTTATTTTTACAATCTACTCACTTACCTTATGTTCGTGTGACACCTCTTGGCATTTTTGACGTCATGAAAAATAAAGTACTCGTTCCTGTAACGGAAAGATAGGTGGATAAGATGAAAACAATTGTTAAACCCTTTTTATTATTAGCAGTTCTCTTAATGATGCTCACTGCATGTTCAAAGAAAGAGGAAGAACAACCCAAAATGACGGTAGACCATCCTAAAGAGGTAGAAGAGATAGAACCTGACCAATTTGCAACTCCTTTCACAGGCGTCATGTTAGAAGAGGAAAGTGAGATGCGTCCTGTTCTTGCGACCATTAATAATGACCAAAAAGCACGTCCACAATCTGGATTAAGTGAAGCGGATATTGTTTATGAGTTAATTGTTGAAGGTAATACAACGAGATACTTAGCATTATTTCAAAGCGCTTTACCGGATGAAATAGGCCCCGTCCGAAGCTCGCGAGATATGTTTATTCATATGGCGAAAGGGTTTGACGCTTTTTACGTCGCGCATGGGTATAGTCCCGATGCACTTACCCTATTACAATCGGGTTATGTAGACCATGTGAATGGGATGCAGCATGATGGAACGCTTTTCGAACGCTCACCTGAACGATACGCCCCGCATAATTCGTATATATCAGGTGATAATATCCACCTTGCTGCTGAACAAGTGGATGCACCAATGACAATGAACAAGTCGCCATCGCTTTCTTTCCATGAATCTATTGAAGATGTTAAAATGGAAGAAGAAGCGACTTCAATAACTGTGCAAAATGGTTCACATCCACAATTTACAAGTACGTATGCATACGATAATCAGTCAGGTGTCTATACGCAATTTGTCAATGATATAGAAACAATCGACCATGCAAATGAACAACCAATCGCGCCTGCTAATATCTTTGTGTTTGAAGCCGAGCATCAGACAATTGATGAAACAGGAAGACAATCGATTGATCTTGAAGCAGGTGGAAATGCAATTTTATTCCAAGCAGGTAAAAAACAGGACATTGAATGGAAAAATGTGAGCGGCATGTTAGTCCCGATGAAAAACGGTGCTAAAGTCAATCTTGTACCTGGACAAACATGGGTTCATATCATTCGAACAAACCCAGGAATTGAAGCGAATGTTTCCTATACACCTTAAAATCTAATAGAAAGTAGGGATCATCTTGCAACTAGATAAAATTCGAGGTCCGCAAACTGACCAATTATTTGAAGCGATTTTACAATTAAAAAATATAGAAGAGTGTTATGAGCTTTTCGATGATCTTTGTACAATTAGTGAAATTCAATCACTCGCGCAACGTTTAGAAGTCGCACAAATGCTTAACTCGAGGAAAACCTATGAAACGATTCAGCTTGAAACAGGTGCGAGTACTGCAACAATATCACGCGTTCGTCGTTGTGTTGACTATGGATCAGGTGGTTACAAGAAGATTTTAAATCGCTTGAATGAAGAACGAGAAGAGTTGTAAGCACGTATTTAGCGCTTAAATTGGTTAAGTAAAAAAGAAAACCAGAAATCAACCGGTCCAGGAAAGAATGTGACCGGTTTTTTTGGTATAATGGTTTGACGAACTTAAAAGATTAGGGGGTTGACAATGAATTATAAAAATTGGCGTCATGCCTTTAAATTAGATCCAGCGAAAGTAATTTCTGACGAAGATTTAGAAAAAATTGCAGAGTCGGGAACAGATGGCATTATTGTTGGGGGAACAGATGATGTAACGTTAGATGGTGTGCTTGACTTACTTGTACGCATTCGCCGTTACTCAGTTCCACTTGCTTTAGAAGTTTCAACAGTTGAGTCGGTGACACCTGGGTTTGATTATTACTTTATCCCAACGGTGTTAAATTCTACGAAGACAAAGTGGATTAACGGTCTGCATCACGAAGCGTTAAAAGAGTATGGACATATGATGAACTGGGAAGAAATTATTACAGAAGGGTACTGTATCGTCAATCAAGATTGTAAAGCAGCACAGTTAGCCGAGACTCGTCCAATTACAGATGAAGAGGATTTAGTTGCTTATGCACAAATGGCGGAACATCTTTTTAATTTGCCCGTCTTTTATATTGAATACAGTGGGAAGTACGGAGATGTTGAATTCGTACGTGCAGCTGCAAGAGAATTAAATCAAACGAAATTATTTTATGGCGGTGGTATTCAGAACGCAAAATCTGCAAAGAAAATGGCAGAAGTCGCGGATACAGTCATCGTTGGCAATGTAATTTATGAAGATTTAAAAGCAGCTTTATCGACAGTAAAAGCTGTGAAATCAGTTGTCCATTCTGAGCAAAAAGAGGTATACTAAAGAACAAATGTTCCGAAAGGGCGGTTATGAATGAAGTCAATAGCAGAGAATCTATTAACAAGTATGAACCCTGAACAAGCACGTGCTGTCAAAAAGACGGAAGGTCCTCTTTTAATTATGGCAGGAGCAGGTTCAGGAAAGACACGTGTCCTTACGCACCGAATTGCTTATTTAATCGTGGAGAAAAATATTTATCCATCGAATATTTTAGCCATCACATTTACAAATAAAGCAGCACGTGAAATGCGTGAACGAATTGACGGATTACTCGGAGCGGGTACAGGCGAGCGTATGTGGGTATCAACGTTTCACTCGATGTGTGTGCGTATTTTAAGGAGAAATATTGATCAAATAGGTTATTCAAAATCATTTTCAATTTTAGATATGACAGACCAATTAACAGCGATAAAACAGGTGTTAAAAGAGTTGAATTTAGATCCAAAGCAATATGAACCGAGAACGATGTTAAATGCAATTAGCGATGCAAAAAATGAATGTATTAATGAAAAAATGTATCGTGAACGAATGAACAATCAAAACCCATATGAAAATATAATTGCAGATGTGTACGATGCCTATGCAGGAAAATTACGTCAAAATCAGTCCCTCGATTTTGATGATTTAATCATGAAAACGATTGAGCTTTTCAAAAAGGCACCAGAAGTACTGGCTTATTATCAAAATCGATTTCAATATATTCACGTTGATGAATACCAAGATACGAACAATTCCCAATATCAATTAGTTAGTTTACTAGCTGATAAATTTAAAAATATTTGTGTGGTTGGAGATTCTGATCAATCGATTTATAGATGGCGTGGGGCTGACATCGGGAATATTTTATCGTTTGAAAAAGATTATGCAGATGCAGAAGTCATTTTACTTGAACAAAACTATAGGTCAACAAAACGTGTTTTACAAGCAGCGAATGATGTTATCTCAAAGAATAGTTCCCGTTATGATAAAGAACTACGTACAGAGAACGGGGAAGGAGACCCAATCTACGTTTATAAAGCGAGTGATGAGAAATCAGAAGCACGATTTGTCATTCAAAAGATTTTAGAGTTACAAAAAGAAGAAGGGTTATCGCTCGATCAATTTGCAATTTTATACCGAACGAATGCACAATCACGCGTTATTGAAGAATATCTTGTGCAGTCCAATATCGATTATACAATTGTAGGCGGGACGAAATTCTATGATCGAAAAGAGATTAAAGATTTACTTGCTTACTTACGATTAATCGCGAACAGTGAAGATGATTTAGCCTTTAGTCGAATTATTAATGAACCAAAAAGAGGGATTGGGGCGACCTCGTTTGAACGAATGGCAAGGTTTGCGATTGAACATAATCGTTCGATTTTTGATGCGTTACAAGAGTCAGACTTTATGGGCTTAACGGGAAGAGCGGCAAATGAAGCAGCTAAATTTCGTGAGCTCATTACAAACTTTATAAATTTACAAGAAGTGTTAACCGTTTCTGAGCTTGTTGAAGAAGTGCTTGATAAAACAGGTTATCGTGCGATGTTGAAAAAGGAAAAGACGATTGAGGCAGAGAGTCGTTTAGAAAACATTGAAGAATTTTTATCAGTGACACACGCATTCGAAGCGCGGACGGAAAATGAAGATAAATCACTTGTCGCTTTCTTAACAGATTTGGCACTCATTGCAGATATAGACTCGTTGGATGAAGAAGAGAATCATGATGCAAAGAAAGTTGTGTTAATGACGATGCATAGTGCAAAAGGTCTGGAGTATCCAGTTGTCTTTATTATCGGTATGGAAGAAAAAATCTTCCCGCATGTTCGTTCAATGGATGACGCAGAAGAAATGGAAGAAGAAAGAAGACTTGCGTATGTCGGCATTACGCGTGCGGAGCGAAAGCTTTATCTAACATCTGCACGTTATAGAATGTTGTACGGGCGTTCAAGCTATAACCAACCATCGAGGTTTATTGGTGAGATTTCTGATGAAGTGATTGAAGAGTTGTCTGAAAATCAATCTTCCGGATTTGGAAGTCGTCCAAGTTCACGTACACAAACAGCACCGCGACGTCCAGCTGTGAAAAGACCTGCTTATCATGCAAGTGGCGGAGAGAAGTTAGGCTGGCGTGTTGGAGATAAAGCCATGCATAAAAAGTGGGGCATGGGAATGGTCGTAAGTACGGCGGGTTCAGGTGAAGAGATTGAATTGGATATCGCATTTCCAGAGCCAGTAGGAATCAAGCGACTTCAAGCCAAGTTTGCGCCAATTGAAAAGGTATGAAAATAGGAGGGTAGAAAATATGGATAGAATTGAACTTGAAAAGCGAGTGGAAGAGCTAAATCACCTCCTCCATCAATATGCACATGCCTATTACACGCTCGATCAGCCGCTCGTATCCGATGCAGTTTATGATCAATATTTTCAAGAATTATTAGCAATTGAAAAAGACCATCCGGACTTACGGTTTCCAGATTCGCCAACTGTTCGTGTCGGTGGTGAAGTTTTAGAGGGATTTGGAAAAGTAACACATGAAAATCCGATGCTTAGTTTAGCCAATGCTTTTGGTGAACAGGATTTACGAGACTTTGACCGACGCGTACAGGAAGCGATTGGTTCGAATGTCACGTATATTTGTGAATTAAAGATTGATGGACTAGCTGTTTCACTCCGTTATGAAAATGGCCGATTTGTACAAGGTGCAACGCGAGGTGATGGAACTGTTGGAGAAGATATTACAGAGAACTTAAAAACGATTCGAACAGTACCATTACGTCTTCAGGAACCTATTTCACTGGAGGTGCGCGGGGAAGCGTATATGCCGAAGCAATCTTTTGTAAGATTAAATGAAGCACGTGATTTAGCAGGGGAAGAACCTTTTGCAAATCCGAGGAACGCAGCAGCAGGATCATTACGTCAACTCGATCCTAAAATTGCAGCGCGTCGTAACTTAGCTGTTTTTGTTTATGGAATTGGTGGAGATGGTACTGAATACGGGGTTGATAGTCATTCGGATGCACTCGATTATGCAGAAAAGCTCGGTTTTTATATTAACAAATCGCGAAAACGTTGTCAGACGATTGAAGAAGTGATTCGATATGTAGAGGAATGGACAGCAAAACGTTCAGCGCTTGACTATGAAATTGACGGGATTGTTGTAAAAGTTGATGGATTTGAAGACCAAGAACAACTCGGGTTTACAGCGCGTAGTCCAAGATGGGCAATTGCGTATAAATTCCCAGCTGAAGAAGTAACAACGACTTTAACAGACGTTGAACTAAGTGTTGGACGAACGGGCGTTGTGACACCTACGGCAATTTTGGATCCAGTTCTTGTGGACGGGACGACAGTTGGACGTGCATCGCTTCATAATGAAGATTTAATACTGGAAAAAGACATTCGCATTGGTGATACGGTGATTATTCGAAAAGCGGGAGATATTATTCCAGAAGTCGTTGCGCCGATTATCGAAGAACGTACTGGAGATGAAGTTCCATTCACCATGCCAGATAATTGTCCTGAGTGTGATTCTGAACTTGTCCGTTTAGAAGAAGAAGTTGCGCTTCGCTGTGTGAATCCGCAATGTCCAGCTCAAATGAGAGAAGCGATTATCCATTTTGTATCAAGGAATGCGATGAATATAGAAGGGATTGGCGAACGAGTGGTTGAGCAGTTATATCGTGCGGAACTTGTTTATGATGTTGCTGATCTTTATACATTAGAACGCGAACAGTTGATTGAGCTGGAGCGGATGGGTGAAAAGTCTGTTTCGAACTTATTAACAGCCATTGAACAGTCAAAAGAAAATTCGCTTGAAAAACTATTATTTGGTTTAGGAATTCGTCATGTTGGTGTGAAAGCGGCAGAAATCTTAGCAGAAGAATTTGGAACGCTTGATGCGCTGAAGACGGCAGATGTGGAAAAGCTCATTACCATTCATGAAATTGGTGACAAAGTGGCGGAGTCTGTCACGACGTATTTTGCGAATGAAGATGTTCTAAAAGTTCTTGAAAAATTACAAAATGCTGGCTTAAACTTAAAGTACAAAGGCTTAGCACAAGAGAATTTACCGAGCGACGGCCCATTTGTTGATAAAACAGTCGTCTTAACGGGTAAGCTGTATGAAATGACACGTGGCGAAGCGAAGAAAAGAATTGAGGCGCTTGGCGGGAAAGTAACAGGAAGTGTGAGTAAGAATACAGATCTTGTTGTTGCAGGTGAAGCAGCAGGTTCGAAGTTAACACGAGCAGAAGAATTAGAAATACTCGTTTGGGACGAGTCCCAACTTTTAGAGGCGTTAGGAGAATCGCAATGATCAAACGAATGCTCATCATTCCGTCGCTCATCGTTTTACTATTCATTGCGGGCTGTGTACCTTCACTAGACAATAGCGAGGAAGAAGTCATTCAAGACAATGAGGAAACGACAGAAGAGACGGTTATTATTCCAGAAGTTCAATTAAAGGATGAATATTACCGTACGTTGCTCCCATTTAAAGAGAGTGCAAGTCGAGGATTAGTCGTCAATAATTTAAATACGAGATATGATATACGTGAAGTGGAAGAAGGTTTATTAAGATTATCTACTCAAAAATACTCAACGGATAATCACTTCTTCCAAGAAGGACAATACATTACTGAGGAAATGGCATTGTCTTGGATTCGTAGGGAATCCGAGACGAATCCAGAAGGGTTGAATCCTGCTGTAACAGAGGACATGACAGACGATGAAATTGCAGAAAAAGCACCCATTTACTTAGCGCATATTGTTGAGCAAAATTACCTTACCATGACAGATGAGAAAAAAGTTCGCTTGGAAGGTATTTCAATAGGATTAGCACTGAACTCTGTTTATTATATGCGTAGCGGAAAAAGCGTTCCAATTCCAGATAAAGTATTGGAAGAACAAGGTACTTTAATGGGAGAAGAAATTGTCAAACGCCTTCGTTCAATTGAAGGATTAGAAAATGTACCAATCATGATTGGTTTATTTAAACAAGAAAGCAATAACTCAATTGTTCCTGGTCATTACTTTGCCTCAGTTGTTGCAGAAGGTGGAAAAGGCCCTACAGGCTGGAAAGCAGTTGATGAGAAGCATGTTTTATTTCCTTCATCTTCTAATGACGAGATGTATAGGGATGTAGACACAGCATTCCGTAACTTTAAGCAAGCGATTGATGATTATGTACCAAGTTTCGTGAACATTATAGGCCGCGGTCATTATATTAACGGTACATTACGTTCATTAGAAATCGAGGTGCCGATTCAATTTTACGGGAAAAGTGAGACGATTGGATTCGTTCAATACTTTACTGGGCTCATTCCAAAATATTTACCGAATGTGCCGATTGAAGTGAGCATTACTTCAATCAATGGACCTGAAGCATTAATTGTACAAGAACCGGGTGAAGAAGAAGCTTATGTTCATATATATGGCTATTAACTTGTTTTAACGGAAGGATTTTATGAATGTAAAATTAGCATGAGTGGTGGTTAGTATATGCTTCAATAAAGATGAAATTCAAGCTGAATCAGGTTAAAGGAAGGCAACTTAAGTTCGCCGCGTTCTGTGGATGTCACAGATTTTATCAAGTAACCTTGATAAAATCTGGACGCAATTAAGCCAAGACGCAATTGATTTCTTTTCATCACTTTTTTTCAATGCTATGATAAGTAAGGTGAATAATTGACAAGGAGGAAGAAAAAATGTCGAAAGTAACGAGAGAAGAAGTATTAGATGTAGCAGCACGTGCAATGTTAGAGCTGACAAATGAAGAAGCAGATCTGTACGCTGAGGACTTGTCTGCATTTATGGCGTACGCAGATAAACTAAACGAATTAAATACAGATGGTGTTGAACCAATGACACACGCACTACAACAAGTAAACGTAATGCGTGAAGATGTTGTAAAAGATGTATTAGACCGTGAAGAGATGTTGAAGAGTGTGAAAGAACATCAAGATGGTGAGATTAAAGTTCCAACAATCCTTTCAGAATGACGAACAAGGAGGAAAAATGATGACAATTGTAAATAAAACAACAGCAGAACTTCAAGAACTGCTACATAATAAAGAGCTTTCCGTGAAAGAATTAACGGAAGCGACTTATGAACGAATCGAGAAAACAGATGAAGACGTTCAAGCTTTTCTTTCATTAAATAAAGAACAAGCATTAGAGCGTGCAACACAATTGGATAATGAGCCAATGGAAAACCGAGGACCACTTTTTGGTTTACCAATTGGGATTAAAGATAATATCGTTACAAAAGGGGTTAAAACAACAGCGGCAAGCCGTATGTTAGAGGATTTTATCCCTGTCTATGACGCAACTGTTATGGAAAAGTTGAATGCGGCAGGAATGGTGCCGGTTGGAAAATTAAACTTAGATGAATTTGCAATGGGATCAACGACAGAAACGTCTGCTTTTAAAACAACACGTAACCCGTGGGATTTTGACCATGTACCAGGTGGTTCTTCTGGTGGTTCGGCAGCAGCAGTTGCGGCAGGAGAAGTGCCATTTGCACTTGGAACAGATACAGGTGGTTCAATTCGTCAACCAGCATCATTTTGTGGCATTGTTGGATTGAAACCTACGTATGGCCGTGTATCACGTTCAGGGTTAATCGCATTAGCACCATCATTCGATCAAATTGGTCCAATGACACGCACCGTTGAAGACAACGCACATCTTTTACAAATTTTAGCGGGTGTCGATGCAAAAGATTCATCCTCATCACTAAAAGAAGTGCCAAATTACAAAGAAGCGTTAACAGGCGACGTGAAAGGCCTCAAAATTGGTGTACCAGCTGAATATTTAGGCGAAGGTGTTAGCGAAGAAGCGAAGCAGGCTGTAGAAGAAGCACTGAAAGTATTAGAATCTTTAGGCGCAATCGTTGAAGAAGTTTCTCTTCCACATTCAGCTTATGCGTTACCAGCTTATTATTTCATTACATCAGCGGAAGCTTCATCAGGACTTGCGCGTTATGATGGTGTTCATTACGGGTATCGTTCTGAAGAAGCAACGAATTTAGATGAAATTTACAAGAAAACACGTGCGGAAGCATTTGGTGTAGATGTGAAGCGTCGTATTTTACTCGGTACGTACACTTTAGGTGCGGATCATTATGAAGATGTGTATAAAAAAGCACAACGCGCAAGAATGCTTGTAGCACAAGATTTTGCACAAGCTTTTGAAAAGTATGATGTGTTAATTAGTCCAGCAGCACCAACAACTGCAATAAAAATGGGTGCAGAAGATACAGATATCGTAACGAAGTATATGAGCGACATTTTAACTACACCAATCAACCTTGCAGGGGTACCAGCAATTTCAGTTCCTTGTGGTTTCGCAAATGATCTTCCGCTTGGCCTTCAAATTATCGGAAATCATTTTGACGAAGCAACGATTTATAAAGTGGCACATGCGTATGAACAAGCAACAGACTTTCATAAACGCACACCAGACATAAGGGAGGAGAAATAACGTTGAACTTTGAAACAATAATCGGACTTGAAATCCACGTTGAATTAAAAACAAATACGAAAATATTTTCATCTGCACCGTCTCATTTCGGCGCAGAGCCCAACGCAAACATTCATACAACAGACCTTGCTTATCCTGGTGTTCTTCCAGTGTTAAACAAATCAGTTGTTGACTTTGGGATGAAAGCAGCAATGGCATTAAACTGTGAAATTGCAGACGTGATGCATTTTGACCGTAAACATTATTACTATCCAGATAACCCGAAAGCTTACCAAATCTCACAAGAAGATCGTCCAATTGGGGAAAATGGTTGGGTTGAAATTGAAGTTGACGGTAAAAAGAAGAAAATCGGTATTACACGTATTCATCTTGAAGAAGATGCCGGTAAATTAACCCATACAGATAAAGGGTATTCACTTGTCGACTTAAACCGCCAAGGAACACCATTAATTGAAATTGTTTCAGAGCCAGACATTAGCTCCCCAGAGGAAGCGTATGCGTATTTAGAAAAAGTAAAAGCAATTATTGAATATACGGGCGTATCTGATGTGCGAATGGAAGAAGGCTCACTTCGTTGCGATGCGAACGTTTCACTTCGTCCATACGGTCAAGAAGAATTTGGAACAAAAACAGAGCTGAAAAACTTAAACTCGTTCAACTTTGTCCGTAGAGGCCTGATTCATGAAGTAGAGCGTCAAGCAGATGTACTCCTTGCAGGCGGGGAAATTTTACAAGAAACACGCCGCTATAATGAGTCAACAGGAAAAACTGAACTCATGCGTATTAAAGATAGTGCAGATGACTATCGTTTTGTTTCAGACCCGGATCTTCCTGAAATTCATATTGACGAAGACTGGAAAGAGCGTATTCGGGCTGAAATTCCTGAATTACCAGATGCACGAAAAGAGCGTTATGTAAATGACCTAGATTTACCGGCTTATGATGCGATGGTGCTTACATTAACAAAAGCAATGTCAGATTTCTTTGAAGCAACAGTGGAAGCAGGAGCAGATGCAAAGCTCGCGTCAAACTGGCTCATGGGTGACGTGTCAGCATATATGAACGCAGAACAAAAAGAACTAGGTGAAACAGCATTAACACCAGAAGGATTAGCAGGGATGATCAAACTAATCGAAGATGGTACGATTTCATCTAAAATCGCTAAGAAAGTCTTTAAAGAGTTAATTGAAAAAGGTGGAGACCCAGAGAAAATTGTAAAAGAGAAAGGTCTAGTACAAATTTCTGATGAAGGGACACTTCGTACAATGGTAAACGAAGTACTCGAAGCAAATCCACAATCGATTGCTGACTTTAAAGAAGGAAAAGGTCGTGCGCTTGGTTTCCTCGTTGGTCAAGTAATGAAAGCATCAAAAGGACAAGCGAACCCGCAACTTGTAAATAAGATTCTAGCAGAAGAAATTGAGAAACAATAATTGAGATAAAACGTCCTATTTAAATAAATAGGGCGTTTTTTCTATGGTTTGAATTTATAAAATAATGGTGATTCATTGACATAAAAGTGAAGAAGTTGAATACTAAAGGTTGAAAACGTACAATGAACAAAAGGTTAAATAATTAATTATGAAATTTACTCCAATAAATGAATTCCCAAGTATCATTGAAAAAATGACTATAAGAAGAAGGGGAAATATGTGAATGAAACGTGCACGCATTATTTATAATCCGACTGCTGGACGGGAAGTATTTCGCAAGCATATCGGAGAAGTCTTAGAAAAATTTGAAAAAGCTGGATATGAAACTTCTTGTCATGCGACAACTGGCGAAGGAGATGCAACAGCGGCAGCTCAATATGCTGTAGAACGTGAGTTTGACATTGTTGTTGCTGTTGGAGGAGATGGCACGCTCAATGAAGTCATCGCCGGTGTTAGCCCATTTGAAAAGCGTCCACGTATTGGCCTCATTCCAATGGGAACGACGAATGACTTTGCAAGAGCATTAAAAATTCCACGTGATATCGATGAAGCGGTTAATATTATTTTGGAAGGCGATACAGTTCCAGTAGATGTTGGTATGATGAACGAGCGTTATTTTATTAATATTGCAGGTGGCGGAAGGGTAACTGAACTTACGTATGATGTGCCGAGCAAGTTAAAAGCTGTCATCGGTCAACTTGCTTATTATTTAAAGGGAATTGAAATGTTACCATCGATTAATTCTTCTCATGTAAAAATTGAGTATGATGGCAATGTTTTTGATGATGAAGCGATGTTATTTCTCGTTGGGCTTACAAACTCAGTTGGTGGGTTTGAGAAATTAGCACCTGGCGCAAGTATTAATGATGGTAAGTTTACGTTGTTTATTTTGAAAAAATGTAATATTGCTGAGTTTATTCGAATTGTAACATTAGCACTTCGAGGGGAGCATTTAGACGATCCGCTTGTCATTTCTGCAAAAGCTGAGAAGATTTCGGTGACCTCCCGTGAAAAAGTGTTGCTTAACTTAGACGGTGAATATGGTGGGATACTACCGGCAATCTTCAAAAATTTATGCCGTCATGTTGATATGTTTGTTCCGATTGATGAACTACGACCGCAAGATTTGATTGGCATTGAATAAAAGAAAAAAGCTGTGTGATGTGTTGAAAACAATGCTCATCTATACAGCTTTTTTAAATAAGCAATGGAATCGCTAGGTCTTGCTTTTTCGCAAGGTTCGGTAATTTTTCAATTGGCATAAAACGAAGGTGAAAAATTCTACCACAGTCGATACCATCACCAAGTACTTCATGTTCCCATGGTTCTAGTCGTTTGCCGTGATAAGCTAAATGAAAAATGGTTCGTTCATAAACAACTTCTTCGTTTTTTGGAAAATAGTTTGTTTTATTCACTTTTCCTTTTAACTCAAGATGTTCTCTCGATATGCCTGTTTCTTCTTCGATTTCGCGATAAAGTGCATCAATAATCAGTTCATCCTTTTCAATTGTGCCCCCAGGTACTTGAAAACCTTTCTCAGTTTGACCTTTTTGTTCGAATACTAATAACTCCCAGTGAGGTGCTTCGCCGCGTGTAATATAAGCAAGTACTTTTCTTTTCAATTTCATCACTTTTCACCTCCTTTGTATAATGTTTCCCATCATACTAAAGATTCAGTCTACTTTCAAGGGGTCTATTCTATCCTGTAGTCTGTTTTTTCTTTCCTGACATGCTAAACTAAAGAGAGATGAAATTTGGAGGAAAAAAGAATGGCTCATATTGTAAATAAAAATGATCGCTTAACTGTCTATGTAGAAGATTTAACACACGACGGTTCAGGCGTTGCAAAAGTAGAAGGATATCCACTCTTCATCCCGGACGTGCTACCAGGCGAAGAAGTGGATGTTGAAGTAACAAAGACAAATAAAAAATATGGCTTTGCAAAATTATTAAACGTGAAAACAACTTCCCCAGACCGTATTGAACCCCCTTGTCATGTATTTTGGGAATGTGGCGGATGCCAACTCCAACACTTAAGTTACGCAGCACAGCTTATTCAAAAACGAAAAACAGTTCGAGATGTAATGGACCGTATCGCAAAACTGCCTCATGTCCCTGTTCATGAAGTAAAAGGAATGGAGGACCCTTGGCGTTACCGCAATAAATCTCAAATTCCTTTTAGCGAAAGAAATGGACAAACAGTTTCAGGATTTTATAAAACAAGAACGCATCATATTGTCGATACAGACAAATGTATTATTCAAAGTGAAGAAGCTGATGTTTTAATGGCAACGATTAAACGTCAATTACATCGAATGGGAATTCACGCATATGATGAAAAAAGACACCGCGGGGTACTTCGTCATCTCGTCGTACGAAAAGCACGTGCAACGGGTGAAGTGATGGTTGTATTCGTTACAAGAACGAAAGATTTACCACAAAAAGAAGCGATGATTGAGGTTGTGAAAAATGTCATTCCTGATGTGACATCGATCATGCAAAACGTCAATACGAAAAAGACAAATGTTATTTTCGGAGATGAGACGATTTTATTATACGGTGAACCCGTCATTGTCGATACAATAGGTGATACGCAGTTTGAAATTTCCGCACGCTCATTTTATCAAATTAACCCTGAACAAACAGAAGTATTATACAATCAAGCGCTCGAGTATGCTGAATTAACAGGGAATGAAACTGTCATCGATGCTTATTGTGGCATTGGAACAATTTCACTTTTCTTAGCCAAACAAGCAAAAGAAGTATACGGCGTTGAAATTGTGCCACAAGCGATTGAAGATGCGAAACGAAACGCTGAATTAAATCAGATTCACAATGCTTATTTTGAAGCAGGCCCAGCGGAAGTTGTCATTCCAAATTGGTATGAAAGTGGTAAACACTTCGATGTGCTCGTTGTCGATCCGCCGCGAAAAGGCTGTGATGAGAAATTGCTCAATACAATTTTAGAACATAAACCTGGTAGAATTGTTTATGTATCCTGTAACCCGGCAACGCTGGCGAGGGACTTAAGAATATTAGAAGACGGTGGCTACCGTACACAGGAAGTCCAGCCGGTAGACATGTTCCCGCAAAGTAGTCATGTTGAAGTGGTGACTTGGTTAACGTTAGAATGAATACGAAAACTCCCGAAGAAATAAAACCGGGAGTTTTTATATTGCAACAAAAAATTCACTCCGTATTTAATTTGTGCTATTATTTTCTTCTACTATTATACAATCACTTGCCAAGTATACTATGAATGAAATGTGAAACGGAAAAAATTAACTTTAAAATTTCATACAGATGACGTGTATATCAAACCCAAAGATTTGAAAGAAAGAGATCATCTTTAGGGCTTTTTATTTGGCAAAAAACAGCCTTTTATCATATAATTAACTACACTGACCGTTCAGTATAGTTCGATTGAGTTGGAGTGGATAATTGTGGATAAAAAAGAGGAAATTCTTATAAATGTTGCGAAGATTATTAACGAAGAAGGGATGCAGAAATTAACGATTGATCATGTTGCTAAGAAATCGGACATCACAAAAGGCGGCGTGCTCTATCATTTTGAAAGTAAAGAACAACTCATTTTAAAAATGAACGAGCGAGTAATAGCACAATATAATGCCAGTATCGATCGTTTCAAAAAACAATTAACAGGTGCTTATAAGTTTACGAGAGCTTATGCAATGGCCACGCTTGATATGCTTGAAGATTCTGAAGATGTATTGCTACCAGCTGTTTTTATTTCTTCTCAAGAAAGTGAAAAGAGTAAACAATTATGGGATCAAGTTTCTGAAGAGTGGAATGAAGCGTTTAAAAAAGATGAAGGTAATTTATATAAAATCACGGAACTTCGTATGATTTGTGATGGTGTGTGGTTTTCCATGATGTATCAATACGGAGAAGATTTAAGAGAAGAGATGAAAGAAATTATTAAACGCTATTGTGACAAGTTAGAAAGAGAGGTTTTATAGATGGGTGTATTGTATTTAACACTCGCAATTATTTTCGAAGTAGCTGCAACGAGTATGATGAAGTTAACGGCGACGATTAAAAGTAAATTGCCGATTTTAGGGATTATCGCAGGCTATACTGCAGCATTTTATTTACTTTCATTAACATTAGTAACAATTCCCCTTAGCTTTGCGTATGCAGTGTGGAGCGGTGTTGGGACAGCGTTAACTGCCATTGTCGGTTTCCTAGTATTTAAAGAGAAAGTCAAAAAAGAAGTCATCATAGGCATTGGGTTAATTATCGTCGGGCTTATTTTAATGCGATTATAATTCGCGAGAGAAAGGAGTTAAAATAGATGAAAAGTTATTTATATCTAATAAGTGCAATTATATTTGAAGTCATAGGGACAACGATGTTAAAATTATCAGATGGTTTTACAATTTTGTGGCCAAGTATCGCAGTCATTGTTTGTTTTGGTCTCGCTTTTACACTATTAGTGCTCACATTAGAAACATTGCCGCTAAGCTTAGCTTATAGTATTTGGGCAGGTCTTGGAACAGCGGGTGCTGGTTTAGCGGGGGTTTTGTTTTTTGAAGAAATCTTATCTAGTATTAATGTCGTAGGATTTATCGTCATCATTCTTGGAGTTGTCATTATGAATGTATCTAAGAAAGAGGAAGATGAGCCCGATTTAGTTTAAATAAAAACGTCTCAAGCAAATATGCCGAGACGTTTTTTTCTATTGAGTTAGCTTTCAGTTTTTTTAGAGTCATTAATTCGAAAAGATAAAATCAAACCAGCAATGGCGATAAATCCTGTTACGAAAAAGGACATGTTTACACCGTGTATTGCGCCTGCTGCTGTCCCGTCGTCAATTGAAGTTGTTGTCATAATTGTCACGAGAATGGCTGTTCCAACTGCTCCTGCCATTTGACGGAATGTGTTGTTCATGGCTGTTCCGTGTGCGATTAACTTATCAGGAAGCTGGTTGAGTCCTAATGTTGTTGAAGGCATCATCACCATTGAAATTCCAAACATTCGAACGGCATTTAGAATGGATAAATAAACAAAAGACGTATCATCACTTAAATTAGAGAACATAAATGTTGTGATTGTTAATAAAGTTAAGCCAGTACGTAATAACCATTTTGCACCGTACTTATCAAATAAAGTTCCGTTAATCGGGTTCATTGCACCCATCACAATTGCCCCGGGTAATAACATTAACCCAGATTGCAGTGCATTAAAGCCCAGCATAATTTGCATATAAAGTGGCAAAATGACAGTCGATGCAATCATTGCGCCAAAGACGATCATGCCTAATGCGGTGGTAAGCGTAAATAATCGGTAAGAGAACACTTTAAACTCAAGAATAGGTTCTTCTAATTTTAACTGACGTCTAATAAATAAAACGAGCGTAATACAACCGATAACGAGTGAAGCAATAACGCTAATATGTGCCCATCCTGCGTTTCCAGCAATACTAAATCCGTATAAAAGTCCACCGAATCCGAATGTAGATAAAATAATTGATAAGAAATCTACTTTTGGATTTGTTTGTGGTGTAACGTTTCTAAGAACGAAATAAGAAGAAATTAAAATCAGTATGCCAATAGGTAACACAACATAGAAAACACTTCTCCAAGGGTAATTGTCCACTAAATACCCAGATAAACTTGGTCCGATTGCCGGTGCAAATGCAATCACTAGCCCAAAAATTCCCATTGCACGTCCACGTTGTTCAATTGGGAATAACAAGAACATAATCGTTTGTAGAAGTGGCATCATAATTCCTGCGCCTGTTCCTTGTAGAACTCGTCCTACAAGTAATAAAGAGAATTGCGGGGAAAATGCTGCAATCAGTGTTCCAACTGTAAAGATGCCAATCGCAAAAATAAATAATTTTCGTGTTGTAAATCGGTTAATTAAAAAAGCAGTAATCGGAATCATAATCCCATTTACAAGCATGAAAATAGATTGTAACCATTGCACAGTGCTTTCCGTTACTTGAAAGTCTAACATAATAGGCGGTAAAGCCGTTGCAAGTAATGTTTGGTTCAAAATCGTAATAAATGCTCCTGATAATAATACGAGTAATAAAGGAATATTCTTTTTCATATCGAATGTTTCTTCGTTTTGCATGTCATCACCTATTCTAAAGAAAGTCATTCTCAAATTTTTTCATAGTAATTCGTAACGGTCAAGCATTGTGTAACTAATGAAACGGATTCTTAGTAATGATTTGCTCCAATTATTATGCCCCTCTACTGGAGTAGTGAAACAATGCAAGCCATTAAAATTTTTAACTTCTGCTCAAAGCAATTAAAAATACCAGATGCCCAAGCCTGAAAATCATTGAGCATCTGGTATGTTCGCCTATTTAAAAGTGATTTCTACTTCTCCTACATCGGAATAAGTCACTTTATACGTTCCTTCTTTTGCGGGAAGTGGTGAAATGAAAGTACCGGAAGAAATGACCATGCCTTTTTTGAGTACTTTTGATTTTTGTGCAAGTTTTTTCACTAACCATGCAACAGATGACACTGGGTTATCTAAAACCGCGGAAGAGATACCTTCACTGATTTTTTCTTCATTATGAAATAATTCCATTTGAATAGTTGCGAATGCACCGAGTGATAAGGGTTCGATTGGATCTGACAATACAACAAGTCCTGTTGCTGTATTATCGGCTAGTAAATCAGCGAGTGAAAAGTTTGGAAACCAATCGATATAACGCGCATCTGGAATTTCAATCCCTGCACAAATCGTACTTTTTTCGAGAATTTCCGCTTCACCTGCGTCGACAGATAAGTCATCAGTTAAAACGAACATAATTTCCGGTTCGATGAGTGGGGAAAACAGAGAATCGAGTTTGAGTGTCTCACCACTTTGTACGATGTTTGTCGCAAGTAATGTACCGTATGCAGGCTCATATGTATTAGCGATGGCTTGTGTTTCTTTACTTGTCATACTAATTTTATAACCCGCCACCTCGGTCTGCTGTAATGTTGTTAAGTGGTGAATTAATTCATCTTGAACAGCATAAGCTTCAGTTTCGTTTAACGTATATTTATGACGAATAAATTCAATCGGTTCTTTCGTTTCGTAAGCGTTTAAAATTTCTTTAGCAATGACAGTTGTTTTATTAGTCAAAAAAATCACCCCATTTAGAATCTGTGTACAAGTCTAAACATACTATAATTGATAGATTCCGTAAAGGAGAAAAAACATCAAATGTTTTCTGGGAATAACAATCATCATAATTGACCTTCAAACGGTTAGTAAAGTATATTAACAGTAAGCTAATAAAGAATGTGGAAATATAAGGAGTATGTTCATGAAGAAATTCAGAATGGTCATGCTTGGTCTTTCGGGATTGCTTGTAATATTACTGATTACTTTAATCGTTGTAACGAAATCTAAAGAGCAAGACGGCGAATATTCAGAGTACGATAGTGCAAATATTGATGATTTACCAGAAGATATTGTAGATGAAAGTTTAGAAGTGGAGTCGGGGTTAGACGTTGGTCAAATGGCGCCTGATTTTGAACTGCAAACATTGGAAGGTGAATCCGTAAAGCTTTCTGATTATAAAGGGCAAATGGTTATTTTGAACTTTTGGGCATCATGGTGCCCACCTTGTCGTGTTGAAATGCCTCATATGGAAACCTATTACCAAGAATATAAAGAAGACGATAACATTGAAATTCTTGCGGTCAATATGACGACACTTGAAAGAGGAAGTCGTGACAAAGTGCCAGCGTTTGTAGATAAGCACGGATTAACATTCCCTATTTTAATGGATGAAGAGGGAGACATTAAAGATTTGTATAAAGTGATGGTTTATCCGACGACTTATATTTTAAATGAAGAAGGTATGATTACAGATCGCATTAATATTCCACTAGATGTAGAAGTGATTAAATGGTTAGTGGAAAATAGTAATAATTTCACGCCAGAATAATATAGTGTATAAGAGAAAGTTAACGACATTCAAAAAGCTCACTTCTGTTTAAAAATAGGAGTGAGTTTTATTATTGGAAGGAAAATATTTTCAGATATAAACAGTTTAAAAACCATACGTTGGATTGTTTTGAATACTCGAATTAAATTGTAATGTCGAATAAATTTCAAAAGATTGGTTCCCAATACGCGAAATCTATCCTATAATAGATAGTGTGAATAGTTACTGTTACAGAAAAGAATCAATTGATAATGATATTTTTTTACAAATATAAGGTATAAGGTAGGGTGAAAATGAGAAACGATCAAAAAAATTCAGATGTGATCTTAATTGGTGCAGGGATAATGAGTGCTACTCTAGGAACGTTATTAAAAGAGTTAGCACCAGATTGGAAGTTGACTGTGTTTGAAAAATTATCAGATTCAGGAAAAGAAAGTTCAAATGAGTGGAATAATGCTGGCACTGGACATGCGGCACTATGTGAGTTGAACTATACGGTGGAAAAACCGGATGGTTCAGTTGACGTGACAAAAGCGCTAAATATTAATGAACAATTTTTACTTTCACGACAATTTTGGGCATATCTTGTTGAACGTGGACTTATTAAAAACCCACAAGACTTTATTATGCCACTACCACATATGAGTTATGTACGCGGGGAAGATAATGTTAAGTTTTTGAAAAACCGGTATAAAGCGCTTACAAAGAGTCCTTTTTTCGAAGGAATGGATTTTTCAGAGGATCCTGAAAAGCTAGCTGATTGGTTACCATTGATGTTTGAAGGTCGAGAATTTGATGAACCGGTTGCTGCGACAAAGATTGACTCGGGAACAGATGTGAATTTTGGGGCGCTAACACGTATCTTGTTTCAACATTTACACCAACAAGATGTACTTTTACATAATCAACATGATGTACAAACAATTAAACGAACGAAAGACGGAAGATGGGCAGTAAAAGTGAAGAATCTAGTCACAGGGGTCGTCGAGGAGCACACAGCAAAATTTGTGTTTATCGGTGCAGGTGGTGGAAGCTTACAATTACTGCAAAAATCAGGTATTCCAGAAGGAAAACATATTGGTGGTTTCCCGGTGAGCGGGCTATTTATGGTTTGTAATAATCAAGAAATAGTCGAACAGCATCATGCAAAAGTCTATGGGAAAGCTGCGGTTGGTGCACCGCCGATGTCTGTTCCGCATCTAGATACGAGATTTATTGATAATCAGAAATCCTTATTATTTGGTCCATTTGCTGGGTTTACACCTAAGTTTTTAAAAGAAGGATCGTTGATGGATTTACCATCATCAATTCGACCACATAATATCACAACGATGTTAGCGGCGGGTGTGAAAGAAATGTCGCTTACAAAGTATTTAATCCAACAATTAATGTTATCAAAAGAGCAAAGAATGAAAGAACTACGTGATTTCATCCCAAATGCGAAAGCCGAAGATTGGGAGTTAGTGGTTGCAGGACAACGCGTTCAAGTGATTAAAGATACTAACAAAGGAAAAGGGACGCTACAATTCGGTACAGAAGTTGTGAGTGCAGAAGACGGCTCTATCGCGGCGTTACTTGGTGCATCACCAGGTGCTTCAACTGCTGTGCATGTTATGCTTGAAGTCATTGAAAAATGTTTCCCAGAGCAATTAGAAGCATGGACACCGAAGATAAAAGAGATGGTTCCATCTTATGGCGTATCGCTTCAAGAAAATGAAACACTTTTCCGCGAACTACACCAATCGACAGCAGAAGCATTAAAATTAGAAGAACAAGCGAACCAAGAAGCAGTACTAGAAGAGAGAGTTTTAGAAAAAGTGTAATATGAATGTTGCAAAAAGAATATAATAAATAAAGTCGGACCTTAAATTTAGCAAAATTTAAAGGTCCTCTTCTTATATCTTAAGTAGTTTGATAGGTTGAAGTTTTAGAAAAAAAAGATAATTTCAAAGGGGGCAATAGAAATGATCACATTTGCGATATCGATTGTTTTATTAGTTTTCGGATATTTTATTTATGGTAAATTTATCGAGAGGCTCTTTAGTCCAGATGATTCACGTAGAACACCAGCTTTTGAAAATAGTGATGGTATTGACTATGTGCCGATGAATAAGCATAAAAACGCATTAATTCAACTATTAAACATCGCAGGCACGGGGCCAATATTTGGTCCGATAATGGGAGCATTATTTGGTCCAGTAGCATTTCTATGGATTGTTTTAGGTGCTATTTTTGCGGGGGCTGTACATGACTATTTAACAGGGATGATCTCAATCAGAAATCGAGGCGCACATATCCCTGAGCTTGCGGGTAAGTTTTTAGGGGCAGTGAGTAAACATGTCGTAAATGTATTTGCATTATTACTATTATTATTAGTCGGAACTGTGTTTGTAACGACACCAGCATCATTATTAGCAATTTTATTAAATGGAAAAGTTGCGTTAAGTGTTTTAATTGTAATCATTTTTGTTTATTACCTCTTATCGACGATCCTTCCGATTGATAAAATCATTGGTCGTTTTTATCCGATTTTTGGTGCAGTTCTTTTAGTTGGAACTTTAGGTGTTGGCATTATGTTACTATTTTCAGATTATACTATTCCAGAATTAACATTAACCAATATGCATCCTGAAAATATCCCGGTTTTCCCAATTTTATTTTTCACAATAACATGTGGAGCACTTTCTGGATTCCACGCGACACAATCACCGATTATTTCTAGAACGGTGAAAAAAGAATCAGAAGGTCGCTATGTGTTTTATGGCATGATGATTGCTGAAGCAGTCATTGCGATGATTTGGGCAGCAGCAGCGATGAGTTTACTTGACGGACAGACGTTAAACGAAATGATTAACTCAGGTACACCATCCGCAGTCGTGAATGATGTATCGATGACATTATTAGGTGCAGTTGGTGGAACGGTCGCTGTATTAGGTGCAGTTGTCTTACCGATTACTTCGGGCGATACGGCATTCCGTGCGGCTCGTTCAATTATTGCAGACTATATTAAGATGGATCAGCAAAAGCTTGTTAAACGTTTACTTATTGCAATTCCTTTATTTGTCATATCAGCTATTTTAACACAAATTGATTTCAATATTTTATGGAGATATTTCTCTTGGGCAAACCAAGCAACAGCGGCGATTGCATTATGGATTGCAACGATGTATTTATACGTAAAAGGAAAGAATTATTTTGTATCATTGATTCCAGCGATCTTTATTTCATATATGGTTTTCGTTTATATTTTATCTGAAAAGATTGGTTTCAATTTAGATTTAAATCTTTCTTTCATCGTAGGAATTCCATTAATGATTATTTTAATCATTGGTTTCTTTATGAAAGCAAAATCCAATGTGAACAATAATATTGAAACAGACGTTCACATTGATTAATTAAAAAACTTCTAAAATGCAGTGAGGGATGATATGTCTCTTACTGCATTTTTTGTATAATTTCCTTTCAACTTGTTTATCCTATTCATAAAAGAGAGTTTTTCAGAAGTCGAGAAAAGAAAGAGGGACAATTCATGAAGGTTGTTAAATCGTCTATTTGGAAAGAAGGTTTTCTCGAACGGATAGAAAATCGAGTAGAATGGGATCAATGGACATTATATAAAATGAACTATGAAATAACGAAAGAAAATTTAATTACAGATTTTCATGGTCTAAAGGCAGTAGATTATTTACCGAATTTACAATTATTTGATCATCAACTGCAGGCAGCAGAGACAGTAATTGAAGAAATGAATGGAAAGGCAATTTTAGCAGATGAAGTTGGGCTTGGTAAAACAATTGAAGCAGGGTTGATTTTAAAAGAATATTTAATAAGAGGACTCGTTCAAAAAGCACTCATCCTAGTTCCAGCTTCACTTGTCAATCAGTGGGTCGATGAATTGAATGGGAAATTCCATATCCCCGCAATTGCTTATCGGAAAAACTATGCTTTAGAAGCTTGTCAAGTCGTTGTGATGAGCATTGATATGGCAAAGCGAAAACCACATAAAGAGAAAATCTACGCGGAAAATTATGACTTAATCATTATCGATGAAGCACATAAATTAAAAAATCATAGGACAAAAAACTATGAATTTGTACAAAACTTAAAGAAGAAGTTTTGCTTATTATTAACTGCAACGCCTATTCAAAATAATGTCTATGAATTATTTCATTTAATTTCACTGTTAAAACCGGGTCATCTTGGGAGTTTCGAGTCATTTCAAGCAGCATTTTCAAAGAATAATCGACATGATGAAGCTGAAGAATTCTTACATGAACTTGTCAATCAAGTGATGGTTCGAAATCGAAGAGATGACACTGGAATGACTTGGACAAATCGTCATGTCGAAATTATTCCGATTCAATTTACTCAACAAGAGCAAGCAGCTTATGAAATGGTCTCTTCCCTCAAAGAGACCTCGCCAATCTTTTCACATGCATTTTCAATGATTACATTACAAAAAGAAATGTGTAGTAGTAAAGAAGCCACTGCGTTAACGCTAACGAAAATGAAAGAGAGATGTACCAACGCGGAAGAAAGAAAAGAAATTGAAAAAGTGATTACAACAGTTATGAATGTAGAACGAAATGCTAAAGCAGAAAAGGCTTATGAAATTATTCAAAAGGCAAATGATAAAGTCATTATTTTCACAGAATATGAAGCGAGTCAAGTGTATTTACAAAGCTACCTCTATTCAAAAGGTATTACAAGTGTTCCCTTTAACGGTCGATTTAGTAAAAGTAAACGAGATTGGATGAAGCAATTATTCGAACAAAAAGCACAAGTGCTCATTGCGACAGAATCAGGCAGTGAAGGGATTAACTTGCAATTTTGTAATCATGTTATTAATTATGACTTGCCGTGGAATCCAATGAAACTAGAACAGCGGATCGGCCGAGTCCACCGAATTGGTCAGAAAGAAAATGTACATGTTTATAATTTAGCCATTCAAGATACAGTTGAAGATCATATTTTAAATTTACTATATGAAAAAATTGATGTTTTTGAAAGAGTCGTTGGTGAGTTAGACGATATTTTATCTCATGTGAATGAACAACAACCTTCTAATTCAAAAATAATTTAATGAAGGAGCCTGTCTATGTATCCACAACAAATCCATAGCTATTTACAACAATTTTTCAAAGAGAACAATTGTCCAATATTAAGTTCACATGAGCATTATTTAATTGTGCAATTAACAGAAGAGATGGATAAAAAGATTATGAATCGCCCATTTTACTGGCAATATATTGAAAGTACAGGTGGGGAACCAGTCCCGGCTCAATTAACGCTTATTACGAATAAAAATAAACTCAATCAAAAAGTCGTAGGTGAAGTTATTCATTTTGGCTCTCCGCGTCTAACACAGCTTTTCAATGTGGCAAACGAAATGGGTGCTTTTGTTTGTATGTATGAGCCAGGTAGACCAAATCAGGAAGCGATTTTAACGCCTTGGCTCGTTGTCAATTATAAAGTATCTTACTATAGTCATCGTACGAAAGAAGCGATTTATTCGTTAGGGATGAATTTAATGACTGGGGAAGTGTTCAAAGAATTCCAAGAGAGTTTATTCCAAAAGCAGTTGCAATCAACCATTCCACAAAATACTTTTCGTTTACCCTATACGATAAAACCGATGACAGCGATCGACAGATTAGACAAGATCATCGAGGACTATATATTACAAGATGATCATACATGGGTGACTGAAGCAAAGGAAAAATGGGAGAAAGAGAAACTTGTCTTGGAATACTTTTACGAAGGCGTAGAAGTGAAACCAGAGCGTTATCAAATGGAGCAAGAAGCGTTAGCAAGACAATACAAATCCAAGATTAAGATCGATGTTGTGAATGGTGGATTGTTTTATTTGAAGGGAAATTGAAGTGAATAGAAGAAATACATAAAAAGAAACTCAGTCATTTACCAATATGCTGAGTTTCTTTTTATGTTCACTAAAAGCATGATATGTCTAAATGCTTTATAATAAAAAGAATAAGAGGTGATGAGATGCAAACAACACAACAGTTTTTAGAAATGTATATTTGTAAAGCGGGTGAAACAATCGTTCACACGAGTGAAAATGAATGGGAGATTCAAAGGTGGACAGCACGTACGTTTAGAACGTTAGGCAATGTTTGGGCAACCGAAGAGTTTGATCTCAACCCACCAGACTTGATTATAAAATTGAGATTAAAACCTAATTCTCGTAGAAAATATCTTAACTTAGCACCAGAATTGCTTAAAAAAGCATTGGCAAAAGGGTGGATTATCGAAGAAGTTCGGTTTAAGAAAGATGGACGTACACCGCTCGCTGTTCATTACCGAATGGGACCTGGTTTATGGCAGTATGAACAGTTGAAGATAGAAGCAATGGAAGAGGAAGCAACATTATTAAAGAAAATATTACATACAGAAATTGAAAATATAGGAACAATTTTACCGAGTCACTTTTTAAAAGCGATCATACAGTTTAACGAAAATCCAAAAGATACGGAAGGTTGGGGAAGGGAAAAGGTTGAGAAGTTCAAACATTTTCTGATTGCGTATTTGCGACTACGGAAACAAAAAAGCCGAATGGATTTCAAGGAAATCGGAGCGACTTATTATCAAGAAATTGGCGGATCGAAAGTTTTTGATGCTTATCGCTTATCTTTTATTGCGCGATTTGAAAAATGGATTGACGCACCAGTTCAAGAACTTGGTATTTTGAGTCTCAGTTCCATTGTGCCGATTCATTTCACGGGAGAATTAGTAGGGAAGTATTCAGGATACTCAATTGGCACCGTACATACAACGAATGATCTAGCAGTTGGAAAAGAAAATTTCCAAACGACTGCACATATTTTATGGCTTGTAGAAAACCGAGCTGTTTTAAGACGGATGGCAACGGAAACTCAGTTTTTAAAAGAGACGAAATCATTCGTTCTCGGAGTAGATGGCCAAGTTAGAGGGGCACATCGTAAAATGATCCACGAACTCTGTAACAAGCAATCAATTCAACAAGTTATGATATGGGTTGACTACGATCAAGCAGGAACGATTATCGCACGGGATTTAGTCGAACTGATAGGCGGGCTGCGTTATCGTTTAATTGGGAATGAAGGAAATGTATTTAACACATATAAGGATTATTTGGCATGGTCGGAAACTGTGCCAGACAGAGAGCAAGAAATGACGTTGGGAGGCGAAGAGAATTGGAGAAAATGGCTCAATCTATAATTTCTATTTTCAATGCGACTGAAGAGCAACCTGAAGTTACACGCGCGATGCGAGATATTATTTCACTCGCAGGAGTGATGAAAGACCTTTCATCCGAAGCTGTTTTTGATACACCACTGGAAATGCTACGTTTTTTACGGGTGATTGAATTGATTCATGAGGAATCCTTCGGGTTATCGGAGCCAATTGATAGCGCGGAAACATTATATTATCGATATAAAAGCCGCTATCCCCATGAAGAGCTACCGACAAAAGAACGTGTCAAACAAATTGTAACGATTTTAATGAAAAATAACTGGGTGAGTAAACAAGCTAGTCAAATTAAAATGCTCAGTGTTGGGAAAAGAATGATGGATGCTTTAACGCGACTCGCCAATGATTCGCTCGCTTATTATTTGGAAGATGAAATAGGTCGGTCGTTATTTCAAGCACGAAGAGATGCAGACATTAGTGAAGCGTATGACGATAAAGGCATTTCAGGTGGAAACCGGATTGCGAGTTTAATTCGAAATTTGGAAGATGCGATTGCCATATTAAAAGAACGCGAACTAGAATTGCTAGCAGACCGCAATGCGTTGCCGCAATTAGAGTCAATCCATCATTTAATGACAGAGCTTGAAGACAAGTTAGATGAACGAATCCGGAAATTCGAAACGATTGAAGACAGTCTCATCTTAAGTCGTTTAATGCAAGATGGAACGGCCGCTTTGACAGAAGGGACAAGTTTATCTTCCGGGATGATTAATAAATATATTCAATTTATGAATGTTCAGCAGACGCCGTTAGAAACGATGATTTCACCTGAAAAAGTTCGAATGTATATTACGAAGATGTTTAATCCACCACTTGAATCTGATATTCCAAACGTTCATCAGTTATTTAGTTTTATGGAACAAGGTCAATATGAAGGAGAAGAACTAGATGGCATTTGGATTCCTGTGAAATATGCAAGCCCATTATCTTACGCGGGAATTGAAAAAGGGATTGAGTTTCTTGAAAACTATGAGCCAGTTGTATCGGAAATTGAAGAGACAATTGACCCTGAATTTATAGAAGATACAATCGGTACAACATCGATTGAAGATTTAGTGGATGAAGCAAGTTGGTTAATTACTAAAGCGAGCATCGACACAGAAAAGATAGAGGCTTATTTGGAGCAGAAAAAAGAAGCTGAATTAGAAGAAACAATAATTGAAACGAGTTCAACAGATTGGAGCGATGCCATTCGCCAATTATTAGGTGTTGCCGCGTTGGAAGCCAATAAAAAAGTGCATGTCCAATCAAAAGAACAAGTAGAAGTATATGACAAAGAATGGGAGTGGATTCAAGATGACGACAGAAAATCAAGCATACGAAGAAGAACATGAGGATCTTTCTTTAAATAGCCTACAATCATTACGCAGTGTATTAACAACGCGTGAAGAGCAAGCTTTTATGTCTATTTTATTTTCTTCAAGTGCCACCATTAGATCGAGTAATTTTGGATTGCCGCGTAAAGAAGTTGAAAAGCTACTAAAAGTTTCGCGTGATGATGCCTATTTCCAATCATTCCTTTCTCGTGTCAACCAAGCAGTTGGTAGGTATTATCGGCTAATTTATGACGAAGGGCGAGATCAAGTCATTGCAATGTTACGTGTACCTGCACGTTCTGCAAGAAATACATTGTCATCTGAAGCGCTTGCAGTTTTATTATTTATGTTTTATCAACAAGAAGTATTAAAGCATGAATACACTTTGCTAAACCAATTACTGGAAGCTTTCGGACATGAGGTAATGAAAGGCGGTCGCCGCATTCAACTCGCAGTTGCTGCTTTAAGAACAATTGGCGCTGTTGAAGATCATGAGTTGTCGGATAAAGAGCCAGCTTATCGTTTAACTGCCATTGGTGTTCATATGTTTTCTGATTCTTTTTTACGTAGAATGGTTGAGTTTAGTCATTCGAATCAACTTTCGAAAGAAGATGTCATGAAGTTTTTTAACCGGTATAACTTGTATGAAGAGGAGGGCCTGTTGTGATTCCAAAACGATTACGATTCTCGGGTATTCGAGATTATGGTGCAATCGAAATGAATTTAGGAGAGGCGGCGGAACATGTTTTAATTACGGGTCCAAACGGCGCCGGAAAATCTACGCTTTCATTTTGCATGGGGGCAGTTTTACGTTCAAGTAAAGTAGATATTGAAGGCTTAAAATCTCAAAATCTAGGAGATGACGAAACATGGCGCGCAACAATCCATTTCTTATTTAAAAATGAAGGGGCTTCCCGCATCGATGCCCCGTTATATATTGAATTTCGATTAACTTGTGAACAATTGCCGAAACAACCCATCAAGCGACAATATGAAATTTACGATGGGGATACATTAGAAGCGTTAACCTTAAAGCAAACGTATCGTTCGGGAGATGCAAAGCAAAATAATTTCGGTGCTTATCAAAGAGAATTAGAAATGAAATATAAAATTTATCCTGATTTATATTATTTAATTTGGTATCAACAAGAAGTAAATCAGTTTTCTGTGATGAGTCCTGAAGAACGATTTCGGATCTTCAGTGAAATGCATCAAATTAGTGAAACGCAAAAGATTTGGGAAACAAGTTTAGAAGTCGTAAAAGAAGCGCGTACAGCATTTAATGAAGCAACAATTAAGCAAAAAGGATATGAACACGAGTTAGATATCTCTAGAAATCGTAAGGAGCGCTTTGAAAGCAATAAAAAACGCCTTGAAGAAAATGGCTATTTATATGCGGTGACTACGAATGCGTTGAAAAAACAAACAGATCAAGAACGATTAACTGTTGAGCGATATATAGAAGAACGCAGAATTGACTTAGATGAATTACAAGACCGAGAACAAACTGTTTTAATTGATATTGAAGCGGCATATGAAAAGAAAAATAATTTAATCGAACAAGAAACAGTCTGCAATAAAAAACGAGTCCAAACGGCATCAAATTTAACGAGAAAAGAAGCAAAGTTTACAAATTTAAGTATTGAAATGGAAACCCTTCAACAATCATTAAGTGCACTTCAAGAAGCTTATGTGAAACTACCTTATGCAGAAGAAGAAACGAACGCGCGATGGCAAGAAGCAACAGAAGCCGTGTTTACATTAGAAGAGAAAGAACAAGCGATTGCTGTTCAAATTCAACGCAGTGATGATGAAATTGAAGAAAGTCGCCGGGCGCATGCGACTATCCAGGCTGAAATTGACCAATGGGATAGACAAAGTGAAGAAGCTGAAGTCCTACTTAGAAAGTATACATCAAGTTATCAACTGAAAAAACGATTGGCTGAATTGGAAGACCATTTACGAATCAACCGGCAATTACGAGATGAGCTAAAAGAAAAGCATCAGCAATTTGAAACAGAATTAGCAATGTTACAACGCAACCAAATCGAATCGCCGAGGCAACAAGAAGCGATCGGGCATTTGAAAAAACAACACATCGAAGCGTATCCTTTACGTCATTTCGTGAAAGTCATGGACGATGTGCCGATTGAAAAAGAACGTCTATTAGATGCGATTAAATATACGGTTTTTTATGAAGGCCCAACTTGCCAACCTTATAATGATTTATATCACGTGTCATTAAAGAAAATTATTCCGACACATGTCCTTACATCTTTACCGCAATATGGTGTAACGATGCGAACAGATTTATCTCAAAAAGAGCAAAATAACGCAGCACGTGTTTTATGGTGGATTGAACAGTTTTTCTTAAAAGAAATGCCTTATTTTGAAAAAGGAATATTAGTGGATTCACGTGGAAGTCGGGGACCGCAAGAACGAGAGACGTTTATCTTAAGTAAAAAAGCAGTAACAATTAGACAAAATACTTTACTTGAAAGCTTAGAAGTTGCCGCTAATGAACTTGAAGCGTTAACAAAAAAGATTGAAAGTCAAAATGAAACGTACCGCTTATGGAATGCAGATGTTCATAAAGTAGAAGAAGCAGAAGCACTTTTATCCAGAAAAGTGGACCAACAATATCGGTTAACTCAAATTGAAAAAACAATCGAGCAAGTATTATCGTTAAAGCAAATGAAAGAAGAGTTTGAACAAGAAGGACGAGAAATTTGGAAGGAAATTTATGAAGCAAATCAAGAGATTACCGCACGGGAAAAAGACATGAAAATATATGAACAATTTGGTCACCAATCAGAGCAGATTAATCGTTTACAACAAGTAGAAGAAACGCATAAAGTGATGAAACAAGAAATTACTTCATTGAAGCGTACGTTTTCTTCCTTGCAAGATCAGTTGGATGAATTGCATCATGAAACACGCGATCATAAACGCGCTATTGAAAGTTTAGAAGATGAAAAGAATCGAATCGTGCAAACGAAAGAACAGTATCTTGAACGAATTGAAGAAAAAGAACAAAATCATGTAACCATTACAAAAATCAAGCAAGACTACGAAGAAGAGTTAGAAGAGTTACGTTTATTAATACCAGAACTTGTTGCAAAAGCGATGACAGATGAAATAAAAGATGCATCGACCTTTGACTTGCATCATCGTCAAAGTAAAGCGAAAGTCGAATTTCAAAACGCGCGCAATGAAAAAAACATTGACCCGAACGCTGTGGAAAATTATTTAACATTAGAAGCCGAAGTGCAACGTAAAAAAGATGATTTACATGCTGCGAAAAATTTACTTGAAGAAAATGAATTACGTGCGATTGAAAATGAAAAACGATTGGAAATATCAATTGCAATGCATGTCCGAAAGGTTAATTTACTATTTGAAGAGTATATGGGACAGTTTCAATTTGAAGGACAAATTAAATATGAAAAGACGATGGATAAACAAGATCGTCCCGTATTTAAATTATTTATTCATGTCCGGAAAGAAGGGCATCATGGAAAACTAGTTGATGTGAGTTTAAAAGCGAGAGGTGGCCGCGTCGGAAAAGGTGTATCAGGTGGAGAAGAGTCGCTAAGTTCTTTACTATTTGCGTTATCGCTACTTCAAAACTTAGAAAACCAAGCGGGCTTTATCGTGTTAGATGAGTTTGATAGTGCGCTTGACGATACGCGAAAGGCGAAAGTATTTCAGTTATATGAAGAAAAGTTAGATAGAAAGTTGATTATTTTATCACCAAAAGCGCATGAAAATGAATATTACGAGCGATTTAAAAAAGCTTTTATCGTTTCCCACGACCCTGTCCAATTGCAAAGTTATGTAAGAGGGCTCGAGATTAAACAAGAAACAGAACAATTCGCTTAATAAAATTAAAAAGAGGAATGTCAATGAATGAAAAAGAACGAGATCGTTTACTCCGAATACATACACGGAATGTCGGTGAGCGTGCAACGCAATCTGCACATTATCACCACTATGAAGCGACCTCTTATTGGATGTTAGATGAGTTATTTAATATATATGAAGTAGATCAAAAAAGTACGTTTGTTGATTTTGGATGCGGAAAAGGACGCTTACTATTTTATGTCCATCATTATTTTCACGTTCCGGTCGTTGGCGTAGAGATGAATGACCAATTATACCGAGAAGCGCTTTCGAATGAAGCTTCTTATATACAATATAAAAAGAGGAATAAGACGCCAATTCGAATTGAACATGAATTTGCAGAACGTTATCAAATCGAAAAAGAAGAAGCGACTTTCTTTTTATTTAATCCGTTCTCCCTCGAGATTTTCACAAAAGTCATTCATAATATTCTTCGTTCCGTGGAAGAAAATCCACGCACAGTCGATGTGATTTTATATTATCCAGCAGAAGAATATATCGAGTTTCTTGAGACGAAAACACCTTTTCGTTTATGGGAAGAAGTGAATATCCCTCGTCTCTCGAAAATTAATAGGAGAGAAAAGTTTTCAATTTACCGTTATATGACATGAAACCAGCACATAGATAAAAAGCGTATCCATGATTGATAGTCAATACATGGATACGCTTTTTAAGTACGGAAAAATGAAGATGACTTCACAGCCAAATGAAAAATCCTTTGCATGATATTATGTCGTGCGGCATACGATGTAGAAACCTGGCCCTAATTGGAGGGGATTAGATGGATATTTTAAATGAAGTGAAACGTTTACGTGAAGAAGAAGGCCGTTTGAAATGGGAAGGTACTTTTGCAGAATACTTGGAGATTATTAAAGAAAGAAAAGAAGTTGCACAAACGTCACATTCTCGCGTTTATCATATGATTAAACAAGCCGGGATTACAGAAAAGAACGGAGAGAAGACGTATCATTTTTTCAATGATGAAATCTTTGGTTTAGAACAATCTATCGAGAAATTAGTAGAAGAGTATTTTCATCCAGCTGCAAAAAGATTAGATGTCAGGAAACGAATTTTATTGTTAATGGGGCCTGTGAGTGGGGGAAAGTCGACGATTGCCACATTGTTAAAACGTGGCTTAGAAGAGTATTCGAAAACAGACGAAGGCGCAGTTTACGCGATTAAGGGATGTCCAATGCATGAAGATCCATTGCATCTTATTCCTACTCATTTAAGAGAAGACTTCTTTAATAAGTACGGGATTCGAATCGAAGGAAGTTTATCACCGCTTAATACGATGCGTCTTGAACAGGAATATGGTGGACGGGTAGAAGATGTCATGATTGAGCGGGTTTTCTTTTCGGAAGATAAGCGAGTTGGCATCGGAACATTTACACCGTCAGACCCGAAGTCACAAGATATCGCCGATTTGACAGGGAGCATTGACTTTTCAACGATTGCGGAATACGGATCAGAGTCAGATCCACGTGCGTATCGTTTTGATGGAGAATTTAATAAAGCAAATCGTGGGATTATGGAGTTTCAAGAGATTTTGAAATTAGATGAAAAGTTTTTATGGCATCTCCTATCACTTACACAAGAAGGGAATTTTAAAGCGGGAAGATTTGCATTAATTTCCGCGGATGAACTCATTATTGCCCATACGAATGAGACCGAATATCGTTCATTTATTGCCAATAAGAAGAACGAAGCGCTCCACTCAAGAATCATAGTGATGCCAATTCCCTACAATTTAAAAGTGAGTGAAGAGGAACGCATTTATGAAAAAATGATTCAAGAAAGTGATATGGGTCATGTGCATATTGCGCCACATGCTTTACGAGTTGCGGCTATATTTTCTGTGTTAACAAGGTTATCCGAATCGAAAAAACAAGGCATCGATCTTGTCAAAAAAATGCGTATGTATGACGGGGAAAACGTAGAGGGCGTTAACCAAATTAGTGTCGATGAATTGAAGAAAGAATTTCCAAATGAAGGTATGGACGGGATCGACCCGAGGTATGTCATTAACCGAATTTCTTCTGCAATTATTCGCAAAGAAGTTCCGACGATCAACGCGCTAGACGTATTACGCGCAATTAAAGATGGATTAGATCAACATGCCTCGATCTCTAAAGAAGATAAAGCGAAGTATATGAATTATATTGCCATTGCGAGACGCGAATTTGATGACATTGCGAAAAAAGAAGTGCAGAAAGCGTTTGTGTATTCATACGAAGAATCTGCTAAATCATTATTAGATAATTATCTTGATAATGTAGAAGCTTTTTGCAATAAACATAAAATTCGCGACCCATTAACCGATGAAGAACTGAATCCAGACGAAAAGCTAATGCGTTCGATAGAAGAGCAAATTGGCATTTCTGAAAATGCGAAAAGATCATTTCGTGAAGAGATTCTCATTCGAATTTCTGCTTATGCGCGAAAAGGGAAGAAGTTTGACTATCGCTCTCATGACCGTCTACAGGAAGCAATTCAAAAGAAGTTGTTTGCGGATTTAAAAGACGTCGTGAAAATTACAACATCTTCAGCCATGCCAGATGAAACGCAGCTGAAGAAAATTAATGAAGTTGTGGCGCGTTTAATCGATGAATATGGATATAACTCAACTTCAGCCAATGAGTTGCTGCGATATGTTGGAAGTTTATTAAACCGGTAATGGATGACGTGATAAGCCTAACAGTGAATCACTGTTAGGCTTATCAAAAAAAGACAACTAAAGTAGGGATAGCGTTGAAGGGAAAAGAAAATAATTCGTTTATTGTTTCACAAGAAAATTGGTCACTTCATCGAAAAGGCTATCAAGATCAACAAAGACATATAGATAAAGTCCAAGATGCCATTCAGAAAAACTTGCCTGATTTAATTAGCGAAGAGAGTATTATTTTGTCTGACGGAAAAGATATTGTTAAAATTCCAATTCGTTCTTTAGATGAATATAAAATTCGGTATAACCGAGAAGATTCAACGCATGTCGGACAAGGCGACGGGGATAGTGAAGTCGGCGATGTCGTGGCACAAGGGGATGCGAAAGGGCAAGGCGGTGCCGGAAAAGGAAGTAAACCTGGAGAAGATCCGGGAGAAGATTATTACGAAGCGGAAATTTCGTTGGCGGAAATTGAGAAAGCTTTGTTTAAAGAACTTGAATTGCCGAACCTAAGCCGTAAAGAGCAGGCTGAAATTGTTCAAACGGATGTCGCGTTTACGGATATTCGAAAACAAGGCTTAATCGGCAATATCGATAAAAAACAAACGATTTTATCGGCGATTAAAAGAAATGCTTTGACAGGAAAGGCAACAATTGCACCGATTCACCAAGATGATTTGCGTTTTAAAACCTGGGAAGATGTGACAAAACCAGAATCAAAAGCAGTTGTTCTTGCAATGATGGACACGAGCGGTTCGATGGGGAATTTTGAGAAGTATATTGCAAGAAGCTTCTTCTTCTGGATGACGAAGTTTTTACGTTCTAAATATACAACAGTTGAAATTGAGTTTATTGCCCACCATACAGAAGCAAAAGTTGTGTCGGAACATGATTTCTTTCATAAAGGAGAGAGTGGCGGTACGAGATGCTCTTCTGCCTATTTGAAAGCGTTGGAACTGATTAACAAAAAATACGATCCAGCCCGTTATAATATTTATCCTTTTCACTTCTCAGACGGGGAAAATATATCTTCAGATAATGCGCTCTGTACAGAGTTGGTTCATGAGATTATGTCCGTTTCGAATATGTTTGGCTATGGTGAAGTGAATGCATACAGTCGTTATTCTACGCTGATGAATACGTATAAGAAAATCGAGGATCCAAAGTTTCGATATTATGTCCTGAAAGAAAAAGGGAATGTGTATGATGCGTTGAAAAGTTTTTTCAGGTCCGCTCAGGAAGTGTAAAGGGAAGGAGGAGAAGTTTGTCTAACTTAAAAGAGCTGCAACATGCGATTGATGAAATTACAGAAATTGCTACGGGATTTGGATTAGATTTTTATCCGATGCGTTATGAAATCTGTCCAGCTGATATTATTTACACGTTCGGTGCGTATGGCATGCCAACTCGTTTTACACATTGGAGTTTTGGCAAACAATTTCATAAAATGAAGCTTCAATATGACTTTGGTTTAAGTAAAATTTATGAGCTAGTGATCAATTCGAATCCTTGCTATGCTTTTTTATTAGATACGAACGGGTTAATACAAAATAAGCTTATTATTGCACATGTCTTAGCGCATTGTGATTTCTTCAAAAATAATATGCGTTTTATGAATACACGAAAAGATATGGTTGAAAGCATGGCGGCGACGGCAGAGCGAATTGCAGCGTATGAGATGGAATATGGCAAGGATGAGGTTGAGTCTTTTTTAGATGCTGTTCTCGCTATTCAGGAGCATGTTGATCCATCTTTAGTTACTAAAAAAGAAACAGTTACTGAAGAAGTCGAGCAGCGAAAAACTGAATATGATGATTTATGGGCATTGGATAACAGGAAGCCAAAGCAAAGACCAAAGAAGAAAACAAGAAGATTCCCGGAGACCCCAGAAAAAGATTTATTAGCATTTATCGAGCAGCATAGTCCTTATCTTGAAGACTGGCAACGAGATATTTTAACGATGATGCGTGAAGAAATGCTTTATTTTTGGCCACAACTCGAAACGAAAATTATGAATGAAGGCTGGGCTTCTTTCTGGCACCAAAGAATTTTAAGAGAAATGGATTTAACAACAGCCGACTCAATTGAATTCGCTAAATTAAATGCAAACGTCTTACAGCCATCCAAAACATCCATCAATCCTTATTATTTAGGTGTAAAAATATTTGAAGACATCGAAAAGCGATATAATAATCCGACTGAAGAAATGAAGAGAAATGGGATTGTACCGAATTCAGGAAGAGATAAAATTTTCGAAGTGAGAGAAGTCGAGTCAGATACATCTTTTATTCGTAATTATTTAACGAAAGAACTTGTCCAACAGGAAGATCTTTATTTATTTCAAAAAGAGAGTAATGATTACCGGATTACGACGAAGGATTATGAAAGTGTTAGGGAACAACTCATTGCGATGCGAGTGAACGGCGGATTCCCGTATATCGTCGTTGAAAATGGAGATTATTTATTGAATGGTGAATTATATTTAGTCCATCAATATGAAGAGACAGAACTCGATGTCCCTTATTTAGAAAGTGTACTTCCATATATTTATCAATTATGGGGACGTATCGTTCATTTAGAAACGATAAGTAAAGGACGTGAAATCGTCTACTCTTATGATGGTAATAAAGTATCGAAGTATTATTTAGGGTGAAAACATGAAGCGTTGGCGAGAAATGGGCTAACGCTTTTATCTATGAAAACCCCCGAATTCAATTTCTGTCCTTTTGTTGTTAAATTGTTAAGTTAAGCGACGGATATAAAAGTCTTCAACAATATGTCTGTTGGCTAGAATAATTTTGATGTAGAAGTAATGAAAAGAAAAAATGTCATAGGTACACATCGTTCATTAAGAGAAAGATGATTATAAAGTTAAAAATAGGGAATCGATAAAACGAGAGCTTAAAAACATGTTTAAACGATTAAGTAAATAGAAGAAGTTTCCACAACAGGTAAACTGTATTATAATGAAAGAAAAGAGGTTATCGATTAGAAGAAGGAGTATCAATTCAGATGAACATTACAATATTATACGAAGACAATCATTTGCTTGTCGTTGAAAAACCAGTGAACATCCCGGTACAGGAGGATGCCAGCCGAGATAAGGATTTATTAACAATTTTAAAGGAAGATATTAAAGTTCGGTATAATAAGCCTGGGAATGTTTATTTAGCCCTTGTTCACCGTTTAGATCGTCCAGTTGGTGGTGTGATGGTATTTGCTAAGACATCAAAAGCCGCTTCACGCTTATCAAACGTCATTCGAAAAAATGAATTGACGCGAAAATATCTTGCTGTTGTGAGAGGAACCCCAAAAAGAGACCAAGCAAAGCTCGAACATTATTTATACAAAGATTCGAGAAAAAATATTGTGCATACAGTTGCAGCGAATGACAAAAGAGGGAAGAAAGCCGTTCTAGACTATGAAGTGTTAAGTACAAAAGATCATTTGAGCTTAGTATCTGTTAAACTTCATACGGGACGCTCTCATCAAATTCGTGTGCAACTTTCTGAAATCGGGCTTCCACTATTCGGCGATCAGAAGTATGGAAAGCAAAATAAAAAAGGACAACAAATTGCATTATGGGCACACTTATTAGAATTCCCTCATCCAACAACGAAAGAAACTATAAGTATTCAATCCCCTACTCCAAATGAATACCCTTGGAATTTATGGTAAGAGGTTTACTTAAAAAGTGATGAAAATGCATGAATAGATCTGGTGTAAAATCAGAAAAATATATTGTTTGTAATTAGAAAAAAAGCTGTTACTATTTAAAGGGTTCCATGAGTTTACAAAAGAGTGTTATCTCGAATTTTTATACAAAAAATGTTATATTAATGATGAGGAAAAGAAAGACAAACATAGCATAGGAGGAGAATAGATGAAGTTATTACAAGTTCGAAAAGGACAATTTGTCTATTATAAAAATGAATTACACAAAGTATACTCTGTTAGACCACTCTCACGATTTCCAGTCTTATTGTATCGTATCAAAGATATGGAACAAGTGTCGTGTAGAGCGGATGAAATTAAACTGCACAGGCCTCAAAATTTAGACTCCTTTATGTTGATGGGGACAAAGTATACATTAAAGAAAGGTGCAGAACCGTTAGAGGATGGTTATATTTTAATTACGCATCCAGATCCTGGTCATTTAGATCACTACTCATTAAACGAATTTGAAAAAGTACAAGAAGTGATTGACCAAAAAGTATATACGACACTTTTAAATACAGTAAAGCCGAAAGAATTTATGACAATGGTTCCAAAAGTTGATGAAAATAGTAATCCAATTAGCTATTTAGACGAATCACTTATAACGGAAGAACAACGTGCTATTGATATACAACTTGAAAAAGAAGCGGAAGCAGACGCTGCGATTAAGCCTTCAGTCGGTGATATTTACATCAACCTAGATAATGGAATTAAAGCAATGGTTGTTGCGGTCATTGACGATGAAATTATTTTAGGTCACGGTGAACGGATGAAAGCGGATGAGTTAATTGAATCTGATAGCTGGACGTTAATTTATATTACGAATGAAGAAGACTTTTAAATTACTTTTAAATAGAACGCATTGTTTTCAAAAAGCCGTTTAAACCTTTTGGAAACAATGCTTTTTTATGGTGTTTTCAAGACGAATGCGATTAGATTTGATAAAATGAGTGAGCTGAGGTTAGGAGGGACTCGAAACATGTTTCGGACATTTAGACAATCGACTACATTTGAATATATACAAATTATTATCGGTGCTGCACTTGTAGGACTTGCTTATAACATATTTTATTTACCAGCACGACTGGCAGCAGGTGGCGTTTCTGGAATTAGTACTATTTTATATGAGTTATTCCAATTTACTCCTGCTTACGTTCAGTGGGCGATCAACCTTCCACTGTTAATTGTAGGAGTCATTTTTATCGGAAAAGAGTTTGGAGCAAAAACATTTGTGGGAACGTTATTTGTTCCATTCGTTATTTGGTTAACAGCCGAGTGGCCAATCTTTGTAGATAATCCATTATTAAGCGCAATTTATGGTGGTATTGTACTTGGTGTTGGATTAGGTATTGTGTATAGAGGGAATGGCTCAACAGGCGGAACGACATTGCTTGCTCAAATCCTTAAGAAGTATACAGGGTTATCAAGCGGTTTCTCTCAATTGTTTGTGGATGGTTTTGTCGTTATAATATCTGCATTTGTTTTTGACTTTGAACTAGCTTTATATGCATTAATGTCCATTTATGTAACGAGTAAAGTGATTGACTTCGTTCAACTTCAAACATCACCAACGAAGTTAATATTAATTATTACGGATAAAGAAGAAAAGATTCAATCCATTATTAAAGAAGAAATGAATCGTGGGTTGACGAAAGTAAAAACAGTTGGCGGTTATGCCAATGACGAGAAAACAATGATTTTATGTGTTGTTGAACAAGCAGAAGCTGTTTACTTTAAAAAACTATTACAAGAAGAAGAACCAGAATCCTTCGTCATTTTTGTAAATGCATCCGAAATATTAGGCCGTGGCTTTTCAAGAGCACAATTTGATCGTGATGAAATAAAGAAAGTAGAATAATCATTTCTCAAGAAAAAATGTTCTGATAGATTTTTCATGGACTTAGAAATGACCAGGAAATACCCTGTAAAATTGACAGTGGCAACTTTTTCACGTAAATTTAAGAGTAGTGCATAGAAGTTTTTATAGGATTCGGTTTATGATAAAAGTCATTTTAAAATAAAATTAAGTAACTGTTTATAGGGTGTACCTTTTAAGAAAAGAGGAATTAAAATGGGGAAAGCTGATTTTTTACCAGTTATTTTAGGATCAGATGACAATGCTTACGGGATGGCGCGAGCATTTCACGAACAATATGGTATTAAAAGTATCGTTGTCACAAAAGGACATATTTTACCGACGATGCATAGTAAAATTGTTGAAAAGAAAATTTATGATGAATTAGATGAGCCAAGTGTATTTGTGAAAAGTATGCTTGATTTATACGAAGAACTAAAAGAACGAGCTGAGAAATTACTCGTCATTGCAAGTAATGAAAACTATGCGGAGCTTGCGATTAGACACCGTGAGCGGCTTGAGGCTTATTATGTTTTACCATTTATAGATGAAAGTCTAATGGATGAAGTCGTTTATAAAGAACGTTTTTATGAAATGTGTGAAGAGTATGGATTAGATTATCCAGATACACTTATTTTTAAAAAAGGAATGGATCCAAACATGGAGCTTCCATTCGATTTCCCGGTTGTTGTAAAACCATCGGATAGTATGACGTATTTCAATGCTCAATTTGAAGGTAAAAAGAAAGCTTATGTTTTACACGATAAAGAATCATTCGTTCAAGCGATTGAACAAATTTACTCTTCAACTTACGAAGACTCCCTCATCATCCAAGACTATATTCCCGGGAATGACACAGTTATGCGTGTGTTGAATGCTTATGTAGATCAGCACGGAAAAGTACGTATGATGTGTTTAGGGCGCGTTGTGTTAGAAGACTATACACCGATTTTAATCGGCAACTATGTCGGGATTATTGGTGAAGAAAATCAAGCGCTTTATGCACAATATAAAAAGTTTCTTGAAGAGATTGGATTTAGAGGCTATGCGAATATTGACTTGAAATATGACCGTCGTGATGGGAAATATAAAATCTTTGAGCTAAATATTCGTCAAGGAAGAAGTAGTTATTTCGTTACAGCGAATGGTTATAATATGGCAAAGTATTTAGTCGAAGACCGTGTGTATGATCGTCCGGCACCTACTGAATATGGTTCGAATGATTATTTATGGCATGCAGTGCCAAAAGATTTGCTTATTAAGTATACGATGGATGAAAAGTTAAAAGCACAAGTGATGGATCGTTTTGAAAAAGGACGAGCTTCAAGCACATTGTACTACCCAAAAGATTTAGGGTTCATGAGAAGATTTAAATTACGTTCTTTTTATAAGAGTTATTACGCACGTTTTGATAAATATTTTAAAGAAAAAGAGTAAGGTTTTTTGTTGATGGTTGTAGTCGGTGTTATCAATTGGAGGTAATAGGTAAATGGCATTGCTGGATGTGTCGAATGAAAAAGAAGTGAAAAGATATGATGCGTTTGTTAGAAATTCCCCTTATCGCTCAATGATGCAAGACCGCGTATGGGCTGACGTGAAAGATGATTGGGGAAATGAACATGTCTATCTAGAAAAGGACGGGGAAATCGTTGCGGCGATGTCAATTTTAATTAAACGACTCCCATTAGGTTATTCTATCTTATATGCAACGCGTGGACCTGTCTGTGATGTTCAAGACATCGATTTAGTTCAAGAATTATTAAAGGAAGTCGACGTTGTTGCAAAGAAGCATAAAGCAATCGTATTGAAGTTCGATCCAGAAGTTCCTTATTCTGATGAACTTTATCAGTTATATAAAAATGCAGGGTTTCAGTTGATTTCTCAAGATGATGATCAAGACAAGCTCATTCAACCACGTAAGAATATGGTGCTCGATTTAAAAGGATATGATGAAGAATCCATTATGATGCGCTTTTCGAAGAGTTGTAGAAGTAGCATTCGTGGTGGGCTGAGAAAAGGTGTAGAAGTTAGACATTCTAGAACGGACGCAGATGTTGAACTTTTACATGAAACCTACCGAGTAATGGCTGAGCGTAATAAAATTACAATTCGCTCTGTAGAATATTTTAAACAAATTAGAGATGCCTATGAAGATGCGCGTGTTTATATTGTAACGCATGAAGATGATTTATTGGCGGCAGCTTTAACAATTAATTATAATGGGAAAATGTATTATTTGTATGCAGGAAGTACAAATATAAAAAGAAATTTAAATGCGAATCATGTGTTAAACCATGAAATGATTCAATGGGGCATTGAAGCAGGAGCAGAACAATATGATTTTGGTGGGTATTTTGAAGTTGGAGATGGACTTTACCGTTTCAAAAAAGGTTTCTGTGACAAAGATGGCCCTGTAGAATATATCGGAGAAATCGATAAAGTATACAAACCATTTATGTATAATGTCTTAGAGAAAGTCATTCCTATGGTGAAACGTTTCCGTAGAGGCGCAAGCGATTAAAAGAAATAAAAAAGTAAAGGTCATGAATATAAATTGGAAAAGAAAACGCTAGGAATTATGGGTGGTGTCGGACCACTCGCAACGATGTTTATCGGAGAAATGATTGTTAGACAGACAGTTGCAGAAAAAGATCAAGATCATGTAAATACGATTATTACGAACAACACAAATATTCCAGATCGCACAGCATTTATTCTAGGAGAAAGTGATGAAAATCCAATCCCTGTTATTGTTTCAGATGCCAAACGATTGCAAAAAGCGGGTGCAGAAGTCTTAATCATTCCATGTAATACGGCGCATTCGTTTTATGATGAAATTCAAAACGGCACGGAGTTACCGGTCATTAATATGATTCAAGAAACAGCAATACATGCGAAAGAAAAGAAGGCAAAACGTGTCGGCATTTTAGGGACGACGGGTACCATTTCAACGGGCATTTACCAGTCAGCATGTGAGCAGCTCGATATGGAAGTAGTCATTCCAGATGAAAAAATTCAAGCAGTTGTGATGTCTCTCATTTATGATGATATAAAAGCAGGAAACCCAGCCGATTCAGAGAAATGGAATATGATTCAAAAGGCAATGGACGAAGCTGGATGTGACGAGATTATTTTAGGTTGTACTGAGCTGTCTATTGTTCGTCAGGAATTAGGTTTGACGAATTGTATTGATTCACTACTTGTTTTAGCGGAAGTTGCGATACTAAAATGTGGTTATAAAGTAAAATGAAGTAAAGACATCCAGTAGTTTTAAAGTGAATGCTGGATGTCTTTTTATCAATAAGAGATAAATCAATAGAAAGTAGGGATGAAGGTATGTCATTTATAGAAAAAATGGATGACGTTTTTCGTGAGAAATGGACATTTAAAAAAGCAATGCCAATTCAAACAAAAATGATACCTAAAGTATTAGAGGGAAAAGACATTGTTGCGGAGTCACCGACAGGAACAGGTAAAACACTTGCTTATGTTTTACCTCTTCTACATTTAATTGACGGGACGAAAAAGCAAACACAAGCTTTAATCGTCGTGCCCTCACAAGAACTCGCAATGCAAATTACAGACGTCATTCGAGAATGGATTAAAGGAACTGAAATTACAGTTGCTCCTTTAATCGGCGGGGCGAATGTAAAGCGTCAAATTGAACGATTAAAAAAGAAGCCAACAATTGTTGTGGGGACACCAGGTAGGTTAAATGAATTAATCCGCACGCGTAAGTTTAAGATATTTGATATTCGACATATTGTATTAGATGAAGGCGATATTCTTTTATCGAGAGAGCATCGTGTGATCATTAAAAATATGATTAGTGGCGCAAATCCAGAACGTCAAGTGGTTGTTGTTTCCGCGACGATTACAGATGAAATCGAACGTGTTGCTTCTCAGTTTATGGATGAACCACTACGTATTCAACTAGATCGAAAACATTTGCCAGATTCAAACACAGTTATTCATTCGTTTATTGAAGCGGCAACACGTGAGAAAACAGACTTGTTAAGAGGGCTTGCACATTTACCAGATATCCATGCACTTGCTTTTGTAAACAATGTCGATCAAGTATTATTAAAAGAAATGAAACTACTTCATAATAAAGCACCGATTGCCGTGCTACATGCGAATATGCGCTCTGATGAACGACAGCATGCATTAAGAAGTTTTAGACAAGGAAAAACGAGCATTCTTATTGCAACGGATTTAGCAGCGAGAGGTTTAGATATCCAAGGATTGACGCATGTAATTCATGTTGATGTCCCGCACACGACTGAACAATACTTACACCGTTCGGGTAGGACTGGACGTGCAGGAAAAGATGGAGAAGTATTAACATTACTGACAAAACGAGAGTCAAATGATTATCGTAAGTTGACCAAAGGTTTACAACCGATTGAAAAAGTTTATCGTTACGGGAAATTAGAAGAAAAGAACAATGGTCAAAAATGAAAAAGATCATTCAACAGTTTAGAGATGCTGTTGAATGATCTTTTAATTTGATGATTTTTTTCTTAAAGTTGCGTTAAAATAATTGGTTTATCTTTTGTGATGATAATCGTATGTTCAACTTGAGCAACTAATGATTTATCTGGCGTTTCAAATGTCCAGCCATCGTCTAGCTCAATAATACTCTCTGCTTTTTCAGAAATAAATGGCTCAACTGCAAGCACCATGCCGTCTTGTAGTAATGTCTTATCCCATGCATCATAATAGTTTAACACATGTTGTGGTTCTTCATGTAAAGAAGTACCAATTCCGTGACCTGTTAAGTTACGAATGACGCTCAGACCATTTCTTTTCGCTACACTTTCAACTGCTTTTCCAATGCCACTCAAATTAGAACCTGCTTTAGCACGTGTCATCGCACGGTCAAAAGCGCTTTGCGCAACATCACATAATTTTTGTTTTCTTTCATCTGGTGTGCCTACAACGAAAGAAATGCCCGTATCAGCAAAGTAACCATCATAAGAACCAGAAACATCAATATTCACAAGATCTCCATCTTTAATGACACGTGAACCAGGGATCCCATGCGCAACTTCAGGGCCGACACTAATACAAGTATATCCAGGGAAATCATATTGAGAAATCGGTGCAGATTCCGCACCTTTTTCTTCAAACAAACGTTGCCCGATTTCATCTAATTCTTTTGTTGTCATACCAGGAACAGTCGCAGCTTGCATGGCATCTCTAATTTCCGCAACGATGCGTCCAATTTTTTTTAGACCGTTAATGTCTTTTTCTGTTTTTGCTATCACTCAAAACAAATCCTTTCTATCCGTTCATTTATATACATTCTACACTATACCATAAAAGAAATAGAAACAAAAAATCCTGTTTTTAAATGAATGAATTTCAGCCATGTGCTAAGAATTAAAAAAGATCACTTCATTCATTTTAATACTTTCACACCCTGGAAAATGTTCCAAATAAATGTGATCACAAATAATAAGCTATATACTAGTGTAAAAAGAAAAGGAAAGACAGTCCAAAAGTCAAATTGATGGTTGATCAGCGCAACCATTCTTTTTTCAGCAGTAAATAGGGAAAGGGAAAAAAGAATCGCACCGACGATCAGAAGTAATGTAGGAATAAAATGGGAAATAAAAGAACGTTTCGCGTGAAATTTAACTTCTGTTTCATCTGATGTTAGGTAAATAACAAAAGGGATTAGAAGTGGAAAAAAGAATATACTAAAATAGCAGAGCGCACTTAATATTTTTTTGTTTGGCATCACGATTCTCCTTTCAAATAAAGAGAAGACTAAGTACAGCTTGCGTTATTTAAAGTCGTCTTATACAATGGAGTTATTAACGTACCACAAGGGGAGCCGTTTTGGCTGAGAAAGAATAATTCGTTCTGACCCTTTGAACCTGTAAGTTCATACTTGCGTAGGGATGTGGATGGAAACAGACATAAGCGAAATAGGGGAAACTCTAGACTAACGAAGATGTCCCGTTCTATCCGGGGGATCTTTTTATTTTGGCTTAAAGTATACTCATATCTTGTTGAATCATTCATAGATAAGAAGTGCACGCGTTTGTTAACTACATCTCTACAATTTATTTGTAGGGGAGAAAAATAATGGACAGAAAAAGGCTACAATTATTATTGGAAGTTTCAATTTTAGGAGCGTTGTCATTTATACTCGATAAATTAACGCTGTTTGTTATGCCACAAGGTGGTTCAATCACACTTTCGATGTTACCAATTGTTCTGATAGCATTTCGCTGGGGGCTAAAAGGCGGACTGCTTACAGGATTGATTAGTGGATTATTACAATTAATGACTGGCGGGACAATTTTTCACTGGGCACAAGCGTTATTAGATTATACGTTAGCTTATACATTGGTTGGTGTCGCAGCCATTACGACATTTTGGTTAATGAATAGTTTGAAAAAAGAACGTAAAGGAAGTATGATTGCTGCGATTGTTATTGGCACAGTAATCGGCGGTACACTCAGGTTTATCATTCACTTTTTAGGTGGGATTGTCTTTTTTGGTGCATATGCGCCAGCAAATCAGCCGGTTTGGCTCTATTCTCTCGTCTATAATGCGAGTTATATGATTCCATCTATAATCCTTTGTAGTGTCGTGGCCAGCATATTATTTACAACGGCACCAAGACTTTTAAATGTAAAATCATAAATGAAGATGAAAAAGAGGTATTGGAAAATTTAATCCAACACCTCTTTTTTATGAATTATTTTTTAGATGAAGTCACTTTATGAGTTTCAATATTCTTGAAAATAAAATAACAAGCAGCAATTACAGCTGTTAAAAACAAAGAAGCTGTCGTTACGAATAATGAATCGAACCCATTTTTAATCGCAATACTAATAAATCCCCACATAATCATACTATTGAAAGCTAAGTCCCGATAATGATATAAAAAATGAAGACCAACTGCAGTTGTCACTGTTAAGAAAATGACAGACCATAATGCCTGACTAATTCCCCAGCCTGTCCATTCAACAAGTGTTAACGTATAATTGCTCAAAAACATAAATGAAAAGACATTCCATCCAAAGTAAAGAGAGATAGGAATCCGTTCAGAAATATGATTTTCCGTTTTAGGATATGAAAAATAAAGTGCAGCAGATATGCCAAGCAATCCAATGAAAGCACTAATCATGAACGTGAAAAGTTCATAATGCCAAAGAAAAATACATAGTATGTGAAGGATTAAACTTGTATTGAATAATAAAGTTCTGCCTATTAATAATTTCTTTGGCTGTTCAAATCGATTCTGCCAAAGTTTGAATAGCCAAAATATAAGAGATACAAAAATAAGGATACAAATTAAAAAGACATATGTTGAAGGGATTAAAATTACTGGTAATTTATTCATAATCTCCACAGTTGTTTTATCATTTAAAGGTTTAAGTTCTGCAGTAATGCCGACAATAAAAATGGTTGAAAGCAAGAGTATCATACTTAAAAAACGAAACATGTTAAAATCCTCCCACCTAGTAGTATACATTTGAATCCTGTTTTTGGGGGATGAAAATATGAAAATTTCGTCACAAATTTTAAAGGAGCATTTAGTAAAGCGTCGTTTTTCAAATTTCATGCTACAATGGGAATAGTTATTTATAAAATCAGAAACAATATGAGGGGGAACTTTACCGATGAAGTATTCTGAAGTTTGGGATTTGGATGTGTTTTTTGAAGGTGGAAGTGATTCACCACAATTACGTGAATATTTAAATGTTGTACAAGAGAAAATAACAAATACAAAAGTAGAAGTTGAACAGCTAAACATACCATCCGCTGTTGAAGATGCTGATGAAATTGCACGTTTATTAGAAATCGTGACAGATGTTTCACTGTATTTACGACAAGCTGGCGCTGTGATTAGTTGTTATTTAGCAGCAGATACGACAGATAAAAAAGCATTACTACTCCAAGGAGAAGCGAGTACGCTAAATGCGCAATACAAAACTGTGATGTTAAATTTTCAACAAACTTTAGCTAAAGTTGATGATCAAATATGGGAAGAACTCGTTGCAACAGACGCTTTAAATGAATTTTACTTTATTTTAAATGAATGGCGCGATGATGTAGCGCTTAAGTTATCGGAGAAAGAAGAAAGTTTAATTACGGCATTAAGTGTCGATGGCTATCAAAGTTGGGGCCAATTATATGATCAACTCGTTGCCCAGGTGAGAGTTGAAATAGAAATAGACGGGGAACTTAAATCACTATCAGTTGGACAAGCTTCTAATTTAAGTGCGCATGAAAGGGCTGACGTACGAAAGGAAGCCTATGAAAAATTAGAAGAGGCATGGACAGCACAGGAAGATTTCTTTGCGACGACATTAAATCATTTAGCTGGATTTAGATTAGCTGTTTACGAGAAACGTGGTTGGGATTCGGTATTAAAAGAACCATTAAATTATAATCGCATGAGTGAAGAAACATTGGATGCTATGTGGGGGGCCATTAGTGATCATAAAGCACCGTTCGTTCAATTTTTAAATGAAAAAGCGAAGATTCTCGGAACAGAAAAAATTGAATGGTATGATTTAGATGCGCCTGTCACAGCGTCAACTAAGACAATTTCTTATCAAGAAGGCGCTGAATTTATTTTAAAGCACTTCGGAGAATTTGGTCCCGAATTAGAGGCGTTCTCAAGAAAAGCATTTGAAGATCGCTGGATTGAAGCTGAAGATCGTGACAACAAACGTCCGGGAGGTTTTTGTACAGGAATGCCTTTGTCTGAGCAGTCGAGAATATTCATGACATATAGTGGTTCTATGTCGAATGTTGCTACACTTGCCCATGAACTAGGACATGCATTTCATTCCTATGCGCTTCGTCCTGTACATCATTTAAATAGAGGTTATGCAATGGGGGTTGCAGAAACGGCTTCAACATTTGCTGAAATGATTGTTGCCGATGCAGCCGTAAAAGCGGCTGAAACGAAAGAAGAAAAAATTGCCTTGTTAGAAGACAAAGTTCAGCGAAGCGTTGCATTTTTCATGAATATTCATGCAAGGTTTTTATTTGAAACGAGATTTTATGAAGAGAGAAAAAACGGATTTGTACCTGCTTCTAGGTTAAATGCGTTAATGGAAGAAGCGCAAAGAGAAGCTTACGGAGATGCGTTAAACACGGCACATCCACATTTCTGGGCATCGAAATTGCATTTTTATATAACAAGTGTCCCGTTTTATAATTTCCCATATACATTTGGTTATTTATTCTCTTTAAGTATTTATGCCAAAGCATTAGAAGAAGGCAAAGATTTTGAAGAGAAATACATTGCATTACTAAAGGATACTGCTGTGATGACAGTAGAAGACCTCGCGAAAAAGCATCTGAATGAGGATATCACACAACAAGGATTTTGGGAAAAAGGTATTGCACTTTGTGTGAAAGATGTCGAAGAATTTTTAAAATTAACAGCCGAAGAAGGTTGATTACGTATGATTATATTAAAAGGTGAGAACATTTATTTACGCATTTTACAAGAAGACGATGCACCAATTTTCACGGATATCCTAATCGAAAATAAAAAGTATTGGTCAGTGTTTGAACCACGTCAAGAACCTGGTTTTTATAAGGTATCTACTCAAAGAGAGAAAATTCGGGAATCGATTTATCAAATGAGAAATCGCCGAGAGTATAGTTTTGGTATCTTTGATAATGAAACAGGAAAGCTGATCGGCCATATTTCCCTATATAATATTAAAAGATTACCGTTTTTAAGTGCATTTATCGGTTATTCAATAGACGAGAAAGAAATTGGACGTGGCATTGCGACAGAAGGTGTCCGGCTTGTGACAGCCTTTGCTTTTGAGCAAGTTGGCTTGCATCGTGTAGAGGCCTATGTGTCACCGGGAAATAAAGGTTCTATTGCTGTCTTGGAAAAATCCGGCTACGGGCAGGAAGGGTTGTTGAGAAGGATTTTATATATCAATGGAGTTTGGGAAGACCATTATATATATGCTGTCTTAGAAGATGATTTTTGAAAGGGTAAGAATCTTTTTATGAAATGGAAAGCAAAACTAAAAGGCCGATTCCTTTGAGAGGGAATCGGCCTTTTGAGCTTTTTCTACAAAAATCATCAAAACTAACTTACTTTATTTTCATTCATTTCCCAGGAAATATTTTGTCGGAAATAAATGATTTATTTGTAACCATCAATAATTGTATCTAATTTTCCCGTTTCAGGGTCTATCACAAGACCATGAACGGGAACATTTTTATCCATCAGTGGATGGTTGATAACGAGGTCTACGCTATTCCTTACGCTTTCAGCTACATCATTAAATCCACGAAGCCAATCTTTCATATCAATGCCGGAGTAATTTAGTGTTTTGAATAGGCTTTTATCAACGCCACGGTCTACCATTTGGGAAATAATACTTTCAGTGTTGATTGAACTCATCCCACAGTCATGGTGACCAATAATAAAAACTTCATCAGCTTGTAACTCATAAACAGCAACGAGAAGGCTACGCATAATACTCCCAAAAGGATGAGTAATGACTGCGCCAGCATTCTTAATCAATTTCACATCACCATTTTTAAAATTCATGGATTTTAAAAGCAGTTCAGTTAATCGTGTATCCATACAAGTAAGGATGACGATTTTCTTATCAGGAAACTTCGTCGTAGCATATTGCTCATATTGCTTTTCACTCACGAACTTTTCATTGAATTCTAAAACATCTAGTAAAAGTGCCATAACTAAACCCCAATCTATAGGTATTTATTTTATTGTACAAAAAAAGAGAGAGAATAGAAAGAATTGTTTAAGAAAAAAGGAAGAATGTGAAATGAGGTGTTTTGCAACTCATTAAATTGGTCTATGATAAAAGGCATTCAATCTTTTGGTTTAAAGATTGAATGCCTTGCATCATATTAGTAATCTGTATCTGGTTTTGGATCGATAATCGTTGCTTGCTTTGAATCAAATGCTTGAGTCAGATAGTACATGATCAAACTTGCCGAAATACCTAATACAACCATATAGCCGATAACTGTTAAATACATTAAGCCCAATTCATTGACCCCTCTCTATAATCATAATGTTAATATTACTTTTAATTATACTATAAAACTTGTGAAAAATTAAGGGGTATTTCTATTTGCCTTTCTTTTTCTAAGGAATTGTGAACAAATCAGTTAAAATGCCCAGTTTCCATTACGGAAAATAGGTTCAATTGTTCCATCTTCAAGAATCCCATCAACATCCATTTCTTCGGAGCCAATCATAAAATCGACGTGCGTGATACTTTGATTGAGTCCATGCTTTTCTAATTCACTAGGAGACATCGTTTTTCCATCTTCTAAACAAAATGCATAGGCACTTCCTAAGGCGAAGTGATGAGATGCATTCTCATCAAATAATGTATTAAAAAATAAAATATTTGACTGTGAAATTGGCGAACCATGTGGAACAAGCGCCGCTTCCCCTAGATGTTTGGCACCGTCATCTGTTTGAAGGAGTTGTTCCAGCACTTCTTCTCCTTGTTTAGCAGAGACTTTTGTTACGCGTCCGTCTTTGAATGTTAATTTGAATTGGTCAATAATATTACCGCCATAGCTTAATGGTTTAGTGCTAGACACATACCCGTTGACTCCTGTTTTATGGGGGACAGTGAATACTTCTTCCGTCGGCATATTAGCCATAAATGTATGTCCTTTGTTATTTACACTCCCAGCCCCGCACCATAGATGCCCTTTTGGAAGATTAACAGTTAAATCAGTGCCTGGTGCTCGGTAATGCAATTGTGCATAGCGTTTCGCATTTAAATAATCAACTTTATTGTGTAAAGTTTGATCATGTTGTTTCCACGCCGCGACTGGATCTTCGACATCTGCACGTACGGCTTTGAAAATAGCATTCCATAACGCAGGGACTTGTTCGTCTTGCGGTAAGTAAGGGAACACTTTTGCTGCCCAAGCTGGAGACGGTGCAGCGATTACAGACCAGCTAAATTTATCTGCTTGCATTTCTTGACGGAACTTTTCAAGTGCTTGTCCTGATGCTTTCTGTGTATCGGCAATACGTGTCGGCTCAATGCCTTTTAATAAGTCGGGACTTTGCGAGACAATCGTCATGAATGCCGCACCCTTTTCAGCAAGTTTTTCACGCTCCGTTACTTTCCATTCAGGAAACGTTGCGAATGAATCGGCAGGTGCTTTTTCAAAGCGAAGTCTTGATAACACATCATCGTTAAAATCAACAATTACTTGACGCGCCCCCACATCATAAGCCTTTTCCGTGATCAATCTGACGAATTCAACCGTGTCTGTAGCAGCAGAAATAAAAAGAATTTGATCGGGCTGAATATTTACACCGACCTCAACTGCTAATTTTGCATAATTGTGAAGCTTTTGTTGAAATGTAGTCATATTTATTTCCTCCTCTCTATGGTAAAATGATACATAATCATAACGTAAAAAGAAAATTTGAATGATGAATTGCCGAATATTAATTGTTTAACTCCTTTTTAATTTATCTTTGTCTGATTTACTCATATCAAGTGGAAAGAAATTATACAATAAATTCCTATAAATCATGCGTTATCATTAAAGAAAGTAAGAAAAATGCCGAAGTAATAGAGAGAATGTACTATTTGGAGGTCTACTAATGGATTTATCAACAGTCATTGGTCTTGTGATTGGATTTGTCGCTCTACTTGTTGGAATGGTTATGAAAGGCGTTGGTTTATCGAGCCTTTTAAATCTAGCGGCGATTCTAATTATCATTTTTGGAACAGCAGCTGCAGTGATTATCGCATTCCCAATGAATGAACTAAAAAGAGTACCGAAATTATTTGGAATTCTATTCACAGAACAGAAGTCGGCATCAGATGCAGAGATTATACAAATGTTTTCAAATTGGGCTGATGTCGCACGTCGTGAAGGATTGTTATCTTTAGAGGCACAAACTGATGAAGTAGAAGATATGTTTTTGAAAAACGGGTTAGGTTTAGCAATCGATGGACAAAACGCAGAATATATTCGAGACATTTTAACTGAGGAAGTTGAAGCAATGGAGGATCGCCATTCAGTAGGTGCTCAAATATTCTCACAAGCAGGTACCTATGCACCGACATTAGGAGTACTAGGTGCGGTTGTTGGTTTAATTGCTGCATTAAGTGATTTAACAGATATTGAAGTGTTGGGTGCAGCTATCTCAGCAGCATTTATCGCAACACTTCTTGGGATTTTTACTGGTTATGTACTATGGCACCCTTTCTCTAATAAGTTAAGAAGAAAGTCTGCTGAAGAAGTAAGACAAAAAATGATGATGATTGAAGGAATTTTATCAGTGCTTGAAGGAGAATCACCAAGAGTTATCGAACAAAAATTAGCTTCTTATTTGCCAATGGAAGAGCGTCGTGAATTAGCTGCCATGATGGAAAAGGGGGCTGATCAGGTTGCGGAAGAGACGTAAGCGAAGAAAAAAAGAACCCGAGCAAATGAGTGAATCTTGGCTATTACCTTATGCTGATTTAATGACCCTTTTATTAGCTTTATTTATCGTTCTTTTTGCTTCGAGTTCAATCGATGCAGAGAAGTTAGAGGAAATGTCAGCTGTATTCAATGAGATATTTGACGGTGGGACTGGTATTATGGATAGTTCTGCTCCGACTCCTGTACCGATTCCGCAAGAAGATGTTGGCGAAGACGATGAAAATAGTTCTTATATTGAAGATCGAAAGTCCTTAGAAGGCATCCAAAGTAGAGTAGATGAATATATTGCGGTTCATGAATTAGAAAATCAGTTTGACACGAGTATGACCGATGAAGGGCTTTTAGTAACGATACGAGATAGTATTTTATTTAATCCTGGAAAAGCAGATATACGTGAGGAATATCTGCCGTTAGCTACCGAGCTTACTGAATTACTTGTTTTTGATCCGCCACGTCATATTGTAGTTACAGGACATACGGATAATGTACCTATGAATAGTGCTGAATTTTCCTCAAACTGGGATTTAAGCGTTATTCGTGCTGTTAATTTTTTAAAGTTAATGATGAACAATGAAGAGATAGATCCTTTATATTTTAGTGCGAAAGGATACGGGGAATTCCAACCGATTGCTTCAAATGATACAGCAGAAGGAAGAGCTAAAAATCGTCGAGTAGAGATTTTAATCCAACCGCTTATTTTAGAAGATGGGACGAAAAAAGAATTTAATAACTAATAAAATTAAAAGTTCCTTTAGAAGGGTGTAGCCTAACTAAAGGAACTTTTTTTATTCGCAATTATTTGCGTAGTGCGCCAAGTTCTGCAACAATTGCTTCGATTTCATTTGAACTAATATGTCCACGTTTCATAACCATCTGATAGATGAACAATAAATCATCATAATTTTTAGTATCGAAACTTTCTGCTTTCATCGCATCTACGTTTACCATACGTAGCTTCTCTTTTATTTGTTCAAGCATAAAGATAACATTTTCTTGCGAAGGTGTTGTTAAATCCATGTCAGTAGCCGCCTTTCTTTAGTTGTCATTAATCATTACATGATTCTATTGAAGTGTCAAATGGAATATAGATAGTGTACAAGGTCGATTTGTGATTTACCTTATTCTCTATTTACAATTGTACCCCGTTTACTAAAAGCTTGTCATTTTGATTATTTCTAAGGCAGCAACGTATTTGTTCATGGAATTTTCGGAAAGTGACAAGAATTGTTTTTTAATCTGAATACGGGGTATAATAAATTAAAATCTTATATGAATAAATGGAGGATTTATAATGAAAAAAAGTAAATTTGGTACATTTGTTTTATTGGGAGCTGTTCTTGGTGGAATTGCAAGTATGTTGGATAAATCCACTCGTGAAAATGTTGTTGGAAAGTCGAAACGCGCTATTTCAACATTGCAATACTACGGGAAAAATACAGATGAGCTAAAGTTGAAAGTACAAACTGAGAAAGAAAAATACGAGACGATGTTTGAGAAGTTTTCTGAGGATGCAGCATACATTAAAGAGAAAGTAGATGATATTAAACAGCTAACTCCTCAGGTAAAAGAATTAGTTGAAGATACGAAAGAGGCTTTTGTTGAATCGAAAGATGATTATAAATCAATCGTTACTGAAAGTGTTCAAGAAGACGTAACGGGAAAGTAACGGTTACTGAAAGGAGTGAAAAAACAATGAAGGAAGATGTTTCAACAACTCCTAAGCCTCAAGCGATCAGTGAAAAAGAAAAGAAATCGAAATTTATGGAGGAGACCGCCGTTAAAAGGTTTATCGATGATATAAAAGACGGGGAATTAGATGATTTCGATGTGACAACCTTTAACGGTTTTATAAAAGGACTCATAACAAGAATAAAGAAAGTGGATGTGACAGGATTAGCTTCTCAGCTTGCATTCTTTTTTCTCTTATCTTTATTTCCATTATTAATTTTCATATTTACTTTATTGCCTTATTTAAATTTAGATCAAGCTGAGATTTTTATTTTCATTAGAGACTATGCACCAGAGAGTGTGGCGAGTCTTTTAGAAGAAACGTTAGGCGATGTGTTAAGTAAGAGAAGTGGCGGTTTACTATCTTTCGGGATCATTGCAACAGTTTGGTCTGCTTCTAAAGGGATGAATGCTTTGACAAAAGCTTTAAATCTCTCTTATTTTAAAGAAGAGTCCCGTTCTTTTATTGTTGCTAGAGGGATGTCCGTTGTATTTACAGTCATGCTAATCGCTGTTGTTGTTGTTGCTTTAGTCTTACCGGTCTTTGGTCAACAAATTGGAACGTTCGCTTTTTCATATTTAGGATTAGAAGAAGGTTTTCTTAAGTTATGGTCGAATTTAAGATGGTTTTTACCGCCAATTCTAATTTATAGTGTGTTCTCATTAATTTATTGGCTCGTTCCAAATGTAAAATTACAATATAGAAGTGTCATTTTGGGATCTGCTATTGTCACAGTCGGTTGGATTGTGACTTCACTTGGATTTTCATTCTATGTAGGGAATTATGGGAGCTATTCTAATACTTATGGAAGTATCGGTGCAATCATTGTTTTAATGATGTGGCTCTATCTTTCTGGTATTATTCTCATGGTAGGTGGACAGATTAATGCTGTCATGAGTGATCGAAAAAAAGCGATTCAGGCGATGAAAAAAAGTGATGCTGTTCTATAAGAAAAAGACTTTCTCACAAAACGGGAAAGTCTTTTTCTAGTTCTTTTGAATCATTCTTGCTCTTTGGTTATTTGATAGTTGGGAATAATCAGATTAAGTGGCAAAGTATAAATAAGCAATCAGGAAGGAGGTTAACGATCAAAATTAGTAATTACTACAAAAGCAAACAAAATCTTAAAGGAGGGGATTCGGAAACGTCTCATCGGAGCAAAAGCTATTCAAAGACGCGTACGGTATATGGAAAGAGAACATAATGAATCAGAAAAAACATAAGGCTTAGTCGATATCTAAATGATAAGACTAAGCCTTTTTGTATGAAAACTTTTCTGTCATACGCAATGAAAGGAGTGTAAGTAGTCATTAAAAGATTTATCCCGCATTAACGGGCAGTAAGACTCCCACTTCAAGATTTAAGTGAAAACGGTAAAGGTAAGTGGGAGTCGGGCTGCCCGTAAAAGCCCGATTGAGGCCAACATGATGTTGGTCACGCAAGCGTTGTCACAGGACGTGACGCACTTAGCTTGTGTTCCTTTTCAATCAGTGGGAGATGAAGAAACCCCCCACTGATTGAAGTTTTACTTTATTTAGACGGACTCACAATTTCATATGTTTCAACTATTTCAATCGCTGGTGCTACAGATTGAATCATTGAACAGTTTTTATGCGTTAATTCGAATACTTTTGGCATTCTCTCTTCTACTAAATTCTCACCTTCAATCGTAAAATGTAAGTGAATCTTTTCGAGTTTATTTGCCTCTGCTGCATTTCTCTTTACTTCTTTTACATCAATCGAAATATTGGATGCAGACATTCTCATTTTTTCAAGAATATTACGTAAAACACCGCCACTACAAACTGCGACAGATGAGACCAGTAGTTGGAATGGCCTGAAGCCATACTCATCATTCGCTGAAATATCGAGTGAACCATAAGCTGTTGCAGTTTGAAAACCGTGCTCAGTCATAGAAAATTGCATTCTTTTCACCTCCTGTATGTTAGAATTATACAATATTTCAAAGAATTTAGGAGAGAATTGCTTATGAAAAAGCTTAAGACGTATGATGAAATCGTAATATAAAATAAAAAAACGTCGGTCAACTTGAAGAATAATGTTGATCGACGTTTTTTATTATTTAGAAGACGGGAAAAAGACCTTCTGATTCAGCGACGAGATCATCTAATGTTTTAAAAGTATATCCTTTTTCCTTTGCGTCACGTATGAAATCTGGAAGCGCTTCGGCATTGTCCGAGGAAACGGTATGCATTAAAATAAGTGCTCCAGGATGCAACTGCTTCATTAACTCGTTGTATGCATAAGCTTTCCCTTGCGGTTTATCTTCATGCCAATCAACAAATGCGACAGACCAAAAGATATGTCGGTAGCCGAGTTCATTCCCATAAGAAAGAAGTTTTTCATTGAAAATTCCTTTTGGAGGTCTAACATAAACGGTTCGTTCGATGCCTGTTAATTCTTTTAATTTGTGATCAAAACGATGCCATTCATCTTTCATTCCAGCTTCGGTTAAATTGGCCATATTTGGGTGATCATAAGAGTGATTTCCTATAATATGACCATCTTCCGCCATCCTTTTGACTAACGGCGTTGCACTCGTTAAATAATGCCCGGTTAGAAAGAAAGTCGCGTAGACATCTTCTTCTTTTAACGTATCTAAAATAGATTCTGTGTGGCCAGCTTCATAGCCGTTGTCAAATGTTAAATAAATCGTTTTCTCTTCGGGATCACCTTTATACAACGCACCGTATTTTTTTAGTACTTCATTAAACGGAGCGCCTGCATCTGGTGGCGTTTCGTCTGTTGCTTTTTTAAATCCCCAATGAAATTCTTCAGCGTTGGCGGAAAAAGGATTTAATAAGACACCGGTTGTGATGATAAAAAGCGCAATCAAGGAACCGAATCCATGCTGTTTAATCATGTGAAGCATCCTTTCTTTTTACTTAGGATGCATAAGAAGTGCTTGACTATACCTATTATTTTAAAAGATCCTGTAATGCATTTTCTAATGTAGGAAATAAAAAAGTAAAACCATTCTCGACAAGACGCTCTGGTGTAACATATTGTCCTTTTAAAACAAGGTCACTTTTTTTACCGAGTAATAAACGCATTGCAATCGCAGGTACTGGAAGCCAGTGTGGACACCCAGTTGTAGCTGCAATCATCTGGCCGAAATCTTTCATCCTTTTCGGGGAAGGAGCTGTTACATTAATAGGACCAGAAATATGTGGGTGTTCAAGCGTAAACACAATCGCGCGAATGACATCCTCAATATGTACCCAGGATAACCACTGTCGTCCAGAACCAACAGTACCGCCTGCAAAAAAACGATAAGGTGTAACCATTGGCGGAAGTGCACCTTCACTAGATCCGAGAATTACACCGAAACGCATACAAGCAACGCGAATCCCGTTATTTTTAGCAGTCATCGCTCTTCGTTCCCAGTCCAAAACTGTTTTTCCGAGGAAATCATCGGCAACTGCTGTTGATGTTTCGGTGTAGTGCGCTGTTTCCGAAGTGGGATAAATACCGATTGCGCTGGCATTAATGAAAGTCTTTGGTGGACTGGGTAATTGATCGATGATTCGCAGTAACTCATTTGTTGCAGTGATGCGACTATTGTAGATTACTTCTTGATGCTTTTTTGTCCAGCGCCCATTGTTAATGGATGCACCTGCTAAGTTGATAAAAACATCTGCTTTTTTTATTTCATATTCTGGTCTGTATCGTTCGTTTAACCATTCTACATACGAAATATTAAGTTCATTTTCTTTAAAGTTACGAGTGAGAATAATCACTTCATATTCTTGACTAGCAAAGTATTTCGTTAACTTGCGACCGATAAAACCAGACCCGCCTGCAATGACAATTCTCATATAAATCACTCCTTGTTAGGTGAATGTAAAAACTGTTCAGCTGAATCGTTTCGAAAGAACATGTATACTAGTAAAAAGGACAGGAGGTTATTGATTGTGCCTGTTATAACTAAGATAACACAGCAAAAGAGAGATCCAGAAAGATTTAATATTTTCTTAGACAAAAAATATGCATTTAGTGTACATGAATCTGTACTTGTGAAGTTTGAATTAACCAAAGGAATAACGCTTGAAGATTGGTCTATTGAAGATATGGTGTATGAAGATGAAATCGAAAAAGCATTTAATCGTGCGCTTCATTATTTAGGGTTTCGAATGAGAAGTGAATATGAAGTTAAACAAAAGTTATTAGACTCAGGATACGGGGAGGCGGTCGTATTAGAAGCGATTGTCAAACTTCGGCGCTTAGGCTTTTTAAACGATGAAACATTTTCAAAAGCATTATTAGAAACACAGAAAAAAACATCTGGTCAAGGCCCGAGAGCGATTCAGCAGCGACTTCACCAAAAAGGAATATCAAAAGAGTTACAAGAGCAAGTACTAAGTGAATATTCGTCAGATGAACAAGTTGAAGTTGCGCGGAAGATGGCAGAAAAAGAAGCAAGGCGGAATCGAACGGAATCTCCACGTCAAAAAGAAACGCGTATTCAAAATTCCTTAATGAGAAAAGGTTACTCATATGATGTGATTCAAGAAGCGCTTTCATTTATTGAGTTTGAAATTGATGAAGATGAGTGGGATGAAGTGACGTCTACAATCGGTGAGAAAGCTTGGCGACGATATGCCCAAAGGTATAGTGGGTTTGATTTACATAATCGTGTGAAACGTTCTATGTATCAAAAAGGCATTCCATTTGATAAAATTGATGCGTTTATTGAAAAAAAGGAGCTCGAATCGGATGACTGAAAAACACTACGGTGATATGACTGAACATGAATTACGAACGGAAATTGCAAATTTACGCGAAAAGGCAAGGAAAGCTGAGCAATTAGGGATTATTAACGAATTTGCAGTTTATCAAAGAAAGATGACGATGGTTGAATCGTATTTAATTGACCCAGAGACGATTGAAACAGGTGAAATTTATCGAATTGAAGGCGACGAAGGGATGTTCTTTCAAGTCGATTATTTAAAAGGCCGCTTCGCATGGGGACATCGCCTCGGTGGAAAGCTAGCGGAAGAAGCATTGCCTATTTCCATGTTGAAATCAGTCAAGACAGGTAAATGATAAAATAAGAAAAGCTATGAGCAAGTGTGCTCTAGCTTTTCTTATTGTTTAGTGATGAACAAAATTTAGTTTTTTGTTTAACTTCTCTTCGGAGAAAATCCATCCTGTATAAGAATTGATGACGTTTAAGTCTTTGTCAATATGAGCAACTGCAACGAATGGATAATAATTATTGCTTCGGTAACGTAAGTCAACGAGTCGTACTTCACAAACGTCTTCGAATTGAGTCATTTCCCAAGTGTAAATGGGCGAAAAATCGGTAAATGCTTTTACGTTACGATCTTTTAAGGCGATTTCGAATTCAGGTGAGTCTGGAATTGGCTTACGTTTGAACTGGTCATATATTGTAATGGCTCGTCCGTAAGCTCTACCTACGTAGTGATATTCGTCCGATGAAGCAACGATTCGCCATTGGAAAAATCGAAGTGTCGGAGAAATAATAACTTCCGTTGCATCAGGCAGTCTATGCGACACTGCATTTTTCACAGCGCTCTTTACTGCAAAGCGAAGTAAGTAGTACAAGAAAACAATCGCATAAAGTGAAATGAAAGTAGACAACGGATCAAATCCAAAGCTCCACAAGGCAATTGCTAAAACATGCGCGATAAAAATATAAGGATCGAAAGTATTAATGACACCTAACGCGACCCAACTTTGTGAAAACGGCCGCAATGCTTGTGTCCCGTACGCATTAAATATATCTACGAATACATGTAGAAATACGGCGAGAAAAGTCCACGCCCAGACATGAAAATAATTCGCACCGGGGAATATGAATTGTAATAAGATTGTTAAAACGATTGGCCATAGAAGAACAGCGGGAATAGAGTGTGTAATGCCTCTATGATGTCTGATGTAAACGGCGTTATTTCGCAGTTTCAATACAGTATCGATATCAGGAATTAAAGAGCCTACCATGATTCCGCTTATTGCAGCATACATCGTTGTTGTTTCTACATCAATCACTGGATCGGCGAGTGCAATTCCACTAATGGCTACACCCATAACAATATGAGTTCCTGTATCCATTAAAAATCATCTCCTTTTGTTTGGAAGACGATTGTTCACATCGGAACTTCCGCACAGAGAATTTGATAAAAAATGTAGCATATAAACATTATATACCCTTTTTTTATTATGAAGAAACTAAAACGCGTTGAAAATAATCGTAAATTCGACATTTTGTCACGGATTATTCATGGATAATATAATAAAAGGCAAGATTGAACGTAAGTTGTAACGTCAGTATCGATTAACATCTATACAATATAAATGAAAGGAGCATGTTACAAGAAAACGAACAACTTTATAAAAGAATGTAGTGGCAGATTCTCTTTTATAAGTTTTCTTTAACAAGACCGATGCAAGCATTAGAAAATAAAGAAGCATTTCGTAAAGCATTACTTGAATGGTATGCGCTAGAGAAAAGAGATTTACCGTGGCGAAGAACATCTAATCCGTATTATATTTGGGTGTCTGAAGTCATGTTGCAACAAACGAGAGTAGATACAGTGATTCCTTATTATGAACGCTTTATTGAAAAATATCCGACAATGGAAGCGTTGGCAGAAGCTGGGGAAGATGAACTTTTAAAAATGTGGGAAGGCTTAGGTTATTACTCAAGAGCGAGAAATTTACAGTCGGGCGTTCGTGAGGTCATCGCAACATACAGCGGAAGTGTTCCGGAAAACAGAAAAGAAATATCCACTTTAAAAGGAGTCGGTCCTTACACAGCAGGCGCAGTATTAAGTATCGCATTTGGTATACCCGAACATGCAGTGGACGGGAATGTGATGCGTGTTTTATCAAGAATCCTTCTAATAGAAGATGACATTACGATTCCAAAAACGAAGCGGATTTTTGAAAAAGTTGTGATGGATTTAATTGACCAAGAAGACCCATCTTCATTTAACCAAGGACTTATGGAGCTTGGTGCGACGATTTGTACGCCGAAACCAAAATGTTTATTATGTCCTGTACGGGATTATTGCGAAGCATTTAATGAAGGAAGGCAAGAAGAGTTACCAGTGCGTACGAAGAAAAAGAAAGGAAAAGTTATTCCAGTCGCTTCATTCGCCATTCAAAATGAAAAAGGAGAATGGTTATTAAGACAAAGACCGGAAAAAGGTTTGCTCGCGAACTTATGGGAATTCCCGATGATTGAACTCAATACAAAGAAGTCTGCGACCGAGACATTATTTGAACAGTATCGAATAAAAGTTACATCACCACAAGCATTCAAAAGCTTTAAGCATATTTTCACACATTTAACGTGGGAAGTGAAAAGTTACTACGCCGAAATAACGGCAGAAGCTTTGGTATCAGATGAATTTCAATTTTTTACAGCAGAAGAAGTTGAAAATTTACCGAAACCAGTTCCAGTTGTTAAAGTATGGGAAAAACTAAAAAAAGAATGTAGTTAGTGATAAACTTCAAAGTAGAAATCATTATAAATGATACAAATCTGATTCAGTCGTGTGGATGATGCCTATTTATGAACTTTGTAAAAATTTCCAATGGATAAAAATCTGAACGTTGCACATGATATTGAGCACGGAGGTGAAGATCCATTGACAAACAATCGACAACCGAATCAAACAAATGCAAAAGAAGTGCGTAAGCAAAATCAACAATCTATGCAAAAGATGCAGAACCAAGCCCAGTATGGAAATAATATGGGAGAAGAATTTGGTTCAGAAACAGATGTTGAGCAGGTGAAAAAGCAAAATCAACAATCCATGCAAAACATGCAACAACAAGCACAATCCCAATATGGAAACAATATGGGAGAAGAATTTGGTTCAGAAACAGATGTTGAACAAGTGAAAAAGCAAAACCAACAATCTGAAGCAAAGAAACGCCAAGCTTCAGGTAAACGTGCGAACCAGTTTGAAGACGGTTTTAGATAAGTAAGTGAATGGGCATCACCGGCTGGCAGAGGCAATTGGCTTCTGCCAGCTTTCTTTATTTGAGTTTGAAACCATAGAAATAAAGGAAGATGAGAACTACATTCATTGATCTAAAAAATACATAATTGTTTTATCTTTTGGATTTCAGTTGTTATACTTAAAAGATAGAAACTTTTGGCAAATAAAGGTGGTTAACTATATGACAATTCCTAGGGAAGGGGAAAAGATACAAATACATAGTTACAAACACAATGGGAACATTCATCGTGTTTGGCATGAAAACACAGTATTAAAAGGCACTAGAAATATTGTAATTGGTGCAAATGACCGGACGTTAGTAACGGAATCAGATGGTCGGACATGGGTAACGCGTGAACCATCCATCTGTTATTTTCACGCGAAATATTGGTTTAACATTATTTGTATGCTTCGAGAAGACGGTGTTTATTATTACGTAAATATTAGTTCACCATTTGTTTATAACAATAAATCTTTGAAGTATATCGATTACGATCTTGATGTAAAAGTATTTCCGGATATGGGGTATACGATTTTAGATGAAGATGAATATGAAGAGCATAAAAAAGAAATGAATTATCCAGAAGTGATTGATCAAATTTTGCATAATAATCTTAAAAAACTAATCAGTTGGATTAAACAAAGGAAAGGTCCTTTTGCTGCTGATTTTATTGAAGCATGGACGGCAAGATACGAATTTCATAAGTCAGTCCAAGCAGAAATTGAACAAGAGGTTGAATAATGCTGTATCCTTATCTATTGTTCATTCGATTTTAGGGTAAGTTACCGATTGAACAATCATTCTTGATCGTGTGGAAGAAATAGGAGGAACTTGTTTGGGAAATAGTATTAAACGGTATTTGCAGTTTGTTAGGCCTTATAAATGGTTAATTGCACTGACAATCTTAATTGGAATTATTAAGTTTGCTATTCCACTTTTTATGCCGCTTTTAATGAAAATTATTATTGACGATGTCATTAGTCCAGAGGCGGGCTTGGCGGCACCAGATGCGACCAAGCAATTGTTTTTATGGGTAGGAGGGACGATGTTGTTATTCTTCGTACTTCGCCCACCGGTAGAGTATTACCGACAGTACTATGCACAATATACAAGTAATAAAATTTTATATGACATTCGAGAGAATTTATATAGCCATTTACAAAAGTTAAGCTTGAGCTATTATTCAAATACAAGAGCTGGAGAAATTATTTCCAGAGTCATTAATGATGTTGAGCAAACGCGAAACTTTGTCATGATTGGTCTTATGAACGTTTGGTTAGACTTAGCGACCATTTTAATTGCGATTGGAATTATGTTAACGATGGACGTGCCATTAACGATTGTAACATTATTGGCGTTTCCTTTTTATGGTTATAGCGTGAAGCATTTCTTTGGGAAGCTCCGCGAATTAACGAGAAAACGCTCGCAAGCTTTAGCCGATGTGCAAAGTTATTTACATGAACGAGTGAACGGTGTAAGTGTGATTAAAAGCTTTTCACTAGAAGAAGTTGAACGTGATCGTTTCGACGAAGTAAACGATAATTTCTTAGAAAAAGCAATTGATCATACAAAATGGAATGCGAAAGCTTTCGCAGTCGTGAACACAATTACAGATGTTGCGCCACTATTAGTATTAGGTTATGCGGGTTATCAAGTTATTCATGGAGGTTTATCGCTTGGAACAATGGTTGCATTCATTGCATTTATCGAACGTGTTTATAGTCCACTGAGAAGACTTGTCAATTCATCGACCGCATTGACACAATCATTTGCGTCGATGGACCGTGTACTAGAACTCATGGAGGAAAAGTACGATATCGTTGATAAAAAAGATGCGATCGAATTACCACCAATTATCGGTGGAATTGAATTTAAAGATGTCAACTTTGCTTATGAGAGTGAAGGCGAGTCTGTTTTAAATCACGTGAATTTTAACGTTCAACCTGGTGAGACAGTTGCCTTTGTTGGAATGAGTGGCGGCGGAAAATCAACGATCGTCAGTTTAATTCCACGGTTTTATGATACGACAGAAGGGGCAGTTCTCATTGATGGCCATGACGTGAAAGATGTTCAAATTGAAAGCATTCGAAATCAAATTGGCATTGTTTTACAAGATAACATATTGTTTAGTGATTCGGTGAAAAGTAATATCTTAATGGGGAAACCAGATGCGACAGATGAAGAAGTGATTACAGCCGCAATCGCAGCAAATGCTCATGACTTCATAGAAGAGTTACCGGAAGGATATGATACAACAGTTGGAGAGCGTGGGGTTAAATTGTCAGGAGGACAGAAACAAAGAATTGCGATCGCACGCGTATTCTTGAAAAATCCACCACTTCTTATATTAGACGAAGCTACTTCAGCACTTGACTTAGAAAGTGAAGCACTTATTCAAGAGTCTTTAGAACACTTAGCAAAAGAAAGAACGACTTTAATTGTTGCACATCGCTTATCCACAATTACACATGCAGACAAAATATTTGTCATTGACGCAGGTAAAGTGAAGGAAATGGGTACACACCATGAACTAATGGAAAAACAAGGCGTTTACTATGGCTTATTCCAAGTTCAGCAAGTTTAATGATTATGCGAAGAGCACTTTTAAATAAGCGCTCTTCGCATTTTTTGTAAGTGGATATATAAAAAACTGCACCTCCCAGGGTATTTAACAAGGGCGTGCAGTTTATTTTTTAATAAAATTCTTCTTGAATCTCTTCATTCACTTCATCTCCGCGATGTTTTTGCAGGGAAGAGATGAGTTTATCAAGATGTTCCAATTGTTCTTCGTAATGCAACATGGCAGATAAAATATGCAGTAAATGATAAGCGGAAAAGTCTTCTAATTCCTTTGTAACTCCAATTTCTTTGGCGAAAATTTCCATTGCTTCATGTCGTTGAATATACTCTTCAGAATCAGACATAGAATGTTCTGCTTTTAATGTTCCAGCGAATTTTAAATGTAATTGTTCATGGTAAGTGAGTGAAACATCTAATCGTTCTTGGATCATCATTCTAAAGTGTTCAGGTAAATTCATAAGTTCATTTTCATATTGATGAAGCTTTTTTAATAAATCATAACTGCTTCGCGATGTTGTGACCATTTGTCTGTAAATCACTAATTTTCGTGTTTTTGCTCTCGTTGTTTTCTTAAAATAACTTCTTTCTTCTTTAAAAAGTAAATACGTTTGATCGATTTCAGTTAGTAAATCTTTTAAATTCGCGATTGCTTTTTTGGTTGCAATGCGTTCAGCAGCCTGCCGTCCTGCAAGACGTGTCCAACGTATAATCTCGTCTTGTGCTTGGTAAATCGATTGGAATAATTTTGTTTCGTACTTTGGTGGCATAAAGAGTAAGTTCACTAAAAAGGCCGAAAGTACACCAATCGTGACAGTGATGAAGCGCAGTAACGCGTATGATAAGAATGCATCATCTTGAATTTCCATAATGGCAATCATCATCACGAGCGCCATTGAGGTTGATTTCTCTAAATTGAGCTTATTCATAATTAAGATGATCACAACAGCCGCAACACCAATCATCACTAATTGATGACCAAAGAGGAGAACAAAAGTAATCGCAACGACTGCTCCGATAATATTACCTTGTGTCTGGTCAATGATCCTCAAGTAGGAGCGGTAAATAGAAGGTTGGATAGCAAAAATAGCTGCAATACCTGCAAATATTGTAGTTGGTAAATTAAGCAAATCCGCGAGGAATAGCGCGAGAACAATTGCAACACCTGTCTTTAAAATACGAGCGCCAAGTTTCATAGAGTGATTCCTTTCTATCCGATGTACCTTTATATTACTATAATCTAAGTCGAACGTGAATCTTTTAAGACTCACATTCGACCATTAAGAAGTTTAGAAAACGAGAAAGTGATTCATGAATAATTAGTTCTTTAAAGTAGCGGCAAGCTCTTCAAAGGTTTTATCAACTGCTCTGAGTGTTTCTTTGATATCTTCTTCTGTGTGTGCAGTTGTTAAGAACCAAGCTTCGTATTTTGAAGGAGCGATATTAATGCCATTCTTTAATAGTAATTTGAAGAATTTACCGAATATCTCTCCGTCCGTTGCTTCAGCTTGATCGTAATTCTCTACTTTTTCATCTGTAAAGAAAAGCGTTAATGCGCCACCTAATCGATTTGTCGTTAATGTGATGCCATGTTTTTGAGCGGATGTATTAATCCCGTCTTCTAATAGTGCGCCGAGACGATCCATTTTTTCATAAATACCTTCTGTTTGGAGCACTTCTAAACAAGCAATCCCTGCAAGCATTGACGCAGGGTTTCCAGCCATCGTTCCAGCTTGGTAAGCAGGACCGAGCGGAGCAACTTGTTCCATGATCTCTTGTTTACCACCGTATGCACCAATTGGTAATCCACCACCAATTGCTTTTCCAAGCGCTGTTAAATCAGGCTTCAGTCCAAGCATTTCCTGGGCACTACCGTAGTGAAAACGGAAAGCAGTAATGACTTCATCGTAAATGATAAGTGCACCTTTATCTTTTGCTGTTTCATGAACAAGTTCTAAGAAACCTTCATTAGGTTCAACGATTCCAAAGTTCCCAACAATTGGTTCAACAAGGACACATGCAATTTCATCGCCCCATTGATCCATTGCTTCTTGGTAAGCTTCTGGATTATTAAATGGAATTGTAATGACTTCCTCTGCGATAGAAGATGGCACACCAGCTGAGTCAGGTGTTCCGAGTGTTGCTGGGCCTGATCCTGCTGCGACTAATACAAGATCGAAGTGGCCGTGATAACATCCAGCGAATTTTAGGATTTTAGTGCGTCCAGTGTACGCTCTAGCAACTCGAATTGTTGTCATCACTGCTTCAGTTCCCGAGTTTGTAAAGCGTACTTTATCTAAGTTTGGCATCGCTTCTTTTAGCATTTTAGCAAATTTCACTTCATGACGTGTAGGTGTACCGTAAAGGACACCTGTTTCCGCTGCATGTGTGATTGCTTTTGTAATATGTGGATGGGCGTGTCCTGTCACGATGGGCCCATAAGCAGCAAGGTAATCGATATATTTATTGCCATCTACGTCCCAAAAGTATGCACCTTCAGCTCTTTCCATGACTGTTGGCGCTCCGCCACCAACTGCACGAAAGCTACGTGAAGGACTGTTGACACCACCTACGATATGTTCTGTTGCTTCTTTAAAAATTTGTTCTGATTGTGTTCGATTCATTATTTTTTCCTCCGTTCTATTTCCCCTTTCTATTTTATACAAAAACTCTCTAATACGCCAAAGAAATTGAAACTCATTTATCTGTCGGGTACGATAAAGTAAGTATTTAAAGGAGGAGTTTTACATGACATCACTCGAAGGAAAGAAAGCACCAGCGTTTTCATTGCATAACGAAGAAGGGGAAGTTGTTTCATTAAAAGACTTTGCAAAGGAAAAGTATGTTGTTTTATACTTTTATCCGAAAGATTCAACGCCAGGTTGTACGACACAAGCTTGTGATTTTAGAAATCGTCATGAAGATTTCAGTCAGCTAAATGCCGTAATCTTAGGTGTGAGCCCAGATGGTGAGGAATCACATCAGAAGTTTATTAAGAAACATGGTCTCCCGTTTTCATTGTTGATTGATGACGAACATGAGGCGGCTGAAGCGTACGGCGTTTGGAAATTAAAAAAGATGTTTGGTCGGGAGTTTATGGGTATCGAACGCTCTACTTTTTTAATTAATCCGGAAGGTGAAGTTGTCAAAGAGTGGAGAAAAGTGAGAGTAAAAGGGCATATTGAAGAAGCGTTAGAAGCATTAAAAGAAATTCAAAACTAATTAACTGAAATAGTAGGTAAAGAAGAGAAGGGGTGTAGGGATGGATATTTTATTTACTTTTAATTTATCTGAACATCAACAAAATGAACTTGTCGAGCAATTTCCGGCTTGTACATTTCATTTCAAAAGAACAGCATCTTGCAAAGAGGCGGAGCTTGCGGATGTCATTGTCACGTACGGTGGGAACATAGATGGGGCGTTATTGGAAAGAGCTGAACAGTTAAAGTGGATTATGGTAGCATCTGCCGGCGTAGAAAAGATGGCGCTTGAAGAAATTCACAAGCGAGGTATTTTAGTAACAAATGTGCGTGGCATTCACAAAACGCCAATGGCAGAATCGATTTTAGCGCATCTGCTCGCATTAAAACGCTCTATACCAGAGATTTACGAAATCCAAGAGACGAAAGACTGGGAGCATTCATTTGACTCCATGGAATTGAAAGATTCAACAGCAATGATTATAGGACCAGGAGCCATTGGCACAGAAGTGGGGCGACTGTTACAAGCATTTGGTGTACAAACGATTGGATGTAATCGATCAGGGAAGCTAGCCGACTATATGGACCATGGAATTCGATTTGAACAATTAATAGATGAATTACCAAAAGCTGACTTTGTAATTTCGATTCTTCCAAGTACAGAAGAAACAAAAGGACTATTAACAGAACAGCATTTTGACGTGATGAAAGAGTCCGCGATCTTTTTAAACTTTGGGCGCGGTGACGTTCTTGATGAAGAGATGTTAATTCGTGTATTACAAGAAAAAAGAATTGCCCATGCTGTATTAGATGTATTTCAAGAAGAACCATTACCAGAAGAAAGTGTGTTTTGGTCGTTGCCAAATTGTACAGTCTCACCGCATGTCTCAAGTAAATCAGGAAAGTATTTAGACCGTTCTTTAATCATTTTTAAAAACAACTTAGAGAAATATATGAATAACGAAAAGGATTTTGAAAACAGTGTTAATCTTGGACGCGGATATTGACCCATTCTCAATTGGAATAAAATGTTTTATGTTTATCATTTGCTTACGCACCGCTTTAGTTGACAAGTCCCTTGCTTATTCAGTAAACTAATTGTAATGATTATAAAGTAATAATCTTTATAGGAATGGAGTGCAGTGCGATGTCTGAAGTATTATTAAAAGACGCGCTAGACACGTTAAAGAAAAGTAGCGTTAGAATTACGCCACAAAGACATGCTATTTTAGAATATCTTGCTACTTCTAAATCACATCCAACTGCCGACGAAATATATAAATCACTTGCAAGTAACTTTCCGAATATGAGTGTTGCTACTGTATATAACAATTTACGAGTGTTTTTAGGTGTAGGCCTTATTAAAGAGTTAACATACGGTGACGCATCAAGTCGTTTCGATTTCATAACACATGATCATTACCATATTATTTGTGAAGAGTGCAGGGATATTGTTGATTTTCAATATCCAGGCTTAGAAGAAGTCGAGCAACTTGCAGCTCATGTTACAGGATTTAAAGTGAATTCACATCGGCTAGAAGTGTATGGGACTTGTCCTACGTGTTTAGCTAAAGAAGAGAATGCTTAATAAAAAACAGTGGTTAGCCATTTTTAAAGCTAACCACTGTTTTTTATTTATTTTGACTTGGTTTATTATACATTTCATCAAATTCTTTACCTTCTAATGAAGGGTCCATTGTTAAAGGTTCTTGACAATGTCCGCACATATCAACTCGTCCGATGATTTTAGTAAGTCCGCCACAATTTGGGCATTCCACCTGAGCAGCTTTTGTCGAGATAAGTCCAATCCAAGCGTAAGTAACTGTACTTCCAATGACTGCGAGTAAACCTAATATCATGAATAATGTCATGACAATTGGATGACTTTTAAAGAAAATACCGGCATACATAATAATTACACCGATAAAGACAAGCGAAAGGGCGAAAGTACGGATACGATTAATTTTATTTTTACGTGGCTTCATAATAAGACGTTCCTCCTTGATCATCTCTAGTCACTATATCATAAAATTGGATATTGCGATATTTAAAACCTTGATTACTTGAATAAAGGAGTTTAATGTAATGTGTCGAAGAAGAGTACGAGCAGGGAGGTAGTGTAATGGAGCAAATATTAAGATCAATTTATCAAGAGCGAGCAAGTGATCCGAAAACGCTCGGTGTGCTTTTAATTGAGAAGAGAAAAGAAGAAGACCCGATGACGGATATGTTTGATGCAATTCTTCTCATTATTACAGCCGATGAAGAAACGCAAATCTATACGAAGCATTATACAACAAATGCAGGGAATGCGGCGATGCATGTAATTAGTGACCAGCAATTAAAGAAGTGGTTAGTATTAGGTTCAAAAAGAAAAGTCGTTGACTGGCTCTTTAATGGAACGGTTTATTTTGACCGGAATGAGTACATAGAAAGTATGAAGCGTGAACTAACGGAATATCCGTATTACGGTCAAAAGATAAAAATGGGTGTAGAAATGTCTCGGCTGGTACGTGCTTATATGGAAGGAAAACGATTTTACGAGCAGGAAAATTATTTAGATGCTTATAATCACGTTGTTAATTCACTGCACCATCTTGCTAGACTTGCGGTAATAGAGAAAGGATTATTCCCAGAAGTGAAAGTGTGGAGTCAGGTAAAACGGATTGATCCAGCAATTTATAAGTTATATGAGGAATTAGTTACGAGTGAAGAGCCACTTAAGCAACGACTTGAGTTATTATTTCTTGCGAGTGAGTTTTTTATTTATAATCGAACAGAGAAAGGCTCACAACATATCTTAGGGATTATGGCAACTCGGGATGCTTGGGAGATACAAGATTTACATGAACATGAAAAGTTAAGATTGTATTCAATTGAGTTAGAGGTTTTTATTGAGTTTCTTATTAAGAGGGGTTTCATTGAAGTAATTGAAAAGTCATCGAAAAATAGTTTTATATCGCACAGAATGTATAAAACCCTTTAATAATAGGGAGGATTGAGATGTTTTAATGGTTAATTAAAGGATCTCAATCTTTTTTTGGGAAAAGTGTTGACATTTAAATTGAGAGTGTGTTATTCTATTAATCGTCGCTTGAGATAAGTGATGTCAACAGCAGATTGTTAAGAGAAATAACAAAGAAAAACTTTTCTTGTGAAATATGCTTGACACTTTCTTGGAGTGATGTTATATTTAAGAAGTTGCTTCGGACAAGTTGTTTTCCGAAGTGATGAAAAATGAACCTTGAAAACTGAACAGCAAAACGTCAAGATATACATTCATGATTGACACGTTCAATTATGAGAACTGAATCTTCGGATTCAAATGGACATCTAACAAGATGCCAGCAAAGAAATCGAGCTAATCGAATTTCTCTTTCTTCTTTAATTAGAAGATCTGACTGGTGTTCGAGACGTAGTGCAGT
>JAPFCR010000043.1 GCA_026169375.1 Sporosarcina sp. | reverse complement strand
TTAGCGGGACAGGTGAGACCCCGCAGTGGAGCGAAGCGACCGAGGAGGCTCGCCGCCCGCCCCACGGAAAGCGTGCGCCTGGAACGGAGATCAACATTGTTCGGGAATTTTTTGTGTAAGGTTAATTATGAAATTGACTCTTAAAAGAAACTAATTCCTTTTCAATTTGAACTTTCTTCTTTTTTATTTTTTTGCATCACATTGGCAACTTTTTCAGCAACATAGCCACTTCCACCTTTATTTTCAACACCTTCAATCATCATTGCGATAATATAATCTTCAGTGTCCGTTGGATAGGCAACAAAAAAGCCATTCTCCTTTCCTGATGCGTCGCGTGAACTTTTTAATTCTGCTGTTCCTGTTTTTCCTGAAATTTTAGGTGATGAAATATTTGCTTCCTCTGCAAATCCATCCGTCACAACTGCGCGCAAATCTTCTTTCAAAATTGAAGCATGTTCTGCAGATAGTAAATCTTCTTTCCAAACTTCTCCTTTTTCCTCGTCTGCAAATAAAATTGGTTTGATCATTTTGCCATCATTTAAGATGGCTTCATAAGCTGATGCTAGATGAAGGATATTCATTAACATTTGCCCTTGTCCAAAAGAAGTATCTATTAATTGACCTTCAGATCCAATTTTTCCATCGTTAGAAATTTGGGATGATCTTAAGCTGTATCTAAATGGAATATCTTCACCAAATCCATATTGTTCAAACCCTTTAACAAGTTGTTCTTGTTTTAACTTTAACGCCTCTTTTGCAAAATAGATATTATCTGAGTATATCAGCGCTTTCTTTAAATTAACAGGATTTGGCGCACTATAAACACGAGTCACCTGGAAATTTCCCCAAGAACTATCCTTCTTCCATTTCTTTCCTTCAATTGTATAGCCTTTATCAGGCTTTATCGTTCCGGCTGTTAAACCAATTGCCGCAGTAATCGGTTTAATTGAAGAACCTGGCGCATAAGTAGTTGAAAATCGATTTAGCATAGGTTCTGATGGATCTTCCGATAATGCTGTGTAGCGAGAGGAAGTGACACCAAGTGCAAATTCATTCGGATCAAATGCTGGAGAACTTACTAACGCTAACGTTTCACCTGTTTTCGGATCTACAGCTGCTGCGGTTCCTCGCTCATTATTCATCTCATCATAAATCGTCTGTTGGAAATCTGCATCTATCGTAATTGAAACCGTTTCCCCGTCAACTGCTGGTTGTTCAGCAATTGTAATTCGTTCTTCACTTTCTCCGTCTTTTTCTATATACAGTTCAATTCCGTCTTGCCCGTGAAGACGTTCCTCTAATAATTGTTCGAGTCCACGCTTTCCTACTGTGTCTGCTTCTGTGTACCCTTTATCTTTAAGCTCCTCTAATTCTTCAGCATTAATTTGACCAGTATACCCGATTAAATGTGCAAGCGCATTCGCATAAGGATATTCTCTCATATCGGCCTTTGACGCTGTAACACCCGCTATATGTAAAGCTTCCTCATATTGACCTTGTTGCGTGAATGGTAATTTTTTAATTGGCACAAAATGACCTGATTCTATCCAACTTTGGTCTAATTGTTGATGGATAAAATCAGCAGTCGTCCCAATTAAATTTGCCAATCTTGAAGCGTCTGCTTCCACATTAAAACTTCCCGCTACAATGCCTATTTCAGCGCCCGAACCATTAATCGCAAGTGGCTTTTCGTGACGATCATAAATTTCTCCACGTTTAAATGGAATTATCGAAATGCCTATTTTATCTTCCATTGTTAAATTTGGAAGGTTAAAAGAAGGATCCCATTCGACATACCAATTTCTCTCTTCATTTTGCTCACTATAAATAAGTGATATCTCTTTTTCAAATTCAACTTCCCCTGCAATCGTTTCCATTTTAATATGGACAGGAAATTCAGTGTTTTCTTCTTTATTATATTTCTTTTCTTCTTTCGGTTCTTCAAACTGAACAGCAAAAGAGTCAATTTTTAAATCTTTATAAAGCTTTTCGGTTCGTTCGATAAATTCTTCTTTTCCAAATGCTTCTTTCGCATCATCTGTAATGTATTCATCATACATGACCGTCCATTTTTCATCCGCCCACAAATCAATATAATTCGCTAAACGTTCTGCCGGTGTCTCTTCTTTTGTAGTACAAGCTGTTAATAATAATATGATTAAAAAAGTAAATCCTAGAAACAACCTTCTCTTCACGACAAAATCCCCCTTCCATCTACATATTTCTATCATACCAAATCATAACTTTCTTGGTTGATTTTAACTACAAGGATTTTAATTCAAGGAAAGTTGAATAACGTTTTAACCTTCATTTCATACCTAAAGTTCGAACAACTTATATTTCAGCAAATGAAAAACCAGAATAAGTTTTATACACTCATTCTGGCGCTGTGATATTATTTCACTTTGTCTTTTTTAATTTGCTTACTTCTTAATTGACCACAAGCTGCGTCAATATCTGTTCCTTGTTCTAAGCGGACACCACATGGAATGCCTCTTCCTTTTAATGTTTCATAAAACGCTTGAATCGCTTCAGGTTTACTTCTACGGTACTGGCTATGTTCATCTACCGGATTATATGGAATTAAGTTCACATATGATAAATGACGTTTATTCGAAAGAAGTCGTGCAAGTTGTCGTGCTTCTTCAACGTGATCATTCACATCATCCAACATAATGTATTCAAACGTAATTCGGCGATTATTTTTCTCCAAGTAATAATCGATTGATTCCATTAGCTTTTCAATCGGGAATGCGCGGTTAATTTTCATAATACTTGTGCGTAATTCGTCATTTGGTGCGTGTAAGGAAACAGCCAAATTCACTTGAATGTCTTCATCTGCAAAGTCTTTGATTTTATGCGCAAGACCACTTGTTGACACTGTAATATGACGCGCGCCAATTCCAAGTCCTTTTTGCGAATTAACAATGTAGAGGAAGTCCATTAAGTTTGTATAGTTATCAAATGGCTCCCCAATTCCCATCACAACAATGTGACTGACGCGTTCATTTTGCTCTTTCGCATCTAAATGTTGTTGAACTTTCATAATTTGTTCAACAATTTCTCCGCTGTTTAAATCGCGACTTTTTGTAAGAAGACCGCTCGCACAGAAGCTACATCCGATATTACAACCGACTTGAGTCGTCACACAAACTGAGTAGCCATACGGAAATTTCATAAGCACTGTTTCAATTAAATTCCCATCTTGCATTTTAAAGAGAAACTTAATCGTTCCATCTTCTGATTCTTGTTTTACTGTTTGTTCAAGTGATTGAATGATATAATGTTCTTCTAATAACTCACGACATTCTTTATTTATATTTTTCATATCTGAAAAAGAAGTTACGCGCTTTTTATAAAGCCAATCCCAAACCTGGTCAGCTCTAAAACGTTTCTGACCATTTTCAATTAACCATTCTGTTAACTGTTCTAATGTTAAACCATAAATTGATTTTTTCATTTGTTTTTTCCTCATTTCAAAAAATACAATTCATTCATTATACTACTTGAAGAGACAAATTGGAACAACTTTTTTACTTAGAAAGGAGATTTCTAGTTGCGAAAAACTTCTCATAATACATTATTCACCATTCAATACACCGTCGTTCATCGGTTTATTCAAAACTTTGTTCAAAAGCAAGAGAATTATAATTATACACTCGAATTGACCGAAACCACCATTATTTCAAACAAACGATCTTTTAAGTTAGACAATTTATTTGATATTTCTTATAAGCCATTTACAAACGGACAAGGTTTCCTTTACTTGCATACAAATGAAGGTTTATTTTCATTCGTTATTTCTTCCGATCCTACACAATTTATCAAAGCTTGTCGTGCTTTAATTTCCCATTAATTTCTTAAATAAGTTTAGAATTTCTTCATTGTTGGTATACATGAATTACAATCAAAATTGGAGGCGTTTTAAAATGACTATTAAAAAAACTGTAGAAAATGTTGTACAAGCAAAGGAAGCCGTCGAAAAACTTGTTGCAGATGGTTATGCGCATGACGACATTTATATTTTCGCACATGATGAAAAAAGAGGTGAAGACATTACCGAAGGATTAGATACTGAAAAAGTAGGTATTACCGAGGAAGGTGTCTTGAATAAGCTGAAAAACTTATTCTCTTCTCGTGGTGATGAACTACGTAGTCAAATGCAAGGAGCAGGGTTAACTGAAAGCGAAGCAGATACTGCGGAAGCTGAGCTAGATGAAGGAAAGCTTGTCATCATTGCAAAAAAATAACTGAACGTACCGAAGCAAAGTCATTGATGGCTTTGCTTTTTTTATTGAGCAAAAATTGCTTTTAAACATGAACGATTCATTTTCTATCGTTTCCCTGTTATAATTCAATCAGATAGTGGTAGAAAGCAGGTGCAATAGTTAGTGCAGTATTTGGAGCAACATTTTGGGAAGTTTGGTTTGTTTACAGGCATTACTTCATTCGTCCTTTTAGTTGTTGGTTTACGAAATGTGTTGGGACATGACGTTGAAGTTATGAACTTTATCGCCTTTGTTATTTTTGGAATCATTATTGGCATGTCGTTTTCTTTGATTATTTTTTATCAATTAAAAATTGCTTTTTCCATCTTTGGAATCGCAGTTATCATTGCCTTTTTTGATATGTTTCGAAACTTCATTTTAGATATAAATGGTCAGGGCGATGCACTTGGGGTGTTATCTTTATTTATTTTCTCTTCATTTGGCCTTGGGTTAGCACTTTTAATTGAATTTATCGTTAAACTTATCAAAAAAAATAAAACTACGCCCTGAAATTTGGGCGCAGTTTTATTGATGTTGATTTTCTTCTTTTTTCAGTCGATCATGCTTCAAATAGGCAGTAAGTATGTTAGCCACACATAAAATGACGAATAAGATAACGAATCCGGTTTTTCCATTTGTGAAATTTATATACGCAAAAATTGCCATAAAAACGGCAATGACGATATCTACATATTTTGAGTTTAGCAAATTCTCCACCTCTTTCCTTCCCTCAAGTATATTATTAAAAAACTGCCTAGAACTTTATAATCTAGACAGTTTATATTTATCGAGTTAAATCTATTTTTTTAGAAAGTGAATGGATGATCATTCCACCGACAATCATCGAAAACAATTCGCCAATTGCGACAGTTGCATAAGTTGGCCAAAATGGCAGCCCTAATAATATTGTTAATTGACCTGCGACTGTAAACATGGAAATTGTAAATAGGATTGTAGTAATCCCCATTTTTATAAATTGATTTTGAATATTTTTCGTGAGTCGTCTACATAACAATAAGACAAGTAATGTTGCAATCCCACCAATTGGCACGTCTAGTAACCAAGTTGGTGACATGAAATTCGCAATGACGACCCCTGCTGTAATGGCAACGACATAGCGTTTATTATACAGCGCTAAGTAATTAAACATTTCCGACAAGCGGAGTTGGACAGCACCAAAACTAATCACCGAAAGCATTAATGTGACTGTAACATACAATGCGGCAACGAGTGATGTTTTCGTGAGTTCACCAACGACAATACGCGGCGAACTTTTTAACATCGAACTATTCAATTGACATTCTCCTTTGTAAAATAGCGGAAACTATTTTAGTCATAACTACGGCTAAAGGATTAGAAGTTCCATAGTGCAAGCAGAATTTACTTGCTTGTTTAGTATAACAAAAGGAGATTCATTTGCCTATCCTTTATTTAACCAACCACCGTCTAATGGGATGACTGTTCCATGCATATAACTAGCTGCTCGACTCGCTAAAAATAATGTTAGCTGCGCAACTTCTTGCGGCTCGGCCCATCTACCTGCTGGCGTTTCCTTAGCAACCCACCTAGCCATTTCGCCGTCTCCTTCAAAATCAGCTTTATTCATCGGCGTTTGAATCGCACCTGGTGCAATCGCATTCGCACGGATTCCTTCACGACAATAATCATAATCGAGTTGTTTTGTATATCCTATAATCGCATGTTTAGATGCCGTATAAGCGGCACCGCCCCCACCTGCGACAAGTCCAGCAATCGATGCCATATTCACAATCACACCAGCCTGGTTTTTAATCATCGAGGATAATACTTCATTTGTTACAAAGTATGTTCCCTTTACATTTGTATCTATAATATGATCCCAAAGCGTTTCATCGGTTTCTAATGTACTTTTAAAACCATCTAGTACACCGGCTGTATTTAATAAAATATCGATTTTCCCATAAGTTGTTAACGCTTCTTTTACCGCTTGTTTCACTGTATTTTGTGTTTTTACCGATCCTATGTAATACGTAAATTGTTTGGGATATTTTTCTTTTAATAGATATAAATTCTCTTCCTCTATATCTAGTCCAAAAACATTCGCACCATTTTCCAAAAATGCAGTTGCTTGTGCTTGCCCGATTCCTGAAGCAGCACCTGTCACGAATACCGTTTGACTCTTAAACTCATCGAATTTCAATTATTTTCCTCCTAATAGAAAAAGCCCATGAATGACTCATGAGCTTAACTTTTCACTTTTATTTATTCAATAACTTCCCAGTCTTCAGCCAATAAATCACAAACTGTTGGTGTAAACATCGTATACCCTTCGCCCTTTACATCAATTAAAAAATAAGGATTTAATGTTTTTCCATCATGCTCTCCGGTACCTACTAATTTCACGTATAATTCAGCACCGCCCCAGCCGCTACGAATCACCTTTTCTCCTGCTTTTAAACGTGGTAACACTTCTTCAAATGTCATCTGTTATCCATCCTTCGCTTTCTATTCTTGTGTCGAAATTATACTAAACGAGCTTCACTTTGACAAATTTCAGGTGAAGTTGATTTTTCTTTATAAAAAGACAAATAAGTTTTCACCTATTCCCCTTTCTTCACATACACTAATACAATCGGTTCAAGCAATTTGACAAACTGATGGATTACACATAAAATACAAACACATGAACAGTTACTCATATGTTCACATATGATTTTAAAGAGGTGATTCTTTTGCATGAAGATGAAATAATCAATACTCAAGAAATGTTAGATGAAGTCATTGAACAAGACGTGGCGAGTTTATTCCAAGCGCTTTCTAACCCAACAAGAATCAAAATTTTATTCGCTTTAAAAAAACAAAAATTAACAGTTACAGAAATTTGTCAATTACTCGATATGTCACAAAGTGCAATTTCGCATCAACTTAGAGAATTAAAGTTAGCGCGTCTTGTAAAAAACTGTAAAAAAGGAAGGGAAATGATTTACCAACTAGATGATGATCATGTCCATCAAATCTTTGATATGGCCATTGAACATGTAAAGGAGATCTATAATTATGAATAACGATCCCGTTAGAAGTTGCGGAGCACATCATCATCATGACCACGATGACAATCTCGCAACAATATTATATTTTGTCGGGCTTGCTGCATTTTTAATTGCATTATTCTTACCGTCTGGAACATTCAAGAGCGTGTTTTATTTATCAGCCTTAGTTTTATCTGGCTATCATATCATTATCGAAGGCTTTGTAGATACAGTTCAACAAACAATTCAAAGAAAGAAATTCATGCCAAACGTTCATATTTTAATGACACTCGCTGCAATTGGTGCTGTTATTATTGGCGAATATATGGAAGCAACTTTACTCATTCTCATCTTTGCAGGCGCACACTTTTTAGAACATTATGCTGAAGATAAAAGTAATAAAGAAATTACGAATTTATTAAACTTAAATCCAACAACCGCAAGAAGAATTAAAGCAAACGGTGAAACTGAAGTTGTTGACGTTTCACAATTACAAATAGGCGATCAACTTTCCATTTTAAATGGCGATCAAATTCCTACTGATGGAATCGTTATGTCAGGGAACTCTTCTGTCGATCAATCGGCAATTACTGGTGAAAGTATTCCGATTGAAAAGCAAGATGGCGACTTATTGTACGGCAGTACGATTAATGGAACGGGAACATTAGTAATGGAAGTGACAAAAGACAGTTCCGATACAGTCATTGCAAAAATTATCAAACTCGTCAGCCAGACACAAAGCAATATTTCTAAAACCGCTGCTTTTATTAAAAGAATAGAACCGATTTATGTAACAACAGTCATTATTCTCACACCTATCTTTTACTTATTAGGGCTTTATGCTTTTCAATGGACTGCTTATGATAGTTTTTACCGAACGATGGTCTTTCTCATTGCGACATCGCCATGTGCATTAGCAGCGACAGATATTCCTGCAACTCTTTCATCAATTAGTAACCTAGCAAAACACGGTGTCTTATTTAAAGGCGGATCGTACTTATCAAACCTCTCTGATTTGACAGCAGTTGCTTTTGATAAAACAGGGACATTAACGACTGGTAAACCCGTTGTCACTGAAACGTATTTTGGAGATGATGTTACGGAAGTAGCGCAAAAAGAATTCGAACAAGTCATTGTGTCTATGGAAAGCAAGTCGAATCACCCGCTCGCTCAAGCGATTATACAACATTATGACAATATAACGCAGCATGAAATGGAAGTGGAAAATGTCATCGGTGTTGGTTTAGTCGCAACTACCGGTGGACTGACGTATAAAATTGGAAAACCAAGTTCTTACGCTGTTATTCCAATTGATATCCAAAAACAAACGGAAATTTTTGAACATGAAGGGAAAACAGTTGTTTACTTTGGTTCAGAAGAAAAAGTACTTGCATTAATTGCGATTCAGGATGTTCCAAAAGATTCTTCAAAGAAAGCGATTGAATACTTTAAAAATGAGAAGATCCATACGGTGATGATTACAGGCGATGCGAAGCGTACAGGTGAAGCAATCGGCCGACAACTCGGGATTGATGAAGTGCGCGGAAATGTGATGCCTGAAGAAAAAGCTACAATTATTTCTGAACTAAAAGAAACACACCCTGTCATTGCGATGCTGGGTGATGGTGTAAACGATGCACCAGCACTCGTCACAGCAGATATCGGTGTTGCAATGGGTGAAGGTACAGATATTGCGATCGATGTAGCAGATGCTGTGTTAATGAAAAATGATTTAACACGTTTTTCTTACACGCATAGAGTTGCAAAAAAACTTCGGAAAATTGTCTGGCAAAATATTTTCATCGCTTTGTCCGTCGTTGTCATGTTAGTTATTCTGAATATGATTGGCCAAATGAACATGACTTTTGCCGTCATCTTTCATGAAGGAAGTACGATTGCAGTTATTTTAAATGGGTTGAGATTATTAAAAGGGGTAGAAAATTAAAAACGAAGTTCCAATGCAATTAAACTTGCATTGGAACTTCGTTTTATTTACTTCGTTTAACTAATTCTTTTTTTACATCAGTTACGGACACACCTGCAATTTCCATGAGAACGAGTGAATGATACACTAAATCTGAAAGCTCACTTGTTAACTCTTCTTTATCTTCATTTTTAGCCCCGATAATGACTTCGCTTGATTCTTCCCCAACTTTTTTTAGAACCTTATCAATGCCTTCTTGGAATAAATAAGATGTATAAGAACCTTCTATAGGGTTTTCACGACGATTTTGAATACTTTCAATGACTTCATAAATAATCTCACGGGTTGCCGCTTTTTCTTCATAAACCGTTTCAAAAAAGCAAGTTTTCTCCCCTGTATGACAAGCGGATCCTAGCGGTTCAACTTCTACTAAAATTGCATCTTGATCACAATCGAGTGATAATCGTTTCACAAGCTGTCGATTGCCTGAAGTTGCACCTTTATGCCACAGTTCTTGTCTTGAACGACTGAAAAACCAAGTCTCTTTTGTTTCAATTGTTTTTTCTAATGCTTCCTTATTCATATAAGCAAGCATTAAAACAGCGCCTGTTTGTTCGTCTTGTACAATTGCAGGGACGAGTCCATTTTCATCATATGTTATATTTTCAATAGTCATCATTGATCAGTCCTAACGTTTGGTAATCTCATTTTTCGTCCAAATACTTTTTTAATTGTGGAATGTTAATCTCATCGTAATGGAATACAGAAGCAGCAAGTACTGCATCAGCTTTCCCTTCCGTAATTGCTTCTTTAAAATGTGCTAACTTTCCCGCTCCGCCACTCGCGACAATTGGAATATCGACCGCCTCTGCGATTGTTTTTGTTAATGACAAATTATAACCATTCTTTTCTCCGTCACTATCAATACTATTTAAAACGATTTCGCCAGCACCGTTTCTCGCTCCTTGAATTGCCCATTCAATCGCATCTAGTTTCGTATCTTCTCTTCCGCCTCTAGCAAAAACATGCCAAGTAGAAGATGCTACTTCTTTCGCATCGATTGAAAATACAATTTTGTCTCGGCCAAATCGTTCAGAAGCATCTTTTATAATCGATGGGTTGTTTAGCACAACACTGTTTAAAGAGACTTTGTCAGCGCCTGCATCTAAAACTTTTTGAATATCATCTAGCGTTCGAATGCCGCCTCCAACCGTAAATGGAATCGTTACTTCTTTTGCAAGCTCCGCAATCAATTCAATAAACAGCCCCCGTTGTTCCGTTGACGCTGTAATGTCATAAAACACAAGTTCATCCGCACCGTCTTTTACATATTTTTTCGCTAACGTAAGTGGATCAGCAACTTCTTTTACATTTTGGAATTTCTGTCCTTTCACAACTTTTCCTTTATCGACATCTAAGCATGGAATGATTCGATTACGACTCACGCACTACACCTTCTCTCAACTTTTCAAGGGATAGCGTTCCTTCGTAAAGTGCTTTTCCAATAATTGCACCGTAAAGGTCCATTTTTTCCAGTTTCAAAATATCTTCTTCTGTCGTAACACCACCCGATGCGATGATGTCAATTGACGCAGCTTTATCGATTGTTTGAAGTTCCTCGAAGTTTGGTCCTTGCATCATCCCGTCTTTAAAAATATCTGTATAAACAACGGTTTTCACGCTAATTTTTTCTAATTCTGCCAATAAATCAAGTGCTTTTACTTTAGATGTTTCCGTCCAGCCATCTGTCGCGACAAACCCATTTCGTGCATCAATCGAAACTGCAATTTGATTCCCGTATTTCCCGACAGCTTCTTCTAAAAATGGACGATTCGTAATGGCAGCTGTACCAATAATGACACGGTCTACACCGCTCTCTATATGCTTCTCGATCATTTCCATCGACCTGACACCGCCACCTACTTGAATTGGAACGGATACTGCTTTTGCAATCGCTTGTATTGCTCGCTGATTAGGTGAGTCTCCTGTTTTCGCCCCGTCTAAGTCAACGATATGTATAAATTCAGCACCTTGTTTTTCCCATAAAAGTGCCATTTCCGTTGGAGAATCTCCGTAGACCACTTCTTGGTCATAATCCCCTTGTACAAGTCTTACACATTTACCATTTCGAATATCAATCGCTGGAAAAAGAATCATTGTTTTTCGCTCCTTCTGATGAAATAGATTCATATACGCATTTAAAGATGTTTATAATAATCCTTTTGTTGATGGAATTCCTTTCACATCTGGATTAATAGAGCTTGCTACACGCATAGCACGACCGAATGCTTTGAAAATCGATTCAATGATATGGTGGGTATTTTTCCCATATTGTAAATTAATGTGTAACGTTACTTTTGCATGGCTCGTAAATGCGTGGAAAAACTCTTCTACTAATTCCGTGTCAAACTCTCCTACTTTGTCCTTCAACCCTTCTACGTTATACACTAAAAATGAACGTCCACTAATGTCTAAAGATACTGTTGAAAGTGCTTCATCCATCGGAACCGAAATCGTTGCGTATCGTTCAATTCCCTCTTTCGTTCCGATACTTTCGTTAAAAGCTTGTCCTAACACAATTCCAATGTCCTCGACTGTATGGTGATCATCGACTTCTGTATCACCACCACACTTTACTTTCAAATCAAATAATCCATGTTTTGTAAATAATGTTAACATATGATCGAAAAAACCAACGCCTGTTTGAATATCAGTCTCACCTGTTCCATCGACTGAAAAGTCTAATGAAATAGATGTTTCTGCTGTCTCTCTTGATAATGCTTTTTGTCTCATTTTAAATACTCCTTCCGTAATGCGATTGAATTTGCATGAGCTGTTAACCCTTCCGCATTTGCAATCGTAATAATGTCATCTGCACTTTCCTTTAATGCGTTTGATGAATAATGAATAATACTCGTTTTCTTTACAAAATCATAAACGCCAAGAGGTGATGAAAACTTCGCTGTGCCGCTCGTTGGTAATGTATGATTCGGCCCTGCATAATAGTCTCCTAGTGCTTCAGGTGAGTAATTTCCAAGGAAAATCGCACCAGCATTCTCAATATAAGATAACTTTTCCATTGGATAGCTAATCATTAATTGCAAGTGTTCAGGGGCTAATTCATTCACAAGTTCATAAGCTTCTTCTAACGAACGCACAACTACAATTCGTCCGTTATTAGCGATTGATTTTTCAATAATTTCTTTTCGATCTGCCTTTTCAGTTTGGATTTGCACTTCTCTTTGAAGTGCTTTTACGAATAACTCACTCGTAGTAATGCAAATTGCAGATGCCATTTCATCATGCTCTGCTTGGGACAATAAATCTGCAGCTGCAAATGATGGATTTGCATGTTCATCTGCAATAATACAAATCTCACTCGGGCCAGCAATCATATCAATCGCGACATCCCCGAATACATACTTTTTCGCAGTTGCGACATACGCATTTCCAGGTCCGACAATTTTCAAGACTTTCTTCACTGTCTCCGTTCCATAAGCGAGTGCTGCAATTGCCTGCGCCCCTCCTATTTTATAAATTGTTTCAATTCCTGTGATAGAAGCAGCGACTAAAACATATGGATTCACTTTTCCGTTTTCTTGAACGGGTGTTGTTAATGCAATTTCTTTAACACCCGCAATTTTTGCAGGAATTGCATTCATCAATACAGTTGATGGATAAGCCGCTTTTCCGCCTGGCACGTAAATACCAACACTTTGTAAAGGCGTTACTTTCTGACCTAAAATAACGCCTTCTTTTGGATTTGTTAGCCACGTTTTTTCTGTTTGTTCTTCATGAAATGCGCGGATATGATCATGTGCGTGTTGAATGGCTTGTATAAATTCCTTACCGACTACTGTTTTCGCTTCTGCTATTTCTTCAATCGTTACAGTTAAACCTGTCAGTTCAGCTCGATCAAATTCTTTCGTATACGCAATTAACGCCTCATCCCCACGTACTTGCACATCTTTTATAATTTGTTGTACAGTGCGGTTAATTGCTTCATCTTCTTCAGTATCAATTCGCTTGTCGGCTAGTTCCATTTTATATTGCTCACCAGTTAGCACTTTCATATTTCCACCTCCAACGCCTCTGTTAATTTCCCAATAAATTGTTCAATATCCTCTGTTTTCGTTGCAAAGCTCGCTTTATTCACAATGAGTCGTGCACTAATATCCATAATTTCTTCCAATACTTCTAACCCATTTTCTTTTAACGTTGTCCCTGTTTCAACAATATCTACAATGACATCAGATAAACCAATCAGTGGCGCTAATTCGATTGATCCATTTAGTTTAATCGTTTCAACAGCCATTCCTTTTTCATCAAAGAAGCTTTTGGTAATAAGTGGATACTTTGTTGCAACCGTTACAGGTGAATTTTTTTCTAGCGCAGTTTCAGGAAACCCTGCAACTGCAACTTTACATTTTCCAATGTGTAAGTCTGCCAATTCATAAACATCTGGCTGTGCTTCCATAACGACGTCTTTCCCAATCACACCTACATCTGCTGCCCCTTTCTCAACATAGGTAGACAAATCAGCTGTTTTCACTAAAATAAGTTGGATTTTTTTCGTTTTATCAACCATGACTAATTTTCGGCTTTTATTGTGATAATCGGGAAAAACAATCCCTGCTTTTTCGAGTAAAGCAATCGCTTGTTTGGCTGTTCGTCCTGTCGCAAGTGCTAACGTTAAATCTTTCACTCAAATCCCTCCTTTGATTTCACTGATTAACTTAAGCAATTGCTTAAACGAATCGAAAGTGTGAGACTTATCTTTGTAAAAAAACTTGTATTTATTTTCAGTCAATTCAACTTGATAAATGACTTGTCGCGGATTCGTTAATTGCTCTTCAAGCTTAGAAGAAATAACTGTATAGTTTCGTTCGCGCAACTCATTCGTAAAAGCAATTGATGTTTGTAAATTTTGTTGATCATATTGAATGCTGACGTCAACAGGTGTTCTTCTGATTGGAAGTTCTGCTTTTGAAGCTTCTAATAAAGATTCTACCGTGCAAGCAAAACCGATTGCTGGTAATTCTGCCCCAAATTCATTTGCTAAACGGTTATAACGTCCACCCATTAAAACAGGTCTTCCAAAATCTTCTACAAAACCTTGGAAAATCATATCAGAATAATAATCCATATGGTTAATGAGCCCTAAATCCATCACAACCAATTGCTCCAGACCATAAAGCGCTAAAATCTCATACACTTCTAATAAATAATCGAGTGTTTCGTCCATTTTTTCTGTTTGTGTAATTTCTCTTGCTCGCTCACTAACTTGAACAGGATCTCCGTAAAGCATCGGGATTTTTGTAAATGACTGAATCAGTGACTCTTCAATTTTTAATGTCCGTAAAAATGGTTCAAGTTCAACAATATTTTTAGATTGAATTAATTTTTTTAATTGAGTTAACGTTCGATCTGTAAAATTAGCCTTTTCTATTAATGACTGCACAAATCCTGCATGACCAATTTCGATTGTAATATTTTGAAACCCTAAATCTTTTAATGTGTGACATGCAAGTGCAATTACTTCTGCTTCTGCTTCTGGTGAGTTTTCACAGAAGTACTCAATGCCTGCTTGTGTACTTTCGACATTTTCATCATCTACTTGAGATTGTCTAAAAACATCTTGTACGTAATAATACTTCAATTCGTGCGGTAAAGTCATGTAATCATCTGCTAATTGTTTTGTGATAGGGATTGTAACATCAGGTCTTAAAACAAGCACGTCTCCTTCACAATCAATGACTTTAATCATTTCTTTACGATTAATAGAACTTTTAACTTCTGCATATAAATCATACGGTTCAAATGTTGGCGTTTTAATTCGCTCATATCCGTATGTTTTAAAACGTTTATTAATCGTTTTAATCATTCTTTCGTATTTTTCATAATCTTTGACTTTTTTATCATTCGCATTATAATCAGTATACAATTTATTCCCACCTTCCATTTTACTTTAACACTTTACTAAGGTGAAGTTATTTAATACTATAAGAGATATAGAATTGTTTGTCAATATCATTTAGTTTACAGGAAAAGGGAGTTGAATTGTATAGTAATCTAAAGAAACTTTATTCTTTTCTGAAAATACATACTTTAGACATTAGTTTTATGGAATGAATGAATACTATATTATCTGGAGGGGTTTTTCATGTTTGATTACCATATGCATAGTGATTTTTCAGCAGACTGTGAAGTACCAATGGAAGAAATCGTGATCGGAGCCATTCAAAAAGGATTGTCTAAGATTTGTTTTACAGAGCACGTTGACTATGAATATCCCGATGATTCAATTGTTTTTGATGTTGATTTTAAAAAATACAATCTTGAATTAAACCGCTTGCGTACAAAATATGAAGGCATTATTCAAATTCAAAAAGGGATCGAAATTGGTGTACAGCCTCATATTTTGCATAAGTATGAACAGTTGATGGACGAAGAGGAATTCGATTTTATCATTTGTTCGATGCATACAACAGATCAAAAGAGTTTACATTACAAGGAAATTTTTGAAGGTCGAACAGTCGAGGAAGCATTTAAATTATATTACGATGAATACTTAACTTGTATTAAGGATTTTAAAAAGTTTAACGTGCTCGGTCATGTTGATCTTATTAAACGATATACTGATACACCTTCAAAAGATTTATTTCACGATGAATTAACAGCGATTTTCGAAGAGTTAATTCCGAACGGGAAAGGAATTGAACTGAATACTTCCGGTGTACGTTACGGACTGAGCCATGCACTCCCAAGCGAAGACGTGCTTAAGCTTTATAAAAAGTGTGGTGGAGAAATCATTACATTAGGTTCTGATGCACACCGCGTCTCTGAGCTTGCTTTTCAATTCCGTGAATCTCTAAAATTACTACAAGCTATTGGCTTAAAATACATCACAACTTTTGACAAACAAAAGCCTACATTTCATCTGATTCAAAAACTTTTGTAAACAAAAAATGGTCTAGTCACTAAAGGAAGTGCTAGACCATTTTTCATTTTATTTTAACGCTTCATATTGCTTTCGAATTGCTTGGAAAAGTTCTGACTCAGGTGTAAGTTCTGTATATGTTTCAATTGCAACATCAATGCCTTCATCTTGAATCGTCTCTTGAATTTTCACTGCGTCTGGATCTTCTTCAAAATCAAAATGGAAAGCAGTTGCGATTGCTTTCGTTAAATGTTCAGGAACTTCACCAAAAGCTTTTGTATATTGCTTCGCTGGGCTAAGGAAACGATCATTTGCTTGAAGTTTACGAATGGGCGAACGTCCTACTCTTGTCACTTCGTCGTAAATGAATGGATTCGCAAATCGACCAATAATTGTTTCAATATACGTTTGGTGTTCTTCTTCATTAAACGTATATTTTTCAATGAGTAATCTCCCAGTTTCTTGCAACGTTTTTTTCATCGCTTCTTTAATATCTTGATTTGCAAGCGCCTCATGAATTGCTGGGATACCCTCGGCATAACCTAAATACGCCGCTGTTGCGTGCCCAGTATTCACTGTGAAAAGTTTTCTTTCAATAAACGGTGTTAAGTCCTCGACGAACGTTACACCTTCAATAGGCGGATTTTCTCCTTGAATACCTGATTCGTCGACTACCCATTCAAAGAAAGGCTCAACTTGTACGAGTAAAGGATCCTCGTTGTTTTGATTTGGAACGATACGATCGACTGCAGCATTTGGGAAACTATAAACTTTATCAAACTGTGCTTTTTCTTCTTCTGATAAATGTTCATAAATTTTTTCTTTTAAAAAGTCAGTTCCGCCGACCATATTTTCACACGCAATAATCGTGAGGGGATTATTCGACGTTTGTAATCGTTGTTTTAGTCCATCTGCAATGAGATTTGATATATGGGGTAAAATATTTGCACCGACTGCTGCTGTTAAGATATCCGATTGTGCAATTTCTTCAACGACTAAATTCGGATCTTCTGCACTGTTAATCGCCCATACATTTTTCACAAGCGTTTCATCTTTCGTCTCATTTGCAAGTTGTACACGATATTCTTTCTTCTCATTCAATAAATCAACAATATTTCTGTTCACATCTATGAAGCACGTTTCGAATCCTGATTCATATAATAATTTGCCAATAAATCCTCTTCCAATATTCCCTGCTCCAAAATGAACAGCTTTCATGTTAATTCACTCCTTCAAAGAATCCCATAACTTCTTCTGCTGTTTTTGCATTCACTATTTTTTCTACATTATCTGCATCTGCAACAACGACTGCGATATTTGATAAAATTTCTAAATGCTCATCGCCTTTACCAGCAATTCCGATTAGTAATTTAGCCATATTGCCATCGCCAAAATCAACACCTGCTGGAACTTGAACAATCGCAAGTCCTGATTTTTTCACTTCTTTTTTCGCGTCATCTGTTCCGTGTGGAATCGCTACAGAGTTCCCCATGAAAGTAGATGTCATCTCTTCACGTTCCAACATTTTTTCGATATATGCTGGTTCAACATATCCTTTATCAACGAGTACTTGTCCTGTAAAGCGAATCGCTTCTTCCATTGTTGATAACTCTTTATTTAATACGATGTTTTCTACTGATAATACTGACATAATAAACACTCCTAAATTATTTTATTTTTTCATAAAGAAATTGTTCGAATTTTTTTCCAATATGCGCATGAATCAATTTCTCATTAGCCGATTGAAATAAATCAATGCTTTTTTCATTTTCAATAATGATCGAACTCATCAAACTTAATACTTCCATACCGTATGAATGATACGGCTCTGGTGCTAATAATAGTAAGATCGTTGTCACTTCAATATCGGTTCCATCCATTGCGCTCATTACAATGGGTTCCCTTATTTGATACATTGTAAACGAAGGTTTTAAAACCCCTCGATGTTTCGTATGAAATAGAACCATATCCGTTTCAGGGATTCCTAAACTTCCCAATGCTTCACGTTCAAATAAAGCTTTTGCAATTTCACCCGCGTCTTGAATGATATGACTCACTGCTAACTTTTCACAAACTTCATAAATCGATTGTTGAATTGGTTGTTTATTTTCAATTTTCATCACCGCAAAGTTTTCTAATAGCGCAGCCATTGCACCACTATATGCTTGAATTGCATGCATCCGGCTCGTCGCGCATTTTCCATTTGAAGTAAGGTCTTGTTTAGCAGGCTTCGTTTCGTTTTGAATGAGTAACTTTCTTTTCGCAAACATTTGCACTTGTTGCACCTCTTCTTCAGTGAGAAAGGGACTAACAATTAAATATTCAAATGGTACATCTGTTAAACGAATCGTAGAGATGACTAGATCATGTTCCGAAATAGGATGATTTATTAATTCAAATGCGGACACATTTCGAATTTCTTGAATCTCTGGAACTTCACGTCTTAGCTGCATCGCTAACATTTTCGATGTGCCAATCCCACTTGAACAAACAACGTAAGCGGTTAAATTCCCTGCTTTTTCAAGTCCTAGAATTGCAGCGCCAAAATGTAAAACTAAAAAGCCTATTTCTTCGTCTGGAATCTTTATATCCCGAAAAACATTTTCAGATGCTATCGTTACGATTTGAAAAAGGTCTTCATAATCTTCCTTTATGTTTTTCAATAATGGATTTCGAATGCCCATCTTTTGCTCAATTCGATACAACGCAGGTTTTAAATGGGTCACTAACCCTTCCAATAACGGTGCGTGATTTGTCAACTTAATATTTATTAACGTTTCAACTTCTTGAATTAACTGTCTCGCCTGTATAACCACTTTCATATGTGCGTCTTCTAAAGAGTACTCTTCATATTCTCTTACCTTAGCCCCTTGAAGATGCATGGTTATATAACCTACTTCAGCTTCCGGAATATCAATGTTAAATCGATTCGCCAATTGTTGAATCATTTCTTTTGCGGTATCGTATTCAACTTCTTTCTTCAATCCTGTTAAAAAATCAGGCTCCATTTCAATTTTTTCTCCCCGCTGAATTCGATCAATAGCGAGTGTTAAGTGTACAATGAGCCCGACATAAGCAGTTTCTGTCATAGAACTTAAAAGCGCTTCGTGAAAATGTCGGATCGTTTCTTCAATGATTAACACTTTTTCACGATCGACAAGATGAAGTAATCGTTCTGAAATCGCATTGTTTTGGACAGTTGATTTTCTTTCAATATTCCGTCGTATAAGTGATAGAAACTCATCCTCATTTAAGGATTTTGAAATAATATAACTAATGGCCCTACGCTTTGCTTCTTCAGTACCGCTCAATTCAATGCCGTAACCACGCTTTCGGATAATTGACAATTGAAAGTGTTCAAGCTCTTCTTCTAATTTAAGTAAATCATTACTAATGGTTGCTGCAGTTACTTTCAGTTCATTTGCTAATGTAAAAAGTTTTACAGGTCCAGCCGCGTCATAAAGCATGCTTAACAATAATGTTTGCCTTTCTTCAGCCATATAATCTTGTAGCGTGAAAGTCATTAATTTTCGCTTTAACAAATCTTTATTTTCTACTGAACCTGTAATTTGTATACCTCTTCCTGTTTTTCTTGTCAGCTCTAAGTGATACGTTTGTAAAAAACTTTCAATCCCTTTTAAATCACGATGAATTGTTCGAGAACTGACTGCAATTTCTTTCGCTAATTCTTGAATTGTTATTTCTTCGGGCACGCTTAATAATTTTTCTATAATCATTTTTTCTCGAGCGGAAATATACATGCCTAACACTCCAGTTGAACCTTTTCATTCGATTTTTTGGAATTTACTATAAGCTTTCACTCTTTTAATTGCTCCATTAACTCATCATACTTCGGACTGTTCAAGAAGTTTTCTACTGAAATATGATATGCATCTGGTACTTGTTTCTTCGCACGACCTGTTAAATCTTTATGGGTAATGACTACTTCAGCATCTTTCGGTAAATTCGAAATTGCCATGTTAGATACCGCAATATCTAAATCGGCTTCTTTTACTTTATTTCTTAGTATGCCCGCTCCCATCGCACTTGAACCCATTCCAGCATCACATGCAAAAATAATACTTGATACATTGTCTAATGCCGGTTCCGCATCTGGAGTTTCAGTATCTGATGCTTCTTGATCATTTCCGTCAGCTTGTGCCACTTCTAAGTTTGTCATTAACTCATCATATTTTGGACTATTTAAGAAGTTTTCTACTGAGATATGTTCTGCATTTGGCACTTGCTTCTTCGCACGATCTGTTAAATCTTTGTGCGTAATGACGATTTCAGCATCTTTTGGTAAATTGGCAATTGCCATATTCGTTACGTCGATATCTAAATCGGCTTTCTTCACTTTATTCTTTAAGATACCAGCGCCCATTGCACTTGATCCCATTCCGGCATCACATGCAAAAATGATACTTTTCACATTTGCATAATTGATACCTGTTGAATCTGATCCCTCAGTTTTTTGAACAAGTGAAGATGCACGACTTTCTTTTCCTTTTAATGCAGATGTCTTTTTCGCTGCTTTTTCTAATTCATCTTCGTCTTCCTCTGTATCTTTTCCAGTTTTTAAAATGATTGAAGCAATTAGGAATGATACAACTGTTGCCACGAGTACACCAACAATCATTGCAAGATAATTCCCTTTAGGTGTTAACGTAAAGTAAGCGATAATACTTCCCGGAGATGCTGTAGCAACTAAACCAGCGTCCATCAGTTGGAACATAAAAATACCTGACGCGCCTCCCGCAATCGCAGCCACAATTAGAAGTGGTCGCATAAGTACATACGGGAAATAAATCTCATGAATTCCACCTACAAAATGAATCAGTGCTGCACCAGAAGCTGTCTGTCTAGCTGATCCTCTTCCAAAGACTACATAAGCAAGTAAAATTCCAAGTCCGGGACCAGGATTCGACTCTAATAAGAATAGGATTGACTTTCCTGCTTCCCCCACCTGCTCAAATCCGATTGGGCCGAGCACCCCGTGGTTAATTGCGTTATTTAGGAATAAAATCTTAGCGGGTTCAATAAAAATACTTGTAATTGGAAGTAAATTCGCATCAACAATTACTTGAACACCAACAGCAAGTGCTTTGTTCAAAGAAGCAACAAGCGGTCCAATTCCTTGGTACGCCACAAGTGTTAATGCTCCTCCAATAATTCCTGCTGAGAAGTTATTTACAAGCATTTCAAAGCCTGATTTAATTTTTCCTTCAATTAATTTATCAAATCGTTTAATGATCCATCCACCTAATGGACCTACAATCATGGCCCCGAGGAACATTGGGATATCAGAACCTACAATAACCCCCATTGTAATCGTCGCACCTACGACCCCACCTCGAATATCATAAACCATTCGGCCACCTGTAAATCCAATTAAAATCGGTAGTAAATACGTTAATATTGGATCAACAAGTTCAGCAAACCCTTCATGTGGAATCCAGCCATCTGGAATGAATAAAGCAGTAATTAGACCCCATGCAATGAATGCACCAATGTTCGGCATAATCATTCCACTTAAAAAAGTACCGAATCTTTGTACTTTCATTTTCCAACCGGATTCGGTATTTGTATTATTTTCCATTATTTAAAACTCCTTTCTATAATTTGTTTTATTTTTTCTTCCTTTTACTATTATGTTCCCACTTTTTATTTTAAAGCGTTCACAATGCCTTTCACAATTGAAAGAAAATACCTTTTTGGCACAAACTATCATGACATAATTTTAATTAAGAAAAAACGCTTTATATAGAAGTAATTAGGACCTGCTTATCTATTACCTATTTATGTACTTTTAAAGCTTATTTTTACTATTTAAATGTATTTCTAAAAAACAAAAAAGCTTTATGTAAAATAAATCCCCCCGGATTCATTTTACATAACAGCTCTTTTCAACTCTTAAAATTCATATGAATATGTAGCACATTAACGAATCCCATGGCTAACCATCGCATTTGCTACTTTTAAAAAACCTGCAATATTTGCACCGACAACCAAATCACCTGTGTGTCCGTATTTTTCTGCTGCTTCTACACAACTTTTATAAATATTCTTCATGACTTCTTTTAATTTCTCATCGACTTCTTCAGCAGTCCAATTTAATCGCATACTATTTTGCGACATTTCCATTGCCGACACCGCGACACCTCCTGCATTTGCAGCTTTTGCTGGAGCAAATAAAATTCCTTTCTCTTGAAACAGTTCGATTGCTTCCTGTGTACAAGGCATATTTGCTCCTTCCGCAATTGCTTTTAGACCATTTTGAATTAACGTGGCAGCCGCATGTTCATCAAGCTCATTTTGTGTCGCACATGGCAATACGATTTCACATGGTAAAGACCAAATGTTTTCGCAGCCTTTTACATACTTTGCGGTCTCATGGTATTTTCGATATGTTTTAATCCGTTCTCCTGATCCTTCTTTAATTTGTTTAACCGTTTCAACATCAATTCCATTTTCATCGTAAATATAGCCACTTGAATCACTACAGGCAATGACTGTCGCACCGAGTTCAATCGCCTTTTCCATTGCGTAAGTTGAAACGTTTCCAGAGCCAGATACAATCACTCTACTGCCTTTAAAACTTAAATCATTCGTCTTTAACATTTCTTCAGCAAAATAAACTGTTCCATATCCTGTTGCTTCTTGCCTACCTAAACTCCCGCCATAGTTTGGATCTTTCCCCGTAAAGACACCCGGCTCAAAACCACCATTTATACGATTATATTGTCCCGCCATATAGCCAACTTCTCTTCTACCAACGCCAATATCACCTGCTGGCACATCTTTATCAGGTCCCAAGTACTTCGACAATTCAGTCATAAAACTTTGGGTAAAACGCATGATTTCACGTTCTGATTTATTTTTCGGATCGAAATCAGAACCCCCTTTTCCACCGCCAATTGGTTGACCAGTAAGAGAATTCTTGAAAATTTGTTCGAATGCTAAAAATTTCATAATACTTAAATTGACTGAAGGATGATAACGAATTCCCCCTTTATAAGGACCAAGTTCACTATTAAATTGAATACGATAGCCACGGTTTACATGAACTTTCCCTTGATCATCTTCCCACGTCACGCGAAAAGTAATAATCCGATCTGGCTCCGTAATCCGTTCGAGAATTCCATGGTCTATGTAATGTGGATTTTTCATAAACACCGGCCGCAGTGAATCGAATATTTCTCTTGTCGCTTGTAAAAACTCAATTTCATCTGGATTTCTTACTTTTAATTGTTTATATACATCATGTACATAATCATTCGCTAGTTTTTTTGGGTCATTATACGTTTCATTTACATTCGTCAACATACACTCATCCCTTTCATAAATTTACCAAGTTTCTTATACATTTTTTCGCGCTAAAGCATTTTATTTTTCCAATATTCAAACAAACAGATTTAATATAAACATAGTTTTTTCTTTTCTCAGTTTAAAATCCTATGAGTTTTGCTAACATTTCTTTGAAATTATCATGTGGGTGTAGAATAGCCTCACTTTCACTATTTTTCAACAGAGAGAAAAATAGAATAGAAGGAGCTAAAACAATGTCGGAATTGCACATATATTTACTTATATTACAATTAATTAAGTGTTTATACAACATCTACTTTATAAAAAGAATGTCAATTTAAAGACTTTTAAATGTATTTTGCTTTCTTTTTTAATCACTTCAATGAGTTATCTCACTATTCAATTATATCGATCATTGAGTTTGAAAGGTAGGAAAAAATTATGAATTTTATTCGTTCAACGATTGGTGCAAATCTGATTTTCCTTTTTGTTTTTGCTTTTCTCCCTACTCTAATGTTATAACCAGATATTGAAATTATACAAAATCTACTTATTCATCTTAACAAAGAGTAAATTTTTCCCGAAACCTGATTTTCCTTTATAAATATCAAAAAACTTAATCTTTCTCCAAAAAAGATTGACATTTCATTTCTTTTTATTTAGAATAAATTCAACAAAATTAATAATAAATTATTTTGATGGAGATATATTTTATAATTAAAAATCTAACAGAGAGCTAGTGGTTGGTGGAAACTAGTGATTTTTATATAAAACAGCACTCCTGAATAGATAGACTGAACAAAATAGTACGTCTATCCGCTTCATGCTCGTTAAGCATGAGATCTTTGAGGCTACTTGTGTGCTTATAGCAATACAAGTTAGCAACCTAGGGTGGTACCGCGTAAGTGTTGACAGACCTTTCGCCCCTTTTTTATAGAGGGAGCGAAAGGTCTTTTTTATATATTTTGATACTAAGAGAGGGGTTTTTTACATGTTAACAGATCAGCAAATTTTACGTATTCCGGGACCAACACCGATTCCACCAGTTGTTCAAAGAGCGATGAACAAACCAATGATTGGTCACAGAAGTGAAGAAACATCAGCACTTTTGAAAGGAGTTAGACCTAGATTACAAAAAGTTTTTGGTGTATCAGAAGAAGTTGCAATTATCGCGAGTAGTGGCACAGGTGGAATGGAAACTGCTTTTGTTAATGCCGTCCATCCAGAAGAAGAAGTACTTGTAGCTGTAACAGGCGCATTTGGCGATCGTTTCTCCCAAATTTGTGAAGCGCATGGTGCCAAAACGCATCGCCTAGATATCGAATGGGGACATGCTGTAACAGCTAAAGAAATCACAGATTATGTTCAAAGTCATCCAGAGATTCGTGCGATTTTTATTACACAATGTGAAACTTCTACAGGTGTTTTAAATCCAATTCAAGAAATTGCACAAGCTGTTCGTTCAATTTCTGATGCGCTTATCATTATCGATGGTGTTTCAAGCATTGGTGGAACACCGATTGAAATGGATCATTGGGGTGTTGATATTGTTGTGACAGGTTCTCAAAAAGCTTTCATGCTTCCAGCGGGCCTTGCATTCGTTGCTTGCAATAAGCGTGCATGGGAAAGAATCGAAACAAATAAACGTCCTACTTTTTATTTTGATTTGAAAAAATACCGTCAAAATATTGAAAAAAACACAACACCATTTACGCCAGCTTCTTCATTACTCTATGGGCTTGAAGAAACATTAGTATTATTTGACCGTGAAGGATTAGAAAACATATACAAACGTCATCAACTCATGATGAAAATGGTACGTGCCGCAATGAAAGCTTTACAATTACCACTCCTGGCTAATGATGAACATGCTTCTCCTACTGTTACAGCAGTTCATCCGACACAATTTAAAGCTGCGGACTTTAGAAAAGTACTACAACAAGAATTTAATTTAATTGTTGCAGGTGGTCAGCAACATCTGGCTAATGAAATCTTCCGTATTGGTCATATGGGCTACTGCTCTCCTGCAGATGTATTACAAACGATTAGCGCAATTGAAATTGGTTTACAAAAAATGGGACAAGATATTCAATTAGGCAGCGGAACTGCCGCTGCTCAACAAGTTTACCTAGAGGAAGGGATTAACAAATGACATTTCAAGTATTAATCACTGATCCATTAAGCGAAGATGGTATTTTTCCATTAAGACAAGCGGAGAACTTCGAACTAACAGTGAAAACGGACTTAACAAATGAAGAATTACTCGATGAAATTAACCATTATGATGCGCTTCTTATTCGAAGTCAAACATCGGTAACACGTGCAGTCATTGAAAGCGCACCAAATTTAAAAATAATCGGACGTGCTGGTGTTGGTGTGGATAATATTGACTTAAGCGCTGCGACTGAAAACGGCGTCATTGTCGTGAATGCACCAGATGGAAATACAAACTCAGCGGCAGAACATACGATGGCAATGCTCACAGCACTTGCTCGGAAAATTCCTCAAGCTTTCATCTCTTTAAAAAATAAAGAATGGGACCGGAAGTCTTTTGTTGGTGTTGAAGTTAAAAATAAAACATTAGGTGTTGTTGGGCTTGGTCGAATTGGATCTGAAGTAGCTGCACGCGCAAAAGGTCAGCGAATGCAAGTTGTTGCTTATGACCCTTTCCTTACATCAGAAAAAGCACATAAACTTGGGATTACCAAAGGAACTTTAGAAGAGGTGTTACGTGCGGGAGATTTCATTTCGATTCATACACCGCTGTTAAAAGAAACGAAAAACTTAATAGATGAAGAAGCTTTTAAACTGATGAAAGATGGTGTACAACTTGTAAACTGTGCACGCGGTGGTATTGTGAATGAAGATGCATTATACGATGCGATTGTCAGTGGAAAAGTTGCTGGTGCAGCATTAGACGTGTTTGAAGAAGAACCATTCGTCGGTCATAAACTGCTGACACTTCCACAAGTCATTGCCACACCACATTTAGCAGCAAGTACAATAGAAGCGCAGGAAAGCGTTGCGATTGATGTATCTGCGGATGTTGTGAGCTTTCTAACACACGGACTTGTTCAAAATCCTGTGAACTTACCTTCAGTTTCAAAAGAACTCATGGGGAAAGTAGCACCTTTCTTTGACTTGACCGAAAAACTAGGCGCCTTTGTTTCTCAGTTAATTGATGGCATTGTTGAAGAAGTTACGATTCATTACTACGGCGATGTAGCTGGGTTTGATGTGCGTCCTTTAACGAGAAACACATTAAAAGGATTATTAAAAGGCAATCTTGGAGACCATGTAAATGATGTGAACGCAAAATACTTAGCGGACCAAATTGGCATCACAGTGAATGAACATAAAACGTCTACAACAAAAAGCTTTACGAACTTAATCACAGTAAGTGCGCGTACAAAACATGGAGAGCGAAGTGTTTCTGGTACATTGTTAAACGGTTTAGGTGGTCGGATCGTCAAAGTAGATAAATATTATGTCGATGTTGTGCCTGAAGGTAATTTAATCTTCGTTCGTCACCAAGACCAACCAGGTGCAATTGGACGTGTTGGAACCATACTCGCAAAAGAAAATATTAATATTGCAGCGATGCAAGTTGGCCGTACAAATATCGGTGGGGATGCAATTATGATGCTTACAATCGATGAGTACGTCGGCGGATATGATGTGAATCAGCTAAAAGAATTAGATGATATTTTTGATGTAACAGCACTAAAGCTATAACCTTTTACCAAAAGCCCAAAATGGTTACGCAACCATTTTGGGCTTGATTATTATTTCTTTTTATTAATAATTTCTTGTAACTCTTCTAAACTTGCGATTTCATAAGTCGGCGTCACTTCTTCGATCGGTTCTTCATTTTTACGATTAATCCAAACAGAAGGAATGCCTACACGATTAGCGCCTAATATGTCAGTCATTCTATTGTCCCCTACCATTAAAGCTTCCGCTGCTTGTACATCACATAATTCAAGCACATGTTCAAATATAGAAGGGTCTGGCTTTCCTACACCAAAACCACCTGAAATGATAATATGTTCAAAGTATGTTATAAGCTCTGGTGTGATTGAAAGTTTTGTCTGCTGTAAACTCGGTGAACCATTTGTAATTAGCACAAGCTTATAATCTTCTTTTAATAAATCAAGTACACGAAACGTTTCTTCGTAAACAAACGGATTTTCTTTACGATTTTCAATAAACAATGTTGCCAGTTCCGCACCGAATTGCTCATCATCAATCCCTGAACGTTTCAAACCACCTGTCCACGCATCTTTACGGTACGTCGGGACGATTTCCTTCATTTTCTGAAAATCGTTTCCAGCGTCGTTAAACGTTCCCCACAAACCTTCAAATGGATTAATTCCAATCATCTTTGTGAATGGATATGTTTCATATGTAGCATACAGTTGACGCGCTTCCTCACGTACTGCTTCTTCAAATTGATTTTGCTCCAATCCGTATCTTTCAACTGCAACTTGGCACGTCTTGTCAAATGCTGTTTGAATACTTTTTTCATCCCATAATAACGTATCATCTAAATCAAAAAAAATCGCTCGAACCATATTTAACAACTCCTTGTTTTAAAAGCATTATTTCTCTTGAGTATAGCAATAACTTTCAAACAATTCATCTTCTCTCTCTTTAGACATTATTTTTTTCAATACCCCCTAAGTCCCCTCTCCCTTTCTAGTATTTTTATACCACTTTCATTGATAATCTGTCATACTAGAAAAGAATGGTTATATTTGCTAGCTGTATTTAAATATTACCTAATATAGAATTCTCTAAATAACTTTAAAGGAGTGTCGGATATTGAAATTGACGGTCAAAACAAAACTTCAAATTGGTTTTGGGGTTATTTTACTTTTTCTTTTAATAATTTCGGGAATCAGTATATTTTATTTAAAAGAAAATAATCAAACATTATCAACAATTGAAAGTGAACAAAACGTTGCAAATTATTATCATGAAATTGCATTCCAAGCAGTACGGGCGAATGCCGCAATCCGCGGATATATGCTCTATGGAAAAGAGGAAATGTTAAACAATCATTATAGCATTCGCGAAGATTTACATGATGGAATTGATGGTTTGAAAAGTTTAGGTGTAGATAATCCTGAATTTACAACCTATTTAGAACAACTCGATGAATGGGAAAATGGAATTGATGAAGATATCCTACCTTTACTTTCTACTGACCCAATCGCTGCTCAAGATATAGCGACTCCTATTTTAGGAGAAGGATCAAGAAAATTAGTTGTTTTTGGAAAATCAATGGCGAGTGAAATAGCAGCTGAAACTGAAAAGAATATTCACGCGACAAAAGAAAGCGGACAAATAAATTTAATCATCATGATTGGATTGTCAACTTTCTCTATTATCGTAAGTTTCATTATTTCAACGTTTTTCGGTAGACGAATTGCGAGAAACATTCAAGAAGTTGTACAAAAAATGGGTGAGTTTTCAAGCGGAAACTTCCTTACTAAATTAAACTTAAAAACAAAAGATGAGTTTGAATTACTTTCTGATTCTTTCAACTCCATGACCGATCAATTAAGCAATACAGTCAGAAATGTTGGAGATTCTTCACAACAAGTTGCTGCAACAGCTGAAGAGTTAACAGCGAGCAGTAATGAAGTAACTTATGCTACTGAAATTGTAACCGAATCAATCCAAGATATTTCTCACGGAATCGACCAACAAAATCAGATGACAACGAATGCCAATACGCTTTCTGAAAATGTAAAAGATAAAATGAGTCACATTACAATAAATATTAATAGCGTAAACGATTCAACAAATACCACAAAACAGCTCGCTGATGAAGGGCAAGTATCTTTAGATAATATTATAGACCAAATGAACATTATCTCTACGAACACAGTTGCTCTGACTGAAGATGTAAAAGAGCTCGATACAAATACAACTTTAATTGCTGAAGCAGTTAATGTCATTAAAGGCATTGCTGAACAAACAAATCTACTTGCGATTAACGCATCTATTGAAGCAGCACGTAGCGGGGAACATGGCAAAGGATTTGCCGTTGTCGCTACGGAAGTACGAAACCTCGCTGATGAATCGAACCGTGCAGCAATTGAAATTGAAAATATGGTCCAAGTCATTACGGCACACACAGAAAAAATTGTAGAAGAAATTATCATCAATGAATCTTCAGTTAAAACAGGTAAAGAACGCGTTGATATCGCCAACCAATCTTTTACAATGATCGATGAATCGATTGACAAAGTGCAACACCAAACAGAAGAAGTAACAAACGCAGTTCATTTAATTTCACAAGATATTGAAGAACTCGTCTCTCACATTAATAAAATTCATCATGTGTCAGAACAGTCGACTGATAACGTCCAAAGCGTTGCTGCTTCATCCGAAGAGCAAATGGCATCTATGGAAGAAGTTTCTGCTGCATCCACACACTTAGCAGAAATGGCCATCCATTTACAAGAAACAATCCAAGCGTTTAAGTACTAATCATAAAATCAGCCTATTCGCATGAATAGGCTGATTTTATATTTTTTAAATACTCATTACGCCGCCTGTTGAAGCATTTGTAACAAGTTTTGAATAACGCGCTAACCATCCTTTTTTAATTTTCGGTTCGAATGGTTTTAAATCTTTTTTGCGTTCTGCTAATTCTTCATCTGATACATCTAATTTCATCGTCCGACTTGGTAAGTCAATTTCAATCGTATCTCCGTTTTGAACGAGTGCAATTGGACCACCTTCAGCCGCTTCTGGTGAAATATGGCCAATTGAAATTCCGCGAGATGCACCGCTAAATCGACCGTCTGTAATGAGTGCGACTTCTTTTCCTAGACCGCGTCCCATAATCGCTGACGTTGGCGCAAGCATCTCAGGCATACCCGGTCCACCTTTAGGTCCTTCATAACGAATGACAACAACATGTCCTGCTTGAACAGTTCCATCATCAATCGCTTCTTGTGCTTCATCTTGCGAATTAAAAACGATTGCCTCACCTGTAAATGTTTGAATCGATGGATCAACTGCACCTACTTTAATGACAGAGCCTTGTGGCGCGAGATTACCATATAATACTGATAATCCACCTACTGGACTATAAGGATTGTCTTTCGTACGAATGACTTCTGGGTTTGTAATATGGTGATCTCCTACAAGTTCCCCCATTGTTTTACCTGTAATTGTCATTCGGTCAGGATGAATCGCACCTGGAATTTTAGTCAATTCATTAATAATCGATTCGACGCCGCCTGCTTTATTAATATCATCCATTGAAATGTCTGAAGCTGGCATAATCTTGGCAAGATAAGGAACTCTCTCTGCAACTATATTAATTTCCGCTAAATCATAATCGATTTCCGCTTCATGTGCAATGGCTAATGTATGTAAAACTGTATTCGTTGACCCACCCATCGCCATATCGAGTGCGAATGCATCATCAATTGCTTCTTTTGTAATGATATCTCTCGGTTTCACATCTTCTTTAATCATTCTAATGAGTTGTCTTGCCGCTTCATAAACTAATTCCTTACGCTTCTCACTCGTAGCAACAATTGTACCATTTCCAGGAAGTGTCATGCCTAACATTTCCATTAAACAGTTCATTGAGTTCGCTGTGAACATTCCTGAACAAGAACCGCATGTTGGACAAGCATTCAATTCAATATCTAACAATTCTTCTGCTGACATCTTTCCTGACTTATGAGCGCCGACTCCCTCGAATACTGAAGTTAATGAAATCTGTTGGCCAGATGCACTCACACCTGCTTCCATTGGACCACCCGATACAAATACAGAAGGGACATTTGTACGCGCCGCTGCCATCAGCATTCCAGGCGTAATTTTGTCACAGTTTGGAATATAAAACACACCGTCAAACCAGTGCGCATTAATCACAGTTTCTGCAGAGTCTGCAATAAGTTCACGACTTGGGAGTGAATAACGCATACCGATATGCCCCATTGCAATCCCATCGTCTACACCAATTGTATTAAACTCAAACGGAATCCCGCCTGCCTCAATAATCGCATCTTTGACTACATCTGCAAATTCACGTAAATGGACATGCCCTGGAATAATATCTATGTATGAGTTACAAATCCCAATAAAAGGTTTTTCTAAATCTGTTGGTTTCACTTGTCCTGTTGCATATAGTAAACTCCTATGCGGTGCACGATCTACACCAATCTTAATCATATTACTTCTCATTATATCCACACCTTTATAAAGTTATTACACTCTATCTTATGATTTACAAAGCCGGGTGTCAATCGAGTTGTCTAATTAATTGAAAATATCACTCTATACGCAGTACTTTTTATTATAAGAACTTTCAGCTTGATTTTATTTTGAATTTAAAAAGCAGATGAAAAGATCTTCCATCTGCCCTTTCATCTGCTTTTATCATTATGTTAATTTTTGTACGTTGAAGTTATCATGTAACAGCAACCAATTTTGTGGAAAGCCAAGGCCTAACTTCCAATACATAATGCCACCAATGTCAAGTTCCTTCATTAAATCAAATTTCGCTTGAATACTTCGTGCATCTTCAAACCACACTTCATGTAACAGCCCTCGATCATCATAATAATGAAAATAAGGTGCTTGTGCTTGAGTATCATATTGAATTTCCGCATTTCTTTCTAATGCAATTGCAATCGCTTGCTGCGGGCTAATTGCTTGTGCTGGTGGTCCGCCTTGTGGTGGAAAAGGTGCAGTCCAGTCATAACCATATAAATTTTGTCCTAAAAGTATTTTCTCTTGAGGTATCACACTCGTCGCATAGTTTAAAATACTCCTAACAGGTTGAATCGGACTGACAGCTTGCGGGTCACTATACATATAGCCCCACTCGTACGTCATGAGCATGACATAATCTAATATCTCCCCAAGCGCTGCATAATCATGTGCTCCGTAAATTCCTGTTTTCACATCTGATGATTTTGGCGCAACCGCTGCTGAAACTTTGAATCCTGCTTGATGGAATCGATCGCGAGCTTTTCTAAGAAAATTCGTATAAAGTTCGCGATCTTCTGGATGAAGAAGTTCGAAGTCAAAATGGATTTCACCGTATCCTTCATCATTTGCAATTTGAATTAAATTCCCAAGTAATTGATTTTGTGCAGCTTCATCAATAAATAATGCATGGGCCAGATCAGCATTAAAAGCATAATCTTCCAAATTGCTCACAACAAGTGCATTTGTTACGCCTGCATCTCTTGCGATTTGTAAAATATCATCTGTTTGCGGTGGCGTTAAAGAACCATCCCGGTGCACTTGATAACTAAACATCCCTAAAAATGTTAAGTCTCCTACACGTCTTCTTACTTCATCTACCATAGTTGTCGCCACAGGTATTCGCGGTTCTACATATAAAAATGAATTGACCGAACGTTTTTCATTAGAAGGAATTTTTAACGGTTGCCCAATTTGTAGCGTTGTATTTTGCGATAAATTATTTAAACGCGCTAACTCTTCTACGCTAATGTGATATAATTGCGCAATTTTATAAAGGGAATCCCCTGCTTGAACAATTGTATAACTTCCTTCAATTGGAATCACCAATGCTTGCCCGATGACAAGCTGTGAAGGATCTGGTATTTCATTTGCCGTTGCAATCTTTTCAGAAGAAATCCCATATGCCTTACCAATTCGAAACAAACTTTCTCCTCTTTGTACAACATGGATTTGCAAAACCATCATCTGCCTTTCATTAGAAAACATTCTCTAGGATTATATGAATGAGGTCCTTAAAGTATGATATGAAAATTCAATCGAAAAGCATCACTTTATCTGGGCATTCGCATAGACTAAAGCAAACAGTCGTTTAAATTAATCGAATGAAAGAAGGGGAATGGTTGAGTTTTAAACAATGTATTCGAAATGTGTTTTATGCAAATTTTTTATTACTTTTTGCATTTACCTTACTTCCCGCCTTATTATTTTGCCCTGATTTAGAAATATGGCAATCGAGTGTTAACCATTTGAGCAAAGATTAATGGATGCTTTTGCGCAAATGAACCGGAATAAACTATAGTCTGCCCGCATATTTTCACGATTACTATCCATCCTATTCATGCTGTTCAAAAATGTGATTATAGGAGGACTACAATATGCATACCGAACCACATAATCAACCTGAAAATATGCAAACAGGAACTGTACCACCAAACATGAATCATGGTGGCCATGAGTTATTTGATGTACATGAAGTACTTTCTGCAACGATTGGGGCTTTAAATCAAATGTTGATTTTACGGCCTCATGTAAAAGATCAAGAGCTACTCGACATATTAGATCGTCAATACCGCTTCACACTCGACGAATACAATATTACGGTAGAAGCGTTTAAGACTGGAAAAGATCCATCTCATCCCACAGGCTCTTATCAAATGCAACAAGAAAATGATTTTATTTATGGCATAAAACCGTCTCAACCTAAAAAACCAATGCAACCAAATGAGGAAATCACAGATGAAATGATTTCAGGATTTTTACTAAGTGGTGCTAAAACCGGTGCAACAGGTCGAGCCGCAGCCGCACTAGAAACTTGTAACCCAGTAGTACGGCGTGTTCTTGCAGACTCCATTCCAAACTGTATTGAAATGGCCTATGAACTGTCCATTTATCAAAATAAACACCAATATTACCAAGTTCCGCAACTCGGGGCGCAGGATATGCAAAATGTTTTAAATTCCTATGCAACGAGTCAAGGTCAACCTGGCATGCCGCCACCAACAAATTTACAATAACGATGGAAAAGCCATCTCAGAAATCAGTGAAAACTGACTTTTTGAGATGGCTTTTTAAAAAACAAACGCCCATTGCACAGACGAAATAAACCATGTATCATTTAACTACTATGATTATAAAAGAATGGGTGAAATGAGATGCGAATTGCTATTTTCGACTTCGACGGAACATTATATTCAAACGAAACATTTTACACGATGATGGATCACTTAAAACACCATCCTCTTTACCGCAATAGATATCCAAAGTTTATGCGTGCCATCTTTCCACCATATATCGCCAATAAAACAAAACTGTATCCGACTGCGAAAATGCGTTCACGCTCTATGCAATTATACTTAAACGCTTTAGATTACTTAACCGTCGAAGAAGCAGATATTTATTTTGAACAGATTGCACAGAAAATGCGTCTTGATTTCAATGAAAAAATTGTTGAGAAAATAAAAGAACATGCTGCTGACCAAATTCATGTAATGCTTGTATCAGGTGCATACACGCCTCTTCTTCACGTAGCAACCCAAGACCTACCAATTGATGTAGTGATTGGGACCGATATTCCTGTGACAAATGGAAAAATAACTTCGAAAGCACCGATTTATCATATTCAAGGAATGAGAAAAAACGAGAAAGTCCAACAATATTTGCAAAATCAAACGATTGATTGGGAAAATAGTTACGCATACGGGGACAGTTACTCTGACTTATCCGTACTTAGTCTCGTTGGAAATCCGGTTGCAGTTCAACCAGATGATAAGCTCCGTGCAATTGCGAAAAGAAGGAATTGGGAAATTTTGTAGTATTGATATATGGCCTTTATCAAAACAAAAAGAGTTCACTATACATCACATAGTGAACTCTTTCATTATTATAAAATATTATAGAATTCTTTAGCTTTTTCTAAGAATGGTAAGTCTTCGTCTAATAAGTCTTCTTCATGATAAATTGCATCTACTGGACAAGCCGCTACACAAGCGCCGCAGTCAATACAAATATCAGGATCGATATAGTATTGGTCTTCCCCTTCTTCAATACAATCTACTGGACAAACTAAAACGCAGTCTGATGCTTTTTCATCCATGCATGCTCCGGTAATAACATAAGCCAACTATAACGCCTCCCTTTCACATTTAAAATTATATTTTATACGTATAGAAATAGTCTAGTATACTTCTCGTAAAATAAAAAATGAAAAGCCTTATTTTTTGTCGTTTTTTCCTTTACGAATGTAACAATTGACTTTCTTCGATTATTGTACTACAATTTAAAGATGTTAGCAATGGTAGCAATAAATATTGAATTGCTGGCATTCTACGGAATGTTTTTGAAGATTCTTATTCACACTGGCGCGACTTTGGGGTCGCAAGGACATAAAAGTAGGTAGGGTTTATGTCGTTTAAGGGAAGAAAATACCCAGTGGAACAATTACCGCGGTTAAGGAAATAAGTTTTCTATAAGATAATGATTCATTAAAACGAATCGTGCATATAATTATTCAACAATCATTGTTACCGAAAAACAAAGGGAGATGCTCATTATTCATGAGCATCTCCCTTTTCCAATTTACTCCCATTCGTAAGGTGTTGCTTGGTATACGTAGTAGTTCAACCAATTAGAAAACAATAAATGCGTATGTGAACGCCATGCATTAGCCGGCTTTTTCGTTGGATCGTTTTGCGGGAAGTAATTTTGAGGTATCGCAATATCGACTCCTTTTTCCATATCTCTCTTGTACTCTTCCGCAAGTGTATCTGCATCGTATTCTAAATGTCCTGTCAGCATAATCTGCTTGCCATCTTCGGACATGACCATAAAGACCCCTGCATCATCTGAACTTGCCAGTAACTGTAACGTTGGATGCGCTTTGATTTCTTCCATTGAAACATCTGTGTATCGTGAATGTGGAACATAAAACTGATCATTAAATCCTCTAACTAATTTAATAGTGGGATCTGTTAATGAATGTTCAAAAACACCAAAACATTTTTTCTCTAACGGAAATTTATCAATCCCATAATGATAATAAAGTGCAGCTTGTGCGCCCCAGCAAATATGTAAAGTCGAAGTCACATTCTCTTTGGACCATTCCATAATCTCTGTAAGTTCTTCCCAATAATTCACTTCTTTAAAAGATAAGTGTTCAATCGGTGCACCTGTAATAATTAATCCGTCGAACCTTCGATGTTTAATCTCTTCAAATGTTTCATAAAATTGATCTAAATGTGATTTACTAACGTTTTTTGACTCATGTGTCGCCATGTGCAAAAAAGTAATTGATACTTGAAGAGGTGTGTTTCCTAAAAGTCGTAATAATTGTAACTCTGTTCGTTCTTTTTCTGGCATTAAATTTAGTATCGCAATATTTAACGGACGAATATCCTGAGTAGAAGCACGTTCTTCATCCATCACAAATATTTTCTCTTCCTTTAATAATTGACGGGCTGGTAATGTTTTAGGTATCGTAATCGGCAATCCTATTCTCTCCTTTGCATCTTTAAATGTTCTATTTAGTATACACTATCCTCTATTATTATTGGAATAGTTAGATTTAACAAAAATCAAAAAGATGATTTAAGAAAACTGATTTCTTATTTGAATAAGCATGTAAATCCTTCTGTGTATTCCACTCTTATGCTATGATAAAGGTGCTGATGATGAAAAGGAGCGGATTAAAATAAGTATGAAAGAAATTTTCACACGAGAGATGGCAACAGAGCAAATTTTATTCGCGAAAAGTCAAAAGAATTTAACTTTTGACGAAATTGCTGAAGCGATTGGGCGTCATCCAGTTTGGGTTGCTTCTGCAATTATGGGACAAGCAACGATGAGCTCGGAAGAAGCAACAAAACTGATTAATTTATTAGATTTAAATAAGCCTGTCGGCGATGCTTTACAAGAGATTCCGATGAAAGGTTCACTAGACGAGACAGTGCCTGTTGACCCACTCATTTATCGTTTCCATGAAATTGTCCAAGTATATGGAACTACGTTGAAAGAAGTCATCCACGATAAGTTTGGAGATGGCATTATGAGTGCGATTGACTTTACGATGGATGTTGAAAAGAAAGAAGATCCAGAAGGCGACCGCGTTATTGTTACATTAGATGGGAAGTTTTTGCCTTATAAAAAATGGTAAAAGATCACTTATTTGAATAAAAAACGTCAGCTACATTTTTTATAAATTGTAGCTGACGTTTTTTATGATGTATAAGTTAAGACAGTGCTTTTAACCCGACGACACCAATAATAATGAGTCCAACGCTCATGACTCTTCCTATACTCCTCGATTCCCCGAAGACAATCATATTAATGAGTACAGCTCCAGCCGTCCCAACACCAATCCAAACTGCGTAAGCAATACTCACTTGTAAAAACTTAAATGAAATATATAAAAAGGCAAAGGAGGTTGCAAATCCACCACCATAAATGAGTCCATTCCTCCACGTTTTTTGTTGACTATACATTTTTAATCCGACAACACCGACAATCTCACTAATTGCAGCGAGGAACACAAATAACCAACCCATTACTGCACAAATCCTTTCTTTTCCTCTTCAATTTTATCTGCTAAATTCAATCCAATTACACCGACAACTAAAACAATAATGAAGATTACTTTTCCTACACCTAAACTTCCACCAAACAAAAAGACGTCCATCAATGCAGTTCCAACTGTTCCAATCCCAGCAAAAATCGCATAAACAGTTCCAGTCGGTAACGCTTCACATGCTTTCGTTAAATAATGAAAATCAATAATAATAAAAATCACAATAAAGATCCAATGCCACCAACTACTCGCAACATTAAATCCATAAATCCATACGAGTTCAAAAAAACTCGTCAATCCAACATAAATCCACTTCTTTTCCATACGTAAACTCCTATCCGAATAAAATGACTGACGTTCATTCATTTTAATGTGAAAAACTTTCTATAGTATATATTCATTTCTTTTATAATTTGACACCTAATGCGTGAAACAAAAACGATAAGACTTCTTCTTTTTGACGACGCACTTCGACTTCATCTGTATTGTCATATAAATACACTTGCTCAGCAGCTGACTCAACTAAACCAATTAATAATTTTGCCGTTCGCTCAAGATTCATCGTACTTCGGATAATTCCTGCTGCTTCAGCTTCTTTTAGTAAATGACTAATCCATTCATAAAAAGGCGCATACACCGTTTCCCATTCTTTTAAATGTTCTGTTGAAGCAAGTCCTGCATAAATGAGTGCTTGAATTTCATTGAAATCACGCGCAACAAGAAAAATCGCATCAACTAATTGCTCTAGTTTCTCCTGAAAAGATGCCTGTTCTTGTACCGTTTCCTTAACGATTTCTAATGTTTTTTCTACCATCTCTTCTGCAATGACCGGCATTAAAGCAAGCTTGGATGGAAAGTACAAGTAAAAAGTTCCTTGCGCAATTCCCGCCGCTTTGACAATATGAGATACCGTTGTTTTTTCAATCCCTTTTTCACGGAATTCCCCAATCGCCGCGTGAACGATTAATTCCTTTTTCCCCATCTTTTCTTTCTCCTTTCTAAAAATGACTGATTGTCATTCAGTATAACTTGTTGCTTAAGAAGAAGCAATATAGACTTACAACTTGTAATTTCATGCCGAGTCCGCTATAATAATTAATACAAGCTGCATTGTTCGTAATACAATTAAGTTTTAACCTTTATACAGCAACAGGGAGTTTTACATCGGAATTGGAATGGTAGGCTTTACACATTACTTGTAAAGACAGACAGGAAGATTTCTGCAAGCACCCACTTAGAAGAAGTGTGGTTTAAAACTTTCTAAATAATTACGGCAGAGGCGGCTTTGTACATAGTCTATTCAGTCAGTTTCCTTAGGAAGCTGACTTTTTTATTTCTTTCAATTAAAACTCAGGAGGAATTCTCGATGAAAAGAGTCGTTGTAACTGGCTACAAACAACATGAGCTCGGCATATTTGACGACAAACACCCAGGAATCGCCATTATAAAAAAAGCATTAAGAAGTCAGTTAATCGCATTGATTCCCGAAGGATTAGAGTGGATGATTGTCAGTGGGCAACTCGGAGTCGAACTATGGGCAACAGAAGTCATTGTTGAACTACAAGAAGAATATCCTCAGTTGAAATATGCGGTCATTACACCTTTTATTGACCAAAGTAAAAACTGGAATGAACTCAACCAAGAAAAATATGAATCCATGATCATTCACGCTGATTATCATGTGAGTTTAACGTCGAAGCCTTATGAAGCACCGTGGCAATTCTCGGAAAAAGATAAATTCTTAATTCGCAACTCAGATGGGATGATTCTTGTTTATGATTATGAAAATGAAGGCTCTCCTAAATTCATGAAAAGACTTGTAGATCAATATATGGAGAAAAATAATTATCAACTGCTCACAATTACTGCCGATGATTTAAATTTCATCGCAGAAGAAGAACAATTAAAAGAGTGGTATGAATGAAATGATCCCCGTGGTGATTAGCCCGGGGATCATTTCATATTAAAAGAAAAGAAAAATCATGAATATAAATCCGATTAATAAAAGGAAAATCGCAATACTTGGAATAATATACGTAAATAATCCTTTCCAAAATGAAAAACGGTGCGCTACAGCAATCGCTTTAATTGTTAAAAATAACATCCAAATGGATAATACAACCGTTAAGAATGCAGAGAAAACTAACCAAAGTGCTTGAAAAACGGATATATCTACGTCGATAAATAACTTTTCACCTAAAATGAGTAAATCAATGACGTAAATGACAATTGACAATGCAGCAGGAATATAAGCTGCGCCAATTGCCATAAACATTTCTTTAAATCTTGCCACGCCACCAAATAACTTACCAATTAATGTTGAAAGTCCAGCTGTCACAACTAAACCAATCACTCCAGAAATGGCGCCTCCGATTAATGCAATAAGTAAGATAAGCGGCATCGCCATTGTTTCTCCTAACTCTTCACTAATTGCTTTATCAAAGATTTCTGTCATACCAACAATAGCGGCTAAAATAATTGCAAAACTCGTTGGCTTAAATTCAATAACAGAACGAATTGCTGCTCTCGGGGAATACCAAATTGTTTTCCACGGATTCACTTCTTGTATTTCCTCTTGTTCATAGTGCTCAATATTACGCATGCTTTGCACTCCTTTTCAACCACTCTGTATAAACTTCCCTTTAAAATGGATTACCAAAAACTTTGATATTCAACGAACCATTGCTGATCTTGCTTCTCGACATGGACTCCGCGCCATCCTTTTTCTATAAGGGCTTGTTGTTCTTCTATATTCTCCATTTTGACAAGTTTACATGTTTTCGCTTCTTTCGATTGTTCTTCAAAATCTCTTACTAAAACATACCGTAAGCTTCCTTCATATTTCTCTTTCAGCGCAATAATTTGTAAACCATGAACAAATTTATCTAATAAACTGGCGATATTAAAAGGTGCAACTGTCGCACATATGTAGCGAAACTTCTTCGTATCGATCTCTTCGATGATGAATTCCCCTAATATTTTTTGGAGGCCATTGCCGCGAAAACTTGGCTTTACATTCGAAATTTCCGAATAAATCACTTGAGACCATCCTTCTTGTTCAAGTCCTGCATCTTCTCCTAAATGCTCCGGTTCGTCAACGCTCGGAATTAACAGTGCACGAAATGCAATTAGTTCATCATATGAAAAAGCACCTAACATCATGCCGTTTCCTGTTAAAATATGTACATATTCTTCTTTCGATAAAGGCTGTAAAGAAGATACGGTCGTAAGTGATTGAATTACTTCATCTTGTAATGATAATACCGCGTCAATATCTACAACTGTCAGTCTTTTAATAACGATTTTTTCTCCATTTTTTAACACTTGCTTTCGATTCATAAAGATACCTTCCCTGAAAAGACTGTTAGTTTTTGTAATTGACGCTCGTCTATATCAAGGCCAAGACCTGGTTTTTCATTGAGACAAATCGTTGGTACATCATACTGAAGATTACCAACATCTTCTTTAAATTTTAAAGGACCCGTTAATTCAACACTTGTAATGACTTTTTTTGCAAAGCTCACATGAAATCCTGCAGCTGATCCAATTGAGGATTCAACCATTGAACCGACTTGACATTCAATACCTGCCATTTCTGCCATATGCGCAAGCTTCATCGCCGGGTAAATGCCGCCACATTTCATTAGTTTAATATTCACTTTATCCGCCGCACGTTTTGCGATAATTTCTCTCATTTCTCGGAAACCGCGTAAGCCTTCGTCAATCATGACTGGGGTATGTGTTTTCGATTTAATCTCCACCATGCCATCAATATCATCAGCGACAACTGGTTGTTCAATCCAATCAAGTTCACAATGTTCTAGTTTACGGAGTGCTTGTAATGTGTTTGCACTATTTTCCCAACCTTGGTTTACATCTACTCGAATTGCAATCTCTTCCCCGACACGCGCACGAACAGCTTCAATCCGCTTCACGTCGTCCATCACACGTTCGCCGACTTTCATTTTTAATGAACGATAGCCCATAGCTACTCTTTCCTCTGCTTCATCTGCCATTTTTTCGGGTGAACCAATACTTAAGACATGTGTAATTGGAAAGCTTTCATGATACCTGCCGCCAAGTAAATCATAAACGGGTACGTCTAGTGCCTGCCCAATAAGATCATAACAAGCAATATCAATCGCTGCTTTCGCTGTTGGTACACCGTAAATTGCCGAATCCATCATTTCATGAATACGCTCGATATTCTTCGGATTTTCGCCAATTAACTTAGGTGCTAATGTATGTTTAATAACATGATAGGTGCTGTGCCAGCTTTCGCCAGTAACATGATCATCCGCAACGCCTTCTCCGTAACCAACATGTCCCGTATCCGTTGTCATCTTAACAATAATCGAAGGCATATCATCAAAACGCCCATAACTAATGATAAATGGTTCGTGTAATGGTAAACGAATCGCAAAAATTTCAATCTCTGTAATTTTCATCTATCTAAAACCCTCCTAATTTTCCAACGCTTCCTTCATTGTAGCTTCTTCTATAATAAGTCTCTACATTTTTTTAGTATTTCACCCTACTCTATTACTTCTTATTATAATTATTAAACAAAATAACCTATATTACAATTTTATCAATTGACACTTCTTTGTATAGATTTGAGTAGGCATGGTTACTACTAATTTTAAGAGGGAGTTACGCATTGCCCGGTGTAACTCCTCTCTTAATGAGTTTGTTTAGTTGTGTTTATTAATGAATAGGAAGTGAAAATAGGATGAAGAAGTATGTAATTAGTTTATTATTTACAGTCGTATTTATTTTCAGCATGATCGGTGGACAAGCTATAAAAGCATCCAATACGTATCAGGTGAAAACAGGAGATACCTTATGGGAAATTGCATTAGAAAATAATGTCACGATAGATGAGTTAATGACTTGGAATGAATTGAACTCCTCTCTTATTCTTCCCGGACAAGAGATTAAAGTGAGCAGTAAAGGTAAAGCTTATGTAGTGAAAAAAGGAGATACACTCTCTCAAATAGCTGAAACACATGACATTATGTTAACAGATTTGAAACGTTGGAATAATATTGCAAATCATTTAATCTTCCCAGGTGAGGAATTAACCATTAATGGAGAAAAGAAAGTGACTGTCGCTTCTGCTTCGGTCAATCATTCACCAAAATCAACAGCACCTTCATCTACGCCTGAAAAGAAAGTGCAAAACGAACAAACGAATACCAAGCCAACACAAAATGAACAAATTCCAACAGCCGCATCTGGCAAAGAAATGACAGTAACTGCAACCGCATATACTGCATATTGTGAAGGTTGTTCCGGAACGACGTATACGGGCATTGACTTACGCGCAAATCCAAATCAAAAAGTAATCGCAGTCGATCCATCAATCATTCCACTTGGTTCCCGTGTATGGGTTGAAGGATACGGCGAAGCAATTGCAGGAGATATTGGCGGAGCGATTAAAGGGAATATTATCGATGTTTTTCTAGAACAACAACAAGAAGCGCTCAATTGGGGCCGTAGATCAGTTAAAATTAAAGTGTTAGATTAATTTACAAGAAAAAGACAAAGCCGATTGTTAGGCTTTGTCTTTTTTATTTAACATCATATTTACATGTCTTCCCTCGACAATGATTGATAAGTTTCCTTTCTACACATCTATTTAACAAATCAATGATATGATTAGGTTATTAGATAGAAGCGAGTGGACTCGAAGGATGTGGTGTCATTGGACGAAGAAAGACAACTTGAAGATATACCTACAGAAGAATTAACTGAAGAAGAATTTAATGAACTTGTACTCCGAGCACAGCAAGAAGCGTTAGCAAAAGCACGACTTGAAAAAGAACAGGCGGAAACAAAACGCCCTTTTCCAAAATGGATTTTTTGGCTGATGACTTTCGTGTTGGCATTTAGCACATTCTCTGTCATTTTTGAAATTTATTCTATTCCAGCAGTTGAATTTTTAAAAACTTCTGCAAAGCTATCACAAGATGAAGACATTACAACGTATAAAAAATCAGTCGTTGTCGTTACAACCGAAGATGGAAAAGGAACTGGCTTCTCAATTTCGGCTGATGGAACCATCATCACGAACTACCATGTGATTGAAGACCGCCATCAAGTCACCGTCTCATTTCCCGATGAAGGACTGTTTTCTGCAAAAGTTGTAGAAACATTTCCTGATATCGATTTAGCCATTCTTGATATTAATGGGAAAAACCTTCCTTTCTTAACGGTTGCTGAAAGAATGGACTTCATGCCAGATGCGCCCGTTCGTTTTATTGGGAATCCACTCAACTTTAATGGCATCGCAAATGAAGGAACGATGCTTGGTTATAAACAATTGGCAAATTGGGAAAACGAAGTGATGATGATACAAGCGCCCGTTTATCGCGGCAACAGCGGTAGCCCTATTTTTGATGAAACTGGAGAAGTAATTGGGATTATTTTCGCAACTTTAAACGAAGAAACATACGGAAAAGTAGGCCTTGTCATTCCAATTGACGCATTCCATCAACAAACAACTTTCCAGAAAGAACATGAAAAATAATTTTCTGGAAAGTTTTTCATTGCAAGTCTTGCGCAGTATTGCTTAACTTTAACACTTAAACCAGTCCTTATTAAACTTCAATCACTACAGGGAGAATCATCGGTCTCCTTTTCGTTTCCAAATATAATAATTGTTCTGTTGTTTTCTTTAATGTTTGTCGGATGACCCTCCCTTGATTTCGACTGGGGCTTTGTAATTCAGTTACTTTATCAATCACTAACGTCTGCAATTCATTCATTAACGCTTCTGCATCGCGCCTATAAACAAACCCTCTTGAAATAATGTCAGGGTTCGAAACGAGTGCTCCGTTCCGCTCGTTAATCGTTACAACGATGACAACAATGCCTTCTTCAGAAAGGAGTTTCCGGTCACGTAACACTATACTGCCTACATCCCCAATTCCCAATCCATCTACAAACACATGACCTGAATGAATACTTTTGATTTGTCTTGCTTCCCCGTCAGCGACTTCCAGTACGTCCCCGTTTTTCATAATAAACACATTTTCAAACGGTACACCAACTGCTTCTGCAAGCATACGATGCTTATGAAGCATTCGAAACTCTCCATGAATGGGCATTAAGTATTTTGGTTTCATGAGTGTTAACATCAGCTTCAATTCTTCCTGACAAGCATGTCCTGAAACATGTAAACCTGTATCACGTCCAGAGCCATACACGACATTTGCTCCTAAACGCAGTAAATTATCGATGACTTCCGTGACATTTTTTTCATTTCCCGGAATCGGAGAAGATGCGAATAAAACAGTATCATTTGGAAGTATTTCAGCTTGACGAAAATTCCCTGTCGCTAAACGTGACAATGCCGCCATCGGTTCGCCTTGACTTCCTGTACATAAAACCGCAACTTCAGCTGGTTCTAGATGTTGTAATTCTTTTTTATCGATCAACATCCCTTCAGGAATCATCAAGTATCCTAGTTCTGCCGCCACTGATACAACGTTTACCATACTTCTACCGAGTAAAACTAATTTTCGATTTGTTTTCGCTGCGGCATTGACAACTTGCTGGACCCGATGCACATTCGACGCAAATGTAGAAATAAATATTTTTTGTTTCGCTTTCTTAAACTCTTCTTCAATTTGTTCTCCAATTATACGTTCAGAAGGGTTAAATCCAGGTCGCTCTGCATTTGTACTTTCGGATAATAAAAGTAGAACCCCTTTTGATCCAATCTCAGCCATTTTCCGAATATCTGCATAATCCTCATTAATTGGTGTAAAATCAAACTTAAAATCACCCGTATGAACAACTACGCCTTCTTTTGTATGCAAAACAATCCCAAGACAATCCGGTATACTATGATTTGTTTTGAAAAAAGTTACCTCGATCGAACCTAATGATAAATGAGAATCCTCGTGGATCAAAACCAAATCAGTCGTTCTTAGTAATCGATGTTCTTTCAACTTCAGCTGAATTAACCCAAGCGTTAAACGAGTCGCATAAACAGGAACGTTCATTTGCTGTAAAAAGTACGGGATGCCCCCAATATGATCTTCATGCCCATGTGTTACGAGTATGCCGCGAATTTTCTCTTGATTTTCCTTTAAATAAGCAACATCTTGAATAATTAAATCAACACCTAATGTCTGTTCATTTGGAAATTTGGAGCCACAATCAATAATCACAATATCATTGCCGTATTCCAATACATACATATTTTTTCCAATTTCATCTAACCCACCTAATGCAAAAACCGACAATGTACTCAAAATCTCAGCCTCCTATAGACGATACAATTTCAGTTAAATTTGTATCCAAAGTATGTGCATAATATAAGGTTTTATGAATAAAATGAAACTTCAATCCGCGATGAATTTCCGCTGATGAGGCGAACACCAGCTAAGCGCATCACATCACATGCCACCGCTTGTGTGACCAACATCATGTCGGGCCGAACATTCGGGATAAAAAAGAGACGCCCACGCTCGGCATCTCTCTTTCCATTACTTCTCTTTTTTTCGGTCTTCTCGAGAGAAATCCAGACTGTCAAATTCCTCAGCAGCTTCTGCCAATTGTGTTTGGATTTCCTCGTAATTTCGATTGCCTTCCTTCGCATTTTGTGCTAAATTTTGTTTTGCAATTTCTTGCTGATTTAGTCTTGGATCTCGACGTTGTATAAAACTATTCGAATGTTCTTTCCGATTAAAATTCAATGTCCCACCTTTATCATGGTGAGAACGATTGTCTTTTTTAGCCATTAGATAGTATGCCTCCTAAAGTTTTGCTTATTTTTCTTAGCATTTCCTTAGGTGCGTACACTATACATTTTATGACTCGTCTTCATCATCATCTAAATCATCCGGATAGACGATGCTATGATATACCTCGTTCGTGTCACTGTCTTTTAAATGCATAACAACCTTTATTTTCTGAGCGTCGGTTCCTTCAAACACTTGATAATACATCCCTGTCAAACCGATACCTAATGTCGCAAAACCATCGAAGCTATTTTCAAATGCTTCTCGGTTCACTTCTAACGTAAACTCATTGAAGTTTTTATTGTAAGTTATTTTATAAATCGATGGAAAGTCTTCATCTTCTTCAAGTTCCGTTATATAGTCCACCATACTTTCTTTGATTTCTTTTAACATTGCTTTATGTTGTGCTTTTGACATTTTATAAGTTACAGAACCATCGTCGTTTTTCTTAACATCTTTGACACCATTTGCTTTCGCATCTGCAATCGTTTCATCGACGTCTTCATCTTCAAAAAACATCGCAGGAATCGTGACTTCTACATTGAGAAGTCCTTTATCTACTTCCATTCCTTTTTCTTCCACTACATCATCTTCTGCTTCGACTTCAGTTGGCTCGTCTGATCCACACGCACCTAAAAATAATAATAAAACCATCATAGTACCCATTTTTTTCATCTTCATTACGCCTCCTTATTATTCAACAAAAAAGAATACAGGAGAACCTTCACTTGAATTATAAGAAACTTTGAATTCATCCCCTTTTTTCACTTGTCCGTGAATATATCCTTCGCCTGTTCCACCATTATATAATTCTTTTTGCAATTCATCTGGAATTACTGCGGATTTAAAATCATATACTTCCCCGTCATCAGATACGAACTTAAAATCAAATGACGAAAAGAATAAACTGTCATCATCTGTTTCAGCCTCTTTCAAGAACCCTTTTACTTTTATAAGCACATGTTCAAATCCATCGTCAGCAGGGTCATTAAACTGGTTTTCACTTTGAATAATTGCCCATGCTTCTTCTCCGCGAATCGTTTCCAGTAACGTTAATTCCAATAATGCTTCATAACCATTAAAACTATCGTCGTAGATATTTCTTTTCACTGTAATTGCGTCTCCAAAAGGCAATGGATTTGATCGTGTTCCAATTGCTTTTTCTTTCTCCTCTTCTTTCTCTTCTTCTTCTTCTTTCACTTCTTTTTCTTCTTCATGTTCAATTTCATCACTTTGTTGTGATTGTACTTCACGATCATTTTTCTCATCAATATCACCACAAGCACTTAATAATAACAATAATGTAGCTACAATTGGATAAAATAATTTCTTCATTTAACTCTCTCCTCTCTTGATCTAATTCAACTGTAGCAAATTAAAAAGAGCGACCTTTGCTCATATAGGGAAAGGTCACTCGTATTGTTGTGCTAGCTTTTGTATTTCTTCTTTCATCTCGTGAACAAGCTTTGGTGGGTGAAGCACTTTCACATCACTTCCCCAGCGTAATAACCAACCAATGAGGCCATCACTTTTCGCAATCATTGTCTTCAAAACGAACTTTCTATTTCCATCACTTTGAATATTCGCTTTTAAACCAAACCGATCAATGACTACATTGATAAGTTTTTCCGAGAACTCTGCTTCCAGTGAAATCATCTCTCCACTGTACATATGCATCATATTATTGACATATTGCCGGAGATTAAAGGTTGGTTCTGGGACGAAAGACGCTTCCATCAATTGAACATTTCGCATCCGATCTACTCGATATTGCCTAACCTCATCTTTAGGTATGTAATTCGCAACTAAATAATAGCGATCTTTATTCCAAACAAGACCAAGTGGTTTTACTTCATATTCATTCCCTTCATTTCCCAGTCTGAATTGAAGCTCTGTATTGTATCGCCCGTATTGAAAAGTGACGATTTGTTTATTCTCAATCGCCTCGTGAAGCAACTGAACAAACTTCGATACTTCTTGTGTATTATGATTCATTTGTTCAGCAACTTGCAATTCATTTTTTAATTGATTGGCGAAATTATCACTCGTCAATCGGCGAATTTTCATTAATAATCCTTCTGTCTCTTGCTTCGGGATAAATTTTGCAGCGACAATCGCATCCATAAGTAACCGTAACTCATGTACTTCAAATAGACGTCCGTCATAATAATATTTTTTCTTCAGTCCATTCTTTTCTTGCGTTGCAATCACTGGAAAAACAGTAGAACCTTCCAGTACTTGTAAATCCTCACGAATCCCACGGAGTCCTACTTTGAATTTATTTGAAAAATGTCCTTGAATTTCGTGGATATCTAACTGATTTCGTTCGTCTGTATGTTCCTGTAAAATCCGTAACACTTCAAGAAAACGTTCACGTGACGGTATGATTTTCTTCGTTTTCAAGTCATTTCCCTCTCTTTCTATATATTTTTTCTTCCTTTATTATAATCTTTTTAAAAAATTAGCGAAATAAGGTTTTATTGTAAATCGAACGGGGTATACATTAACTACAAGGCAAAATTACAAAGTAGCGAACTACAATTTTGTGTAAAGTTAGTCAACTACTTCTGTAAAGACGCACAGCCTTGGCGGAAAATTTGCATAGTTGACGGACTTACAAACTCGTCGCTTTTAAAAGAACTAAGCATTACTTGAATTAGTTAGCAGTAAATTTTTTGTGTAAGTGTATGACAAAGCCAACTGCTGAAGGTGCTCGTTACAAACAGCAAGTGTAACTCCCTTATCCTAATGGATTAAGAAGGCAGTCGGTAAAACAAACTGGAAGACGAGTCAAATAAGATCGTCAAACAGATTTTAAATGAAAAGACAAATTTTCCGAGTGTAATTTTTACATGGAAAAAGCATGGTCGCATTTCTAGCCATGCTTTTTTCATTGAAAATAATACTCTACATATTCTATACTAGTTATATATTATCGAAAGGTTGTTAATTAATCATGAAATGGTTTGGTAGTGTTTTATTAAATGCGTTATTATTTTTAGTGATTTCATTTATTATCCCAAGTTTTCACGTTGAAAGCATTGGTGCAGCGATTGGAGCAAGTCTTGTCTTGGCAATTGTGAACATTCTTGTACGTCCCCTTTTAATTTTATTTACACTCCCCGCAACGATCCTTACACTTGGTGCATTTTTATTTATTATAAATGCGTTAATGCTCCTGTTAGTTAACCGATTTGTTGGTGATGGATTTATCATCGACGGCTTTGGGGTTGCTTTACTTGTTGCTTTACTCATGTCATTTTTAAATTTAATCATCGATTCAACAATTCTTAAAAAATAATTACCAAACTCGGCTAATCATTAGCCGAGTTTTTTATTAATTGAGAGTAAGTTTACGGAAATGTATGGTACAATTATTGTTTGGCGTTATCAAGGCGACTTTCAATGAGCAAGGTTTATCGCTCGTTAATATAGGTTAAACATAACGACATAAACTGGAGGCGATTTAATGTGAAAAAAATAAAATTCTTTCCATTTCTTTTTGCAATATTACTAATTTTAGCCGGTTGCGCGGATGAAGGAATGGTCGAAAATTCAATGCAACCGACCAACGGAAAAAAGATTGAGGCTAACTCTTTTTTACGGATACATTTTATCTATGCTGGTCAAGCAGATGCTACACTTTTACAGTTAAAAGAAAATGATGAACTCATTACAATGTTAATTGATACAGGCGATTGGAAGAGAAAAGATGTCGTATCTTATTTACAAAATGAAAAAATTAGTGACATTGATTTAGTTGCGATTACGCACCCACATGCAGATCATATTGGCCAACTTGATATGATTTTAGATTCTTTCCATGTAGATGAAGTATGGATGAATGGGGATACGAATAATGCACAAGCCTTTGCTAATGCTTTAGAAGCAATTGAGGTACATGATGTAGGTTATTATGAACCGAGGGCAGGTGAATCTTTCGAGATTGGCGGCTTAACAATTGATGTGATTCATCCTACTGATAATTTTTCAAAAACTAATAAAAACTCGGCGATTAATAATAATTCTATCGTTATGCGTATTCAATACGGTGATGTCTCTTTCCTCTTTACTGGAGATGCAGAATTGGAAGCTGAAAAGGAAATGCTTGCAAGTAGTTTGGAGTTAAATGCTGATATTTTACATGTCGGGCATCATGGTTCAAAGACATCGAGCAGTGAGGAATTCTTGGAAGCAGTTAATGCTGAAATAGCTGTCTATTCGGCAGGTATTGATAATTCATATGGCCTGCCCGACCAAGAAGTCATTGACCGATTGAATGATCATCACTCCCTAGTATACGGGACAGATCAGTACGGGACAATTACATTGGAGACGAATGGGAAAAAAGTTCACATTTCGACTGAAGAAGAAGGAATTGTTCCCCCGCCTGTTGAAGGAGAAGGATGTGTAGATGTTAATACAGCTCCTGCTGAAGAGCTACAAAAAATTATTCATATTGGAGAAAAGTCGGCAGAAGAACTTATAAAACTTCGTCCGTATAAATCTCTTAATGAACTAAATATTATTAATGGAATTGGCGCTAAACGGTTAAAAGATATTAAAAAACAAAAGTTAGCATGTATAGGAGGATAACTAATGTACTCAGCATACTTTGACCGCATCGCAAATCATGATCAAGCCGTTTTACTAGTGGAAAGTCTTCAAAAAGATTTTTTACTTTCACCCTCTTCACTCCCGGAAGGAAGCGAACCTGGCAATTGGTTTTTGGTTGAGGTTCAAGGTAATAATATTACTTCAATACAATTAGATGAAGAGAAAACACAACAAATGGAAATTGAAATCCAAAATCGGCTAACACGTCTACAATCAAGGAAAAAAAGTCGGTTTAAGAAACGTTGAAAATTCGGGGAAACCTGAAACTACCAATCGATTTAAGGTAGCGACGAGTGACTCATCACACAATATAGTGATACACCAATAAGCGGGATCTTTTCCCCGCTTATTGTTATTATTCGAATCATTTTTTTACACGCAATTGCTTCCTTAGTGTAGCTAATTTTTTTCAACGAACTTGCCATAATCAGGAACGGCTATGGAGTCAAAGTTTTCTACAAGATCCTTTAAATACCCCGTCAATTCTGCACCAGCAATCGGAAGTCCATGTCCAGTTATCGCAACAGAAGGTTTTAAAGCCTCCAATTTTCCCACAGACTCTTTAGCTGCTTTCCAATCTGGCGTCAAATAACGTGGTGGTCCACTAATTTCCAGTTCTTGAGTCAGCATCTTATATAAATATTCTTGTTTAACCGTTGTAAAAGCATCACCCGCAATTAAAGCCTTATCCATTTCCCTGAATAGCGAAACATGTCCTGCAGAATGTCCAGGTGTATGAATCCATTTAAATCCAGGCAAATGGGGAACCGTCCCATCTGCCGGAAGAGCTTGCACGCGACTTCCAAGATCAATGGCTTCACTCGGAAACATGGATGACATTTTCGAAACCATACCGCCCTCCACGGTTGTGTCTGGTTCAGGATAATCTTTTTTTCCGGTCAAGTAAGGTAATTCCAGTTCATGTGCATATACGGATACGTCCCAGTGTTTCACTAACTCAATAACTGAGCCGACATGATCGAAATGTCCATGAGTTAAAATAATCGCTTTCGGACGACTATCAGCCCCAAAACGCTTTTCTACTTCAGCAATGATTTTATTAGCTGAGTAAGGCATCCCTGTATCAACTAAAACAAATTCCTTGTGATCTGCATGTCCTACCATTACAATGTTGACGATTTGTACAGTGAAACTATACAAATCTGGAAGGACTTCTGTTCCTACACCACTTTCAATCGATGTAGCTGGAATAAACTTATAATCTTTTCCGTAAGATAAATTCTCGTCCATCTATTCTCCTCCTTATAAATCGAATCGTCATTATTCTATCCAGAAATCCCGAATTCATATAAAAACCTGTATCGTCGGGGTACGATACAGGTTGTTTCACCAACTGCAAATATTTTGACCAGGATTATTCCTTTGTTTTTTTATTTTTCTCTCGATGATTTGCCATTGGAATATCGTCCAGAAAGTCAGCTACATTTTGTTAAGCGAAGCATCTAACCCCGCTTACAGGACCTATGTTATCCCTAATTTTAAAATATAATCACCCACTCACTCCATCTATATGTACTCCGAAAAGACATTTATTTCCACTAACTTTAATCACATAAGGATCTTGATTTTGTGCACAGTAATCATTGTAATAAAATATGAAATCAAGAGGAGTGCTTTTATGGGCGTTATGGATGGTAATCCTAAAAAAGAACCGATGCATTACGGAGAAGTCATTGGTGTATGGGCTTTTATAGGTTCAAACAATGGTTTAATCAGTGGGTATGAAGCGTTCGCAAGTCATGCAGGTGATGATGAACTTATTAAACTGTTGCATGAAGCCATCAAGATGATGCAAGCAGAGAATAAAGAACTTGAAAAAACATTGAAAAAGAATGGCATTGTTCCTCCCCCTTCATTACCTGGACGACCTAAAGTAAAAACTGATGAAATTCCTGCTGGAGCAAAATTTATGGATCCCGAAATTAGTGCTGCTGTCTCTCTAAACGTAGGGCAAGGATTGGTTTCGTGCAGCGAAGTCATGGGACAATGTATTCGCGAAGACATTGCCATGATGTTCGAAAAATACCATTCTGAAAGGGCTTTATTCGGCTTTAAACTTTTACGCTTGAATAAAGAGAAAGGCTGGGTTATTCCCCCTCCACTTCACATGAATTCTTAACCATGAACAGCTGCTTTAAAAAGAATACCATTCGTAAATTTTCGAATGGTATTCCCTTTTATGATATACTTATTCAGTTTTATTCACCTTTCCAACATTCCATATCCTTAATTTCCCGAATCAACACTCCTAAGTTCCCCCTCGAATTACTACCTAAAATATATTCCTAACAGCTCTGTACTTTCTCATAAACTTCCTACCAGTAATATCATGTTTCAGAAAAATGATTTCCAAAACGATATAACTTTTACTTATAATTTCCATCCTTTTATCCCATACTTCAACTAATCACTGCTTTACAGGAGGTCCAACGTGGTTACTAATATAAAGTTCCCCTTAAAAGTAGAACAACTTGAAACTTTTATTAAAAGTAAATTTGAACATCATTCCGAGGACGACCTAATCTTTTCAGTTTATACACATCGAAATAAAAAAATTGCAGTGTGGGGTATCAAATATCTAATCGACGCAAATAGATTAGATAGTGCATTACTTGCCCCCTTACTAGATCATAAAAAAGCTTGGAAATCTTCATTATTATTAAATGTTATTCCGGTTGAGAATGGTGTAATTTCTAATGATATAGATGAAATGTTTGAAAAACTCATTACCGGTTCGGTTTTTATTTATATTGAAGGCGAAAATGAGTTTGTCACATACCCTCTAGCGCAACAGGAGGAGCGTAGTTTAGACACATCTGAAACAGAGTCGGTTATCATTGGACCACAACTTTCCTTTACCGAGTCTTTAAGCACAAATTTAAATGTGATACGAAAGATTCTTCCAACAACTGATTTAGTCATTGAAAAGTTAACGGTGGGGAAAGTTGTACCGCGTGAAGTTCGAATCATTTACATGAAATCGGTTGCCAATGAGGCCGACGTGAACACAATACGGCAAAGAATCCAAGAAGTTGACGTTGACGAAATAGAAGATAGTTCAGCTTTAAAACAATACATTGAGGACTCAACACTTAGTCTATTCCCACAGTTTCTTTTAACGGAATTACCTGCACATTTAAGCTATACCGTAAAAGAAGGGAAAATTGGCGTGTTAGCCGAGAATAGTCCAAATGCTTTTATCGCGCCATCCACCTTTTTTAGTTTTTTCGAAACGACCGAAGATACTTACTTAAGGTGGATGCAAGCTACCGCCTTTCGACTGTTAAGAATTATCTCCATTGCAATTGCATTATTTTCAACTCCACTCTATGTAGCCATCATCACTTATCAATACGAACTAGTCCCAACAGCGCTTCTCGTTTCAATCGGACAATCGCGATCGGCTGTACCTTTTCCCCCAATTATTGAGGCATTGTTAATTGAAATGATGATTGAATTATTACGCGAAGCGGGTGCCAGACTGCCTACAAAAATTGGACAGACAATGGGAATTGTTGGAGGAATCGTGATTGGGCAAGCCGCTGTTGAAGCCGGTCTTGCAAGTAATTTTTTAATCATTATTGTCGCTGCAAGTACACTTGCCTCATTTACCACACCGAATTACTTAATGGGTAGTTCGCTTCGTGTGATTCGATTTCCAATGATTGTATTAGCGGGAGTGTACGGTCTAATTGGTGTTATGTTTGGGATTTGTTTTCTTCTGATCCACTTACTTCGAGTAACATCCCTAGGTAGACCATATCTATCCCCTCTTTATCCGTTACGACTACAAGACTTTAGCCAAGTGTTTTTTAATCCGCCGCCGAATAAAAAAAGCGAGCGTGCTTCAATGTATCGACCGAAAGACCAAGAACGATTTTCAAAGGAAGATGCCATGGAGAAACGTGATATTGAAGAGTAGGTGAAAATTATGGAAATCAATCTAAGCATAAAAAAAGGCCAGCGAATTCGTGCATACTACTTATTCTTTGTGATTATTGGAATTCAAATCGGGGTTGGCTTTTTAAGTGCGCCCCGCTATATATTTGAAAAAGCACATCAAGATGCATGGGTCTCGATTATAGTCGCTTATCTTTTTATGATACTTGTTACAAAGGTGATGTTTGTGATTTTATCACGATATGAAAATACGGATATTTTCGGGATTCAAGTACATGTTTTCGGTAAGTGGTTTGGAACGCTTCTAGGAATCGTTTATTTACTACTGTTTACTAGCGAATTACTATCACTTTTATTAAGTTATAATGAAGTTGTTCAAGTTTTCATCTATCCAACGATGCCTTCCTTTGTCATGCCCATATTATTACTTATCCTCATTGTCTATAGCGTTCTTGGTGGCATTCGAATTGTCATAGGAGTTGTTTTTCTGTTCGTCATAATGTCTCCCTGGTTTTTCCCGTTATTATATGACCCGATTACAAGGATGGAAAGTGCACATTTTTTACCATTGTTCGAAGCATCTGTTGTCGATTTGCTAAAAGGTGCACAAACAACATCTTACTCATTTTTCGGTTTAGAAATTTTATTCATCATTTATCCGTTTATAGACAATAAGGAAAAAGCTAAACGCCCAACCTACCTAGGCTTAACGACTTCTGCGCTCATTGTTCTGGTGACGACGATTATTTCGATTGGATATTACAGTCCGAATGATTTTGACTTGTTGGACTGGCCAGTGGTATCTCTATTTAAATCGGTAGCGTTTTCATTTATGGAACGATTCGATTATTTCATTATTGCGGAGTGGATGATGGTAGTCATTCCGACAGCTATTTTACTCATGTGGGCAATTGTGCACGGAACAGAAAGAATTTTCCAAGTTCAACAAAAGGTCACATTATATGTCGTGGCGGCTGTTTTATTAGTGTTATGTACGTTTATAAATTCTATCGTTGACATTCAAAAAGTGACCGATTTTGTTACTACTTTTGGATTTTGGATTATATTTGTTTATCCATTTGTCTTACTCCCTCTTGTCTTATTGAAAACGAAACGGAAAGTGTCAAAGGAAGTGCGAAAATGACTAAGCTATTCAAATTATTTTGGTTCTCTTTTCTGAGTATTTTTCTTGTCAGCTGTGTTCAAACACAGGAAATTGAAGATATCGGAATCATTAATGCCGGCGGTGTAGATTCGACAAAAGACGATTCTATTGAAACCACATTAGTAATTTTTGATTTTTCTTCACTATCGGATAATATGACACAGATTATAACCGGTACAGGGAAAACACTAGGAGGGGCAACCGAGGACGCAGAACTCTCTTCTATTAACCGATTAGTCCCTGGTAAGATCAAATTAACGTTATTCGGAGAAGAGATGGCCAAACAAGGAATCCTCCCTTATTTAGATATGCAAACGCGTGATGCACGCGTTCCCGATATGATGTACTTAGCTGTTGGTAGGCCAACAGCTAAAGAAATTCTTAATGTAGATGAAAGTGAGATTTCCAAAGATGTCGGTCAATTTTTACATGACATCATTGAAAACCATTCGACTGATCACAATGTGCCTCGCAAATCCTTACAAGATTTTTTACGCATCTATTATGACATAGGACAAGATAACGTATTACCTATTTTTGAGGTGCAAGAAAAAACCCCCAAACAAATCGGCATTGCCTTGTTTAGAGGAGATCAAATGATTGGCCAACTAACGAATGATGATATCATGCTGATTAACTTAATGGATCGGGTTGTTAAAGATAAAGTATTTGAATTGACTCTTCCCATTGAACCATTTAAGGACTTTTTTGAAAAAATAGAACAACCGCATAACAGAAATGATCTAGATCTCGCATTTTTCATCCAAAAAGGGAAAAGTAAAACAAAACTCGTCGATATCGAAAATTTAATTTTTGAAACCAATACGAAAATACAGTTTCGGCTCATTGAACAATCTGCTAGCGTCAAATTAACGGAACCAAAAGTGATTGAAATTCTTGAAAATGAAATCGAGAAAAACATGGAGGAACGTTTCAATAAACTTTTAAAGAAACTAAAAGATTATGGATCGGATCCCTTTGGTTACGGTCGCTATTATAAAAGGACACGAGAAGGAAAAGATTTAACCGTTGAAGAGTGGCGCGAAAAATATCCAAATATTGAAGTGAAGTTTAATGTAGAAGTTGAGCTCATTCGTCATGGTGCAACAGACTAAATGCGAAGATGTATCGCATTTAGTCTTTTTTTCACTTTGGACGGTGGTTTAAAAAGTTTTGGTAAGCAAATCCTTTCACTTCATCTTCTTTATAATGCTTCAATAGTTCATTGATTAAGTTTTGTTGCTTCGAAGCATCTTCTAGTTCAATAATCTTCGTGGTAATGCCGTCAAAGTCAGACCCTAAACCGACTTTGTCGACGCCACCTAATGAACAGAAATGATCGATATGTTCGATTAAATGGCTAATCGTTACATCACCTTCGAGTTTTACAAACTGTGGACAATAAACGACATGAATCATTGCATCTTTTTCAAACATTGCTTTTGCTTGCTCGTCTGATAAATTTCTTGGATGATTACAGATCGCCTTCGAGTTGGAGTGACTTGCAATCGGATACTTCGCTTCTTCCATGACGTCCCAAAAAGCTTGTTCACTTAAATGAGAGACATCCGTTAAAATTTTATGTTCATTATTAAATTGAATAATTTCTTTACCGAATACAGTCAATCCACCACCCCTAGGCTCTCCAACACCATCCGCCGCTAAGTTTGCATTATTCCAAGTAAGTCCAATCGACCGTACGCCGAGTTCATATAAAATGGTTAACTTTTTCAAATCGTTCCCAATTGCATCGACACCTTCTAATGTTAATAATGCGCCAATTTCTCCCTCTTTTAACCTATCGATGTCGCTCCACTCTTTGATCAATTTCATATTCGGGTTTTTCCCAAGAACTTCTGCATAAAAATAATACACTTGATCGAGCGCTGCTTGAAATTTTTCATCAGATTTCATGTTTGGCCACAGAAAAATGGCGAAGGCTTGTACTTTAACTTCACCTTTCATTAATTTTTCATAGTTTGCGTCGAGTTCTGGTGCATCTTTATAAGCTAATTTCCCCTCAGCTTGATATAAGCCGAGTAACACATCGCAGTGTAAATCAATTACTTGCATAACTTATTCCCTACTTTCTTTACTTTTTTGTATAAATGTCTCAAATAATTGCAGTGATAGTTGATCATCTTTTTCGATTAAAGCTTCAGGATGCCACTGTACACCAACAACAAATGGATGTGTCGTACTTTCGATCGCTTCAATCGTTCCGTCATTTGCGACGCCACTTACTTGAAGTGGTTCTATCACATCTTTTACTGCTTGATGATGAAATGAGTTCACTTTAATCGTTTCTTTCTCTGCAATTGCCCTCATCAAACTTCCTTCTGTTACTTGCACAAAGTGAGACGCATAGTAAGTTGGCGCTTTTTGACTATGTTGAATCGTTGTATTGTCTTGCTGTGCATAAATATCTTGGTACACACTCCCTTTCAGTGCAACATTCAACACTTGCATTCCCCGACATATGCCAAGAAATGGTTTGTTTGAATTTATGACTGCTTTTGCAAGCGGAATTTCAAACAGATCTCGCTCAGGCTCAATATCTCCTAAATCTACATGTGGTTCTTCTCCAAATAATATCGGATCAACATCTCCCCCACCTGTAAAGATAAAACCATCAAATTTCTCTATTAAACTTTCAATATCTTCTTCAGTCCCTGTCGGTAAAAGCACAGGAATTCCTCCTGTACGAATGACCGCTTGAACGTAAGTATCTTTCACTTTGTGATGATGACTGTTACTTAAACTCGCTGTAATACCGATTAGTGGTTTCATTCTTCCTTCTCCTTTTTCACAAACATACGTAACCCCATAAACAATGCCCAAGCTTCCCCTTTTTCATCAAAATAAAATCGAATCGGCTCTTCTTTCGGTAAGAGTACGAGTGTTTCTTTATTACTTGCACGAAGTCTATGCCGCTCCCCGTCAATCACCACTCGAAGTTGCTTAGAAGCGATTTCAACTTCTATTGTTGATCCTTCCCCTGTCGTATAAGTACCTACAAACTTTGGCCATTCTGCTCTTTCCATGAAGTAATGCGGCTCAATACTCCGTTTATTATGTAATGGCAGTCCTAAAGCTGCATTTACCGCATATAACCAAATATCCGACGCACTAACTTTACTAGCGTTCGTTAACACTGCAATGACCATATTCTTTTCTGGAATAAACCCAAAATTTGAGGAAACACCTGGTTGTGATCCGCCATGTTCAACAAGCGTGACATAATTATAATTCGGTGTAATGTGAAGCCCATAACCATAAGCACGGCTCCCATGCGTTCGGTGGACAGGTTGACCTATGATATTTTCTTCCTGTAAGTAAATTTGACCATATTTCAATAAATCAAGAACTGTTGACCGGATTCCGCCGCCTACCGCATAATTCCCAAGTTTCGGCCATGCACATGTTTTGTATTGACCATTTTCAAATTGATAAGGCGTTGTCACATTGTCATCGTTTTTTAATGCCGCTATTTCAAAAGTCGTTCTTGTCATTTGCCGCGGCAGGAGTATCTCTTTTTTAATCACTTCTTTATAATTTTCACCTGTTACTTTTTCAATAATTGCACCTAACAACAAAAACAAATCATTGTTATAACAAAAATACTCCCCAGGCGCTCCTAATGGCTCGATATCAATCGATTTTAAGTAGTGAAGATGGGCTTCAAATGTATCAAGCTCTTCTTTTCTCTCTACTGTTGGAATCCCCGTTGTATGGGACAATACATGATGAATTTTAATCGCATCGATCTCGTCGTATCCTTTTAACGCAAATGCTGGAAGATGTTTTTTCACCGCATCTTCTCGCGATAATTTTCCTTCCTTTTCAAGCTTGATGATTGTGAAGGCAGTGAATGATTTGGTAATCGACGCCGTTCCAAAGATCGTATCCGGTGTTATTTTTTTACCCGTTTCTAAATCTGCTTTTCCGAATCCTTTCGAATAAATCACTTCGTCATCTTTCGAAATCGCAATGGATACGCCGGGGATATGTTCGCTCTTCATCGTTTCAATAATTTTCTTTTCAAGGGATTGCCACTTGGTCATCGTCCCCCTCCTTCTGCTTCGTATTCAACACATTGTTATCTGATTGTTATCGTAACTCTAAAAATAAAGTTAATTAAATTAATTCTATCATATTTTCAAATAATTTAAATGCTTTTTTCATCCTTACACGAAGAATCATCAATCGCAGTCCAATCTAATTTTGTGGTAGGATAGAACATATAAACAAAGGAGTGCGAACGTAATTGTTAAAACAAAACATGACCGATTATCTCAATGAATTCATTCAACAAAATCCTTCAGACATTAAGTTATATCAAGAAGAAAAAGCCTATGCAATCAAACATAATTTGCTACCAGATTCCACAGAAGTGGTTGTAGAAGATACAACAAGTCGCTTTGACACTGCTTATTTAGAGCGCTGTGAGAAAGAAACAATCGCATTAATCATTGTAGAAACGCCAATGTTCTTGAAAGAGAAAATCGACCATTTAAAAACGCATTCACGTGAATTTTTATATGTTGAATCACCATTTTTTAACCGCCTCGGAGTCGATGCCCTTTCAATGGAAGTAGATGATGTTTTTGGCACATATACAGCACTTTTTGGACTGAAAATGAAAAAGAAGTATGAAGATGCATTAAAAGATTATTTAAACGAGCATTTAACAGATGAACGCGGCAAATTTAGCGTTGCTTTTTCAGGCGAAGACGGATTATGGAATATGAACTTGGCTGTAAATTATATTGAAGGCTTCCATGAAGATATGACCTTATTAGATGCTTATGAACTCGTTTATTCATTTATTTTTCAAATGGTCGCAACAATTGAGGAGACGACATGACTGCTAATTACTTTATTTATCTATATGCACGACATTGGGATGATGAAGAGTTATGTCGTTTAGAAATGCGTGCTTTTTTCGGAGAAGATTCTAAAGCGAATGTTCTTATGAGTTCTGTCGATATTGAACCAAGTCGAAGTACATTTATAAAAGGGAAACTCGATGTTTTATTTGACGCAGAGAATTGGCAATCGCTTATCGAACAAGCTGCTGCTTTAAATTTTGACCCGCTAACTTTTAAGGTCAATTGTTTAAATCATACAGCATTAAATACAACACCTAAAATGGAAATTCATGACCGCCGGAAGTTAGAACGTGAAATTGGATTAGCTATAAATGGTGAGCCTGATTTAGATGATCCTAATATCATTTTTGGCTTTGTGACAATCGATGGCCATTGGTACTTTGGAAAGTACACTGAAAGCAAAGCCGTTTCACTACGCCACCGGAATAAACCCCATAGTTATTCTACGGCTTTAAGTACACAGCTTGCTCGAACTGTTGCAAATATCGCCGCGCCTTTTCCAAAAGACGTAACACTCATCGATCCTTGTTGTGGAATTGGCAATGTACTCGTTGAAGCACTTTCAATGGATTTCGATATCGTTGGCAGTGATATTAACTGGCTCGTTGTCAAACATACCCGTGAAAACATCGACTATTTCGGGTATTCTTGTGAAGTCACAACAACAGCAATTGCTAATATTGATAAATTTTATGATGTGGCAATTATTGATATGCCGTATAATATTTTCACAAGTGCATCCCCTGATGATCAACAAGCTATTTTAATGCATGCACGACGTATCGCCAAAAAAGTCATTGTCGTCACTATCGATACAATTGATGATATGATTGAAAAAGCAAATCTGACTATTGTCGATCGTTGTGAAGCGAAGAAAAGCACTTTCATTAGACAAATCCTCGTTTGTGAATAATATGATTTTACTCATAATAAACGACTGAAACTTAACTTAAAAAATCGACTTGGCCTACTTAAAGCCAAGTCGATTTTACGTTTAACTGGATTTTTTATTTTGATACAAATGTTGTAAAGTCAGCAAGTAAGCGAGCGCCGTAACCTGTTGCTGATTTAGCATAGTAACCCGACGCTTTTGTTTTATCCATCACGCCTGCCATGTCGACATGTAACCACTTACTATTTTCCGGTACAAAACGACGAAGGAAAAGGCCTGCTGTAATTGACCCGGCCGCATTCATCGAACTAATATTATTCATATCCGCATAGTCGCTTGCAAGTGTTTGATCATATGCCTCAACTAATGGCATCGGCCATACAAAGTCACCGTTTTTATCCCCAAGTTTTTTCATCTCAAATGCAAGTTCCTCGTCCCCGAAGACACCGCCTAATTCATTGCCAAGTGCATTTGCCACCGCGCCTGTTAGTGTTGCAATATCTACGATGTACGCTGCACCCCATTCACCTGCACGAATTAGCCCATCTGCTAAAATGAGGCGTCCCTCCGCATCTGTGTTCCCTACTTGGACTGTTTTACCGTTTTTATACGTAATTACTTCTCCCGGATAAACAGATGTATTATCTGGTGCGTTTTCTACTATTGGAATAAGCACAACGACATTTGCTTTTGCTTTCGACTTTGCGAGTAGTAACATGGCACCTGCAACCGCCGCTGATCCGCCCATATCCATACGCATATCGCTTAAATCTTTACCACTCTTTAAGCTAATTCCACCCGTATCGAATGTCACACCTTTTCCGACTAATGCCACGAGTGGTTTTGACGCATCGCCCTTATAGACAAGTTCTACAAATGCTGGTGCATATTTACTTCCACGACCTACCGTTAACACTCCATTCATTTCCATTTCTTCAAGTTTCGTTTTGTCGAGTACATTTACTTCAACACCTGTGCCGGCAAATTTTTCTTTTAATACTTCAGGATACGTTTCCGGATTAAGTACATCTGAAACTTCATTCATTAAATCACGTGAGAAAGCCATTGCTTCTGCACGGATTTCCCCTGTTTTGATAGCCACTTCATAATCTTCGTTTTCAGTAAGCGTTAAAGCCGTCTTAAAAGCTTTTGCACTTGGTTTATACGTAACAAATTGATAACTCCCTAATGCCCAACCTTCAACGAAAGCTGTAATGACATCTTCACCGTCAACATCCTTAAACTGATCAATAAGGTCTTTTGCAGAGACAACGGCTTGTTCAACTTTACGCTGGCTCACATCTTTTGCTATATCTCCTGCAATAGAACGAATTCTTTCAGTCGTATAAGATTTTTGTTCTTTTACAACAACAACATGGCCACCATCTAATAAAACCGAACAGCTATCTCCCGAACTATTCTCTACGAATGTTTTGGCTGCTAAGTTTGCTGTTACTTTTGCATCTGATTGAAAAATAATTTGAACTTTGTTTGTCATATTCATTCTCCCTTATTTCAATAATCTTTTTTAACGCATTCATTCAAGGTCGAATGCGAAATACTTTTCTCTTTTCTACACTTCCTCATCATATCATTTGATAGAATTTTCTTCCAATATTGAGATATGTGAATCAACTTTACTCAAGCCTCTCTATCGTCAGTACCAACAAAAAAATAGACTTTCAGATAAATATTGCCATCTGAAAGTCTATTTACCATTATTTCTTTTTCTTTGTTAAACGACCTAAAGCAAATGCGCCTGCTGCAATTGCGAGAATTGTATTTGTCTTTTTATTAAATACTTGTTTTGTTACTAAGTTTATATTTTGTGGACGTTCCGCTAAGCGACGCATGAAATAGCCAAACCAATCGTCTCCAAAAGGCACATATGTACAGAAATTATAGCCTTCTTTTACAAGTTGTTGTTGCAATTCAATGCGGAAACCAAATAACATTTGGAATTCAAACTTGTCATTTGAGATATTATGTTTTTTAACGAATTGTTTAATATGATTAATGACATCATGATCATGTGTCCCAATTGAAGTGAACTTACCATTTAATAAATTCCACTCGATTAACTTAATAAAATTCGCATCGATATCAGCTTTATCCTGATAAGCGACATCATCATTCTCTTTATATGCCCCTTTCACGATACGTAAACGAAGATTTTTATAACGATTTAAATCTTCTTCCGCACGGTAAAAGTAAGCTTGAATGACCGTTCCAACATTGTCGTATTTCTCCGCAATCGCTTCAACAAGATTGAAAGAAGCTTGTAAACGTGAATAATCCTCCATATCAAAGTTTACGAAAATGCCGTATTTATTTGCTAGACTGACAACTTCTTCTAAATTTTCAAAGCAAAAATCATAATCAATGTCTAACCCAAGTTGTGAAGGTTTCAAAGTAATATGTGCGTCTGCCCCGCGCTTATGAATTTCTTCAATTACTGAAAGAATACTCGCTTTTGCTTTTAAAGCTTCATCTTTTTCAAATACAAATTCGCCTAAGTTATCAATCGCACATGAAATTCCTTGCACATTTATTTTCTTAATGCTTTCCATTGTCTCTTCAATCGTCGTTCCCGCGACAACATTTTGTGCACCAAGCTTTAAACCGTACTTTTTTGCTGCTTCATTCAAAAGTTCGTTTCTAGATACGCCAATAAAGAAATCTCTAATGACAGTCATTTTTATGCTCCTTACTTTTATGTATTATTGAAAATTCTTACTCCTAAAAAAAGTCTATATTTAATATTTTACATCTAAGCATCATTTATTGCATCTTTTTCTATAAAGTTTTTATTTCCGAAATCTTCCGTCTAATCCACCTATTCACTTCACCGCTTTCTTTGTGGTAGAAATGAAATCATTTTTGAAAACAAAAAACCTACATGTCTAATCTCAAACATGTAGGTAAGCATTTAACTATTAATTGAACCGATTGATTTGTCGTCTTTTATATTTTTATAATTTTGTTCGCCCACTCGTTTTTTGATTTCTTCTTCAGATAATTTTTCTGTTTTTCTTCCCTCTTCAGCAGGAGTTTCTTCCGAAGTAAATTCAACATTTTCATACTTAGCACTTGGCGCATTAATTTTTTGACCATATCCTTCTGATTCTTCTTTTGTCATACGAACATCTTCAGGTTTTCTAAACATCCGATCGCTCCTTCCATAATTTCCAAACTTACATAAGCATACCCTTTTTTCAAAATACTAAACAAAACATATTCCACCATTCTTAAATGCAAAACAGTATATTAAACGGTATGATTGAATATAAATAATAAAAAAGGAGCGGATCTTATGCCTGCAATATTTGTAGATGCAGATGCGTGTCCTGTCGTAAAAGAGACCATTCAAGTGGCAAATGAATTTGATTTTGAATGCACGTTAATCTGTGACACCGCACATGAAATTTATCGAGAAGGTGCCGAAACCATCATTGTTTCCAAAGGAGCGGATGCCGTTGACTTTGTGCTTGTAAACCGCGTCCAAAAAAATGATATTGTCGTAACACAGGATTACGGATTAGCGGCGATGGTTCTCGCCAAACAAGGACATCCAATCGATCAAAATGGTCGTTTGTATACGGAAGAAAATATCGACCAATTACTTTACGCAAGACATAAAGCACAAAAAATACGCAGGAGCGGTGGCCGATTACGCGGACCTAAAAAACGTTCTAAAGAAAATAATTTACGGTTTAAACAAAGTTTAGAAAAGCTATGCGAAAAGCTCAAATAACGCTTAATACAACCTCATTTCTTTCGCAATTAATTCATACGCTTTAAGTTTATCTTTAAAATGATACGTATTCATCACGAGCATCACTTCATCTGTTTTATGTTCTTCAGCCAATTGTTCAATTTGCTGGCGTGCAGATTGTGGTGTTCCGATGATCATTCTTTTTCGATTTTCAGGAATGTATTTCTTCTCAAATGCTGTATAAGGATAACGCATTGCTTTTTCAGGTGAGGGTGTTCCACTCATTGGAATCCCTTGACCTGTTAAAAGAAGAGATAAGTCTAAAGATGACGTAATCCTTTCAACTTCTTCATCTGTTTCTGCACAAACAAAAAATACCGCCACGGCTTGCTTTGGTTCTTTTACATATTCTGATGGCTGGAAGGATTCACGATAGACCTTTGCCGCCTCACTGCCCCCTTCATCATTAATAAATTTCGCATACATATAAGGCAATCCTTTTTCTGCAGCGAGTTTTGCTGAACTCACACTAGAACCAAGCGTCCAAACAGGTGGTGCTTCGTCAATGATTGGTGTTGCTTTTAACCCTGCATACGGGTGAGTGTCTGACATAGCATCATTTAAATACATCAGCAACTCATCTATTTGTTCAGGAAAAATCGACACATCTCGGTACTTCCCGTTATGAAGTGCATAGGTCGCCCGTGGCATCCCACCTGGCGCTCGGCCTACACCGACATCAATTCTTCCTGAGAATAATGCCTCTAATAACTTAAAGTTCTCAGCTACTTTATAAGCCGAATAATGCGGTAACATCACACCACCCGACCCTACGCGAATTGTAGACGTCACGGATGCTAAATGAGCGACTAACACTTCCGGCGATGAACCGGCAAGCGTCGGCGCATCATGATGTTCGGAAACCCAAAACCGAGTAAATCCCCATTTTTCAGCTTTCTTCACAAGTTCCACCGTTTCTTGCAATGCTTCTTTTGCTGTACCCTCTTCTGAAATTGGCGATTGATCTAATATACTTAATTTTATCGTCATTCTTTTCACCTCTCCATTTACTTTACAATACTCATGTGACCGTGACATCCTTCATATACTAGCTACATCAAAAAACTTGGAGGTTCCTATGCCTAAAATTTTATCTGTTAGTACTGTCAATCCCCCATTTACGATTCAACAAAAGGAAGCAGCTGCATTAACGCGTGCTTTATTTAAAGATCGATTTCAAAACATTGAGCGAATGTTAAAAGTTTTTGAGAACGGTGACATTCAAAACCGTCATCTATGTATGCCACTTGAATGGTTTGAGCAACCACACGATTTTGAAGAAAGGAATCATTTATATACTGAACATGCGGTAAACTTTGGTGTACAAGCGATTGAACAATGTCTGAAGAACTCTACTACATTACCAAAAGAAATTCATCCGTCTGAAATTGACGCCATTTTTTATATTTCAAGTAGCGGAATTTCCACTCCGAGTATTGAAGCACGAATTATGAACTTGCTTCCGTTTCGAGAAGATACGAAGCGAATTCCAATTTGGGGACTCGGTTGCGCGGGTGGTGCCGCTGGACTTAGTCGTGCATATGAATATTGTTTAGCATTCCCAAAAGCGAATGTGCTTGTATTAGCGATTGAGCTGTGTAGTTTAACATTTCAAAAAGATGATTACTCAAAAAGCAATCTTGTTGGCGCTTCTTTATTTTCGGATGGCATTGCCTGTGTCCTTCTATCTGGAGATGAATCAGGTATTCAACCTATTAAAAGTGTTCCTAAAATCATTGGAACCTCTTCCAAATTCATGTCAAACTCAGAAGACGTTATGGGATGGGAAGTCAAAAACAATGGGCTTCATGTTATTTTCTCCAGAAGCATCCCAAACATTATTACAAAGTGGCTCGGGCCTGTTGTTCATGAGTTTTTAAATAAGCATCAGCTTACAACTCAGGAGATTACACATTTCGTCGCGCATCCAGGTGGAAAGAAAATCTTAACAGCGTATGAAGATACTCTTCAATTTTCAGCGTCAGAAACGGAAATTTCCCGTGAAGTGTTGAATAAACACGGTAATATGTCTTCGCCAACAATTTTATATGTATTAAAACAATTTATGGAGAGGGATCCACAATCACAAGATTTCGGATTAATGGCTGCGTTAGGGCCTGGTTTTTGCGGGGAACTTTTATTATTACAATGGGAATGAGGGATAATCATTGTTTTTCAGCATACTGGTCACACTTGTCATCGTACAAAGAATAGTAGAATTATTCATCGCGAGAAAAAATGAAAGATGGATTCTTCAGCAAGGTGGTTATGAAGTCGGCGCTTCTCATTACCCATTAATGGCTTTGATGCATATTGCATTTTTCATCACCCTAATCGGAGAAGTGACGCTGTTTGAGCGTGATCTCTCCTTTTGGTGGGTATTTTTCTTCATTTTATTTTTCATCATGCAAATTGGGCGATTTTGGTGTTTATCCTCATTGGGAAAATTTTGGAATACCAAAATTATGATTTTACCAAATATAAACGTTGTAAAAAAAGGTCCCTATCGTTTCTTAAAGCACCCAAATTATGTGATTGTCTCATTAGAACTTCTCACCTTACCCTTACTCTTCAATGCGTATATCACCGCTATTATCTTTACTTTATTGAACGGATGGATTTTGGCTATACGGATTCCGATTGAGGAGAAAGCATTGAAAGAAGCGACCAATTACAAGACAACATAGCGTTAACAGCCCTTTCAATTGAACTACTTTCGAGAATCATATTGATCCTTCATAGTTCGTTTTCCCATGAATTCTTTATACGACTTATCAACATTGCACATTTCTTTATACTGATATAGTACACTAGGATACATGACTTTAGGAGATGGTAAAATGGCCTCGACTCCGCCATTTACAAGCTTATCAAAATTTAGATGAGTATCACTTAGATGTTCATAATGCTGCAAGAGAAGCCGCAATTCATTTTAAAAATCATGATATTGCGCGGGCAGAAGAAGAATTACATCGTTTGGAAGAAGCATCTACTCAAGTGCTCATTTATTGAGATGAACTGATCAATTATTTATCAGAAGATGAGAGTTAATCATTTTTTCAATATCGTCTATACAAAGACTCATAATAAAAGGGATATTCCATCATCTATCAAGTCATGGAATATCCCTTTTCTATATTTATTTCGCTACTTTTTCAAATGTTAACGTTTTCCCGATATACCCAAATAACACTGTTAAAACAGGTGATAATAAACAAAAGAAAGCAAATGGTAAATATTCTAACGTACCTACCCCTAGCATCTTCGTGATGAATATGCCACAAACACTCCACGGGACAAGTGGATTGACAACTGTTCCCGCATCTTCCATCACTCGACTTAAATTCTTTCCTGCTAGTCCTACTTTTTCATATTGTGTTTGGAAAGCTTGGCCCGTTAATAAGATTGATAAGTATTGTTCACCGATTAAAATATTAATACTGATCGCTGTTAATGCAGAAGCTGCAATAACCGAAGATACTTTTCGTAAAGCATTTTCGACTTTGTCTAGTAAACATTGAACAATGCCCAGTTTAAATAATAAACCACCCATACTAAGCGCGAGTAACACTAACGAAATGGTGAACATCATACTTTCCATACCGCCGCGCGTTAATAATTCGTCAATTTCTTCGATCCCTGTTGTTGATTCAAATCCAGTAAACATAACAGTAAATACTTCACTCACTGTTGGTGTATGGTGAAAATAAGTCATCATAATCGCTGTTAATGAGCTTGCAGCCAATGTCATCATTGCAGGCACTTTCATCATCGTAAGCAAAAATAAAACGAGTAATGGAAGAATCGTGTACCAATGAATCGTTCCAGTTTGAAGTAATCCTTCTTGGAACATTGTAATTTTCCTATCATCTACTTCTGTAATACTTGGCGATAAGAATCCAAATAAAATAAGTGTGATTCCGAATGCGGGAAACGTTGTCCATCCCATATTTCGAATGTGTTCGAATAAATCTACGCCCACAATTGAAGCGGATAAGTTGGTCGTATCCGAAAGTGGTGACATTTTATCGCCAAAGAAAGCCCCCGATACAATCGCTCCTGCTGCAATAGGCAGTGATACATCTAATACTGTCGCCATACCAATAAAAGCGACACCAACAGTCGCAACAGTTGTTAATGAACTTCCCACTGCGATACCAACAACTGCCGTCACAACAAATATGATCGCAAAGAAATATGTCGGCGTTACAATTTGAAACCCCGCGTAAATAAGTGTTGGAATCGTTCCACTCATAATCCAAGTCCCTACCAAAATTCCGATAAAGAAGAATAGAAATACCGCACTCATTCCTGCGCCTGCTCCTTCAACAAGCCCACTTTCAACATCTTGATACTTCACTTTTTTCACTAACCCATAACAAATGAGTAATAAAACAGATAACAAAATAGGAATATGTGGCACAGCTTCAAATTTTACAATGCTCACACTAATCATCATGACGATCAAGACTACAAGTGATAATGCCTCTAAAAAAGACGGATTAAGTACCGATTTCGTTCTTAACATTCTTCAACGCGCTCCTTTTAAATAAAATAAAAAAACCCTTCTATCCCCTAAACAAGGGACGAAGAGTTCTCCGCGTTACCACCCTAATTGATTGACTCAAAATTCGAATCATCCACTTCATGTGTGTGATGAGAAAAACAAATGGCGTAATTCATCAGATTTGCTGCCTGAACTTTCACTAACCGTTCAGTCTCTTTTCACTGCCCACAAATAGACTACTTCAACATCTTCTCATATTATGTATATTTTCTTTTCGTGAAACTAGTTGAATTGAATCATATCATATTCAAAACAGTTGTCAATCTTTCTCTGTTCACTTCGATTTACGGAAGCAATTCTACGTCTGTCAATTATAAACAGAAGTGTCAAAACCTCGATTCGTCACATAACCTTCTCTTTCCCACACACCTATTTTTGCATCTTTTGCTTTGCGGGCCGCCGCATTAAACTCATCTATATATTTCGTATTCGGTTCAAATACAAAAGCAACACGCGCATAGCCTTCTTCTAACAAAGTCTTTTGTACACTTTCACCATCTACATAAATATAGGCTAACAGACGTCCATACCGATCTTCACGGTCTCCCACGTCAAACTCAATCGTCACTTGTCCACTTCTTAACAATTCATCATTTCGTTCTGTCGCTTTACGCGCAAATGGTTCTGTATTCTCCGGGTTTTTATGGTCAATTTCAGGTGTATCAATTAATAAATAACGAATATTCCTTTTTTCGCCTTCAATATTGACTGTAATCGTATCCCCGTCAATCGTTCGAACAAGTTCTACAGGTATTTGATCCCCGGTAATGGGTTCATCATCGGACAAATCTATATCAAAAAAATACGCAAATGCTGCAATGATCAGTATTGCAATAATAGAACCAATACTTTTCTTCCCTTTAAAATTCGGTCTCTTTTGTTGCGATTGTTTCATCAAAACTTCCTCCTAATCTTTTACTCTTTCCCATACTATATAAATAAAACAAAAAAGACCATCATTGATGATCTTTTTTGTTTCACCTAAACGCCCATCAATTGAGGCCAAGTCGCTAGTCCGATTCTCCAACACAAGCATAACAGGTTAAAACATTTTACCTTTTCAAAATATCTAACAAACAGTATCCAAGCGCTATTCCCGCTGCTGTTGTAAATGGGGTATTACTTGTTATTCTTAAAAGGTCTGTGAATATTGAATGTTCTCCAAACGAGGTATATGTCCAAATCAGATAAATCCACACGGGAGAAGTTACGATAAAGAAAGTTGGAGTACCAATTGCCAACAATTTCACCCAATCGAATGTCCATTTCTTCTGTTGCTTAATGTCTTTGACCAATACAGGGAGCTTTAATAACATCCCAATAATGACAGGAAAGATGAGACTATATATAAAGAATAATTTGTTATCAAACGTTTCTTTTGCAATCGATTTTAAACTCATATAATAATGGCTACCTAAATAACATATGAAACCAATAAATAGCACCCAGACAAAATAATACATAAAACGTTTCATCTAAATACCTCCAGGAACCTTGTAGATGAATCAGTATATGAGTCAAGACTTAAAAGAGTTCCACTTATGTATTTCCCCTTTCAACTAATCCGGTCTGATTGAAGCATAATTTTTTGCCGTTAAAGCACCCGATTACGGAATAACTTTAACTGAATATATAAGCAATAAATAACGTGATGTATTATACTCATCTATAGTGACTTTTAAAGAGAGGGAATTAATCTGTGGGAATACTAGATAAACTACAAACCTTTATCATACTATTTGCTGTTGGTTTAGGTCTTTTATTAGGACAAGTAGACATCATTGAACAATATGCGGAAACTTTAGTTATTCCTTTTCTACTCTTGATGCTCTATGGATTATTTTTAACAATCCCATTGCAACAATTAAAAAAGGCTTTTTCAAATATTAAATTTCTTGGATCTAGCACTCTTATTAATTTTATATGGACACCAGTATTAGCTTGGAGTTTAGGAGCCATTTTCTTATCTGATTATCCAGCTTTATGGATTGGTTTTATTATGCTTATGGTGACACCTTGTACAGATTGGTACCTCGCGTTTACCCGCATAGCAAAAGGAAATGTAGCTCTCTCAACTTCGGTTTTACCGATTAATTTAATTTTACAAGTCGTACTTTTACCAATATATTTGCTACTATTCGCTGGAACTATTGAAACGATTCCCATATCAACTCTTTTAGAGAGTGTATTGATTGTGTTGTTTATCCCTTTTGCACTTGCTCATCTTACGCGATTCTTATTAAATAAAAAATCTGTTTTAAACAACAAGATTATTCCCTTTTTCGCTAATGCTCAAATTTTCTTTTTATCATTAGCGATTATGGCAATGTTCGCTTCACAAGGTTCTTATTTATTTGGAAATCTAGCGGTTATTTATATTTTAATCATACCAATTTTATTGTTTTTTGTTATTAGCTATGTAGTAGGACACTTGGTTGGAAAGTTTTTAAAGTTTTCTTATGAAGATTCCGTTAGCTTAAACATGGCAATTATTGCTAGGAATTCACCAGTTTCTTTAGCTATAGCTGTGACAGCATTCCCAGACCAGCCCCTTATTGCTTTAGCTTTAGTTATTGGACCTTTGATTGAATTACCTGTACTGGCTATTGTCTCTCAAATACTGCTTCTCACAAGAAAAAAGAATTAAAATAGTAAAGGCTATCCTATATAATCAGGATAGCCTTTACTTTTATTCCACAAAATGGTCAATTTCTAACATAAAGTTTCTTCATCACTCTAAATCAAAATCTTCCATATCTTCGAACATCAAGTCTTCAAGTTCTTCCATCGTAATCACTTCATCTTCATTTGGAATTTCCATTGTGAACTCAATTCCTTCGTTGATGTTCGATTTTTGCATTTTTGATCCCATTTTGAGACCAAATACGCCTTCTTCAGAAGTGAAATCGAGATCCATGTCCATCACATCATAAGCAATGAAATCATTTTTATCGATCACGATATGTTGGTCTAACGTATTAACCGTTACCGTGTCATGGATTGATTGAATAATTTCATCAAGGTTTTCATTGATTAAAGCAATGCCTTCTTTCGCTTCTTCAAGGTCTTCAGCCGTCATGCCTAGCACTTCTGCATATTTTGGATCTTGCATAACTTCAAAGAATTCTGGTAAGAAGACAGTCATCATTTTTTCGACGAATGGTTGTAGTGTTTCATTTGTTAACTCAAACTTCACTACTTTTTGAACATCGATATTGTTCGGGATTTGTAATGCATCCGCTTTTGTGAATTGATAAAAATCTGGACCGAATTGTTCTACAAATAGATTGTTAATGACTGATGAAAGTTCCATTTGTAAGTCAAAATCCATAGAAACAGATGGTTGACCTTCTATTTCTGGAAGCTCAGTTAAATCGATTTCGATAAATTTCCCATCTAATTCCTCAGGCATTGGCGCCATTGGGATTTGTGGCAGCTTAAACCACATTTTTTCTGCTGTCATAATCATCGGCATATTCATCGTTACACCGAATTCACCTGACATCGTTAATTTCATATTCGCTTCTAACATCATAGGATCTTTAACATAAGCACCTGTCATTTCTACTTGAATGTTTTCTAGCATATCTGTGAACATTTGCATTTCAGGTGTTTGTAACTCTTCAGGAAGTGAAAGACCAAAATTGAAATCTCCATCAAACGAATAAGAATCGATTGCAAATTCATTTTCATAAGCTTTCTTTAAAAGTGCAACAACCGCTTCTTTCTCTTCACTTGTTTCATCTAAAGCACGAGAAAGGAAAGCAGCGAAATGAGCTCTTGTTGTTGGTTCATCCGGTCTGAATGTCTCATCTGGGTAGCCCGCTGTTACTCCGTTTGTCAAAATAGCATCGATATGGTCATGTGCATAATAATCTTTCGGCACATCTTTGAAAGAAGTTTTATTGTCTCCTTTCAAATTAAACGCTTTCGTTAAGACAACTGCCATTTGAGCTCTTGTCAACGATCCATCCGGGTTAAATCCAGCTTGACTTCCTTGCATAATTCCTGCTTCTGTTACTGCAGCAATATGATTATAAGCAGCTGATTTTTTCGATACGTCTTTGTAATGAGTAGGTTGTACATTGTTTACATCTAACTCTAAAGCTTTTGCTAACATAATAGCAGCCTGGGCACGGTTCACTGACTCATCAGGTCTAAATGTCCCGTCTTTGTATCCGCTAATTACATTAGAGTCGACAAGTTGGGTAATTTCATCGGAAAACCTATAATCTGTCGAGATGTCTGAAAATGTAGTGTCTGCATTGGCATTTGTTGGAATAACTAAAACAAATGCAATGAGAAATGCTACGAAAAACTTCATGATTCTCATTCTCTTATCCCCCTTTTTTTTTCGCTATCTTATAAGAATAATCCAAAAATAGCTATGTTTACTATACTATGGCATTTTGAAATAGATTTCAAATACAAATATGAATATTAATAAATTATCGTTTATAAATGAGTCAATTTCATAATTAACCTTACACTAAAAATTCCCGAACAATGTTGATCTCCGTTCCAGGCGCACGCTTTCCGTGGGGCGGGCGGCGAGCCTCCTCGGTCGCTTCGCTCCACTGCGGGGTCTCACCTGTCCCGCTAA
>JAPFCR010000008.1 GCA_026169375.1 Sporosarcina sp. | reverse complement strand
GTCAGTTCGGGATTTTGCGTCCGACTTCCTTCAGCCACTACCTCACGATAGCCACCTTGTCTTTCGCTAACAGTTCCTACTGCCAAGCCTGTAGCGGACTTTCACCGCCGAGTATTTACCCATGCAGGGCACACCTAAAAAAGACCTCACTGCAAAAGCAGGCGAGGTCTTTCTTTATTTATGAAGATGATTTATTTCTTTTTCCTCTTCGCATAATGATAAACAATAATGCAAAGAACGACGCATAAACAAGAATTGTTGTGATTAAATAAGGAGTATTATAGCCAGTGTCTTCATCTGCAATATACACTTCAGCTAATTCTCTTTCTAATACAACACGGTATTTCCCGTCCTTAGCTTGTTTAATTGTTTCACCTTCTAAGACACCACGTAATCTTTTATTATCACCAATTTTAGCTGGATCAATTTCTAGACTTGCTGTTTCTGATGTATTATTTAACGCAATCAACCATGTCTCTTCATCCGAAGTTCTTGTAAATACAGTAAAACCATCTTCATTATGTAATAATTCAAACTCACCATTTCGAATGGTATCTGATTCATTACGAAGTTTATTCATATCTGCAATATGGTCGTATAATTCATTATCTGTTTTAAAGTTTACAATTGGATGACTTTCAGGTGCTGTTTTTCCATTTACTGCAATTTCACTTTCATAAGTTAATGATGGGATACCTGGTAATGTGAATAATGCAGTTGTTGCTACTTTCCATCTTGTCGGTGGATACATACGCAATTCAGTCATTTCATATGTAAAACGAGGGCCTATTAATTCATCTAATTGAATTAACGCTTCTTCATTTTGATCTTCAAATAATGTCATTTGCGTTGAATTTGGATCTACTTGCACGTAAGTTTCTTTTAATGCGTTCATTTTGTCTACATCCGGCACTAAATCAAATTGTGCTTCGGATTGTTCGTTTGAAAACACATATAAATCTGGGTTTGCTTCTTTCACTTTCGCAATAAGCTCATTTAAAAAAACATCTTCAAAATCACCTAAATAAGTAAAACGAATCCCAGCAAGTCCATCGTATTGCTCAACGAATGAAATAATTGTTTCGGTTAATTTTTCTTGAACAAGTTCATCGGTTGCGTCCCATTGAATTCCATCTTCTGTTGCTGCTGTTTTTACAGAATCACTTAGCATCCATTCGTGTTGCTCACTAATGCCATTTAACGGGAAGTCAACAATCGTTCCAACATTTACTTCCTTTAGCGCATCAATCATTTGCATAAATTCTTCTTCAGTTCCAAAATGTGGATCAAAACTTTCATAAGATAGAACTTCATTGCCATCATAACGATCTGATACAAAAACAGAGCCAATCGATGCTAACGTAAAACCGAGCTCACTAATATAGGTTGCTTTCTCTGTAATTCCTAGAAAGTCTCCTCCGCTAAATGCGTGGATATCTTGGGTGTCTATGTTTTCATCATTCGTAAAGTTTCCATTGTAGAAACGGTCAACGAGTAAATCATAAATACTTTCATCTTGTAGTAATTTTTCGTTTGCTGCCATAACTGCACTTGGCTGTGCCATTGTAACGAGCAATAACACTGACATCAAACTGAGTATCCATTTATTTTTCCTCACAAAAAAGCCTCCTCAACGAGCTATCTCTCATTATTTTACCAAATGCGATAAGATGCCGCCATGTATTCATAATTAAAATATATTTCTCCTTATAAATTACGACAACTTTGTGTCTGATTGATGTACAGCACATCACTTTAAATTTCTACTTCTCTTTTATACAAACAAAAAACTACCTATTCGCCCAAAGCAAATAGATAGTTTTAATCGTTAACGTTTCAATTTTCTTGAAGAATAATACACAGACAAGATGAACAAACCCGATATCAATCAATCACGCCTCGGCGTGATTGTGTCCGGATTTTTTCGAGCTTGCTCGAAAACTTCCCTTAAAAATCCGTGACATCCGCCGGAGGCTTTATCTTCCTTCAGCGGGCGTTTGGACATCCGCTGAATAAAAAGCAAAACCACATTCATCTCGCCACCTATGGAGGTGGGAGTTTTCTGCTGAATGAAGATAAGAGTATCGTAAGCGAAACTGTTCCCATCCCATTCCTCCAAGATGTTTAACTTATCTTAAAAAGTGAAAACCAATCGGTAAGTAGAATCCAAGGTACAATGTTATCAATAACACAATAAAGAATAGAATCCACAATGTAGAAACTTTCTTACCTTTTGCTGAACGAACAAGTACCATTTCCATTAAACCAATTGTGATTAAACCAACTAAAAACTTCACACCGTACATCGCACTGTCAATACTTGAGTGTGCAATGAACAAGAAGATTCCAGATAGTAAAATAAGCACGTAAAACAAGCGTGTAATCATATGTGTTATTTTACGGCCTTTTGATGCAGTCGGCATGACTGCTGTTACGATAAATAAAACAACACCTACAACCCATGTCATAATATGGAAATGTGTTGTATCTGATAAAAACCCCAAAATTTTCACCTCATCAAGTTTTTTCTACTCTTTAATTGTACCTTGAAAACGTTCCACTTTACAACTATCAAGTGTTAAAATCTGCTATCTCTTATTGCTTTTTTACAAATTGGTTTGATAAGGTACCAATGCCTTCTACAGAAATCTTCACCGTATCGCCTTCTTTTAAATAAGTGGGTGGTGTCATTCCTTTTCCGACGCCAGCTGGTGTTCCCGTTAAGATCAGATCTCCTGGTTCTAATGTGACAAACCGCGAGATTTCCGCAATAATGTCTTCTACTTTATAGATCATATCGCTTGTATGACCATTTTGTCTTACTTCATCATTTACTTTTGTTACAATCGATAGCTTATTTGGATTTGGAATTTCATCTTTTGTTACGACATAAGGACCTACTGGGCATGTCCCGTCTAAACTTTTTCCTAAGAAAAACTGACCATGTGCAGTTTGGATATCTCTTGCAGTGATATCATTCGCAATCGTATAACCAAAAATATGGTCATAAGCAAGTTGTGTTGGAATATTTCTTCCTTCTTTACTAATGACAACTGCTAATTCCCCTTCATAGTCAAGCGTTTCCGTGGTTTCTATATGAATTGGTAAGTCTTCTTCATCGGCTGCAATCGCTGTTGGTGCTTTCGTGAAAATCATTAGTTTTTCCGGAGGTGCATCATCCCCCATTTCAGTCGCGTGATCTTTATAGTTTTTCCCGACACAAATGACATTTTTAGGTGTTCTTGGAATCGGTGAAAGCCACTCAATTTCTGTAAATGCATATTTAAACTTAGCAGCCTTTTCTTCTAACTCCATTTTGTCGACGAGTTGTCTTATTTTCTCTACAAAGTCTAATCCAGATGCGATTCCTTCAATGATTGACTGTGGAAATTGTGCTTCATCATAAAATTCTGCAATTGCGAGAATATCCCAAACAGCTTCTTCCCTTTTAACTTTCGGGCCAAATAATATGGTTCCTTCATACTCGAACGACAATATCTTCATTTTTAGTCCAGCTCCCTCATTTAATTTTCTCCTTATACTTATCTATTACGACAAACAGTTGGGAAACTCCTTTTATTTTGTCGATTTATTTCCATAGGTCAACAAGCGCCACAATCTTTCAACCGGTCCCATCTTAAATTTAGCTAACCAAATTTCAGCTAAAATCACTTGAAGGATAAATATGCCAATGGCCATAATCGTTCCTGTCCATAAATCGATTTTTCCATAAAGCCCAAATCCGTATGCGTAAAAAATCATTGTCGCAATGATTGACTGGGAAAGATAAGTCGTGAGTGACATTCTTCCTGCTTTTCCGAGCGGACTAAAAAATGAACGGAATTTTGCAAATGTCGTCAACACTAAAAACAACGCTACATATCCTGCGGCTAACAATACGCCACCGAATGTTTGTTGCAATTGAATCAAGTCATACGTCGGTGCTTTTATAAAAGGGAGTGCTTTTAACCATATGCCAAGCGCAGTGATGAGGATGCCAACGATAATTAACTTCCCTTTTAATTGATGTGCACGCTCAATAATTTTCCACTTTGACATCGCTGCACCAAACATAATAATCGGTAAAACGATAAAAACACCTAAAAACGTACTACTTAACCCATATGTTAACCATTCCAATGCACGGAAAGAAAATATTTCTCCAAATGATCCACTAGAAAACACTTGAATTGCTCTTTCGACTTGCACTGGATTGCTTAGTTCTTCCTCAAATGTTGTTGGATTCATATTCACGACGAGCTTTGTTACGAAAAATAAAAATGCTGCTGGGATTGCATAAAGAACAATCGCAAATGGTGCAAGCCACTTTGCTGGGATTCGAACGAATAGGATCAAGAGAAATCCAAGTACCGCATAAGTGAATAGCACATCTCCTGACCAAACAAATAACGCATGGATTAAGCCGAATACGAGTAAAATCGACAAGCGTTTGGCCATCATTTTCGCGTATGGTTGATTTCGTTCAATCGCTTTTTCATATTGCATATTCAGACCGTACCCGAAAAGAAAAGCAAAAATCGGATAAAAACTCGCTTGTACTAAAACGACAATCCATTTAAATGTTGTGACATCGCTATCTGTCGTAAAATAACTATACGGCTCAATATGCAAATAAGGCGTATGAAATACGAGCATATTTGCGATAAAAATTCCAAGTAAAGAAAAACCTCTTAATAAATCTAGTGCTTCAATACGATTGTCTACTGATGTTGGTGTTAATTTCACGGACGATTTTCCTCCTGAATGGGCACAACACTACCCCCATCAAATAAGTAAAGCACCATTTCTTTAATCTTTATATTTAAGATCGATTCAATCGCTGCTTTATATAAGTTTAATTGAATTCCGTATCGTTTTTGCATTTCTGCTGGAAGTTCTTCCTTGCTATAGCGTTCTGTCACACGATCTGTCTTATAGTCTAAAAGCACCCAGCCATCGTCTTCTTGGAATAAACAGTCAGCAATTCCTTGTAAAATTTGTGCATCGCCATCACCATCATACGCATACGTAAAAGGCATTTCTCGGTAAACATTCACCGCATTTACCAATCGATTTGAAAGTGCTGTATTAAAAAACCCGACTACCGAATGACGATCTACAGCGCTTCCTTCTTCTTCTGTTAATAATTGACGCTCCACCAACGATTCCACTAAACTTTCAATCTCTTCTACTGTTTGCTGTTCTTTTAAAGGAACTTGCTGCATCATTGTATGCATCGCTGTTCCAATTTCTGCCGGGGATAATGTACGTGCCTGCATAAAAGCAGGGCGACTATGCAAATAGGCTTGACTCACTTCATTAGACTCGTCTACTACACCTGTTTCTTCAACTTGCTGCTCTAAAATAGACAAGCGTTTCACTTCACTGACAGTCTGCTTCGAACGCTTTAACGTTGCATCCATATACGGATACGTCCATTCAAAACGCTTTTTTACTTTTTCATAATCAGCCTCTGTGAAAAGTGTTTCTTGTCCTTGTAGCTCAACCTTTTCAATAGCTATATCATCTTTCACTTCATCAATCACAAGTGCGCCAAAAGGTTGCATTTGAATAGCCCATTTGGATTCATCTTCCATGAAGCGACCATCCAGCAACATATCAAATTTATCAAATGCAGGATGTCTTGCAATCGCTGGACCAATCCAATCTAAATAACCATTCGCTCTCGAGCGCGTGTATTCTGGAAGCATTAATGCAGGATCGACAAGTTGTGCATCTTGCCACTTCGTCATTTCTTTTTCAATATCTTTTACTGAAGCAACTAATGATAAATGCTCTTTCGCCCTCGTCATGGCGACATATAACACACGCATTTCTTCTGCACGCATTTCTAATTCTTTCTTTTCTTTAATAGCTAAAAACGGCAAGGATGTGTACGTAATTCGATTGTCCGGGTCAATCGCTTTCACCGCTAACCCAAAATGTTGGTCAAATAAATAAGACTCACGAAAATCCATCTTATTAAACTGACGGCCAACGCCTGAGACAAATACATACGGAAATTCTAATCCTTTAGAAGCATGAATCGTCATTAAACGAACGACATCTTCTTGTTCAGTTAATGCACGTGCTTCCCCGAAATCATCTCCACGTTTTTTCATCCGGTCAATAAATCGAAGAAAACGGAACAATCCGCGGAAAGACGTTTTCTCATAATCAATCGCGCGGTCGTGAAGCATTCGTAAATTCGCTTGCCGCTGTTTGCCATTTGGCATTGCGCCGACCATTTCATAATAATACGTGTCGGTATATACTTTCCAAATTAAATCTGATAACGACCCACGTCTTGCTAAATCTCTCCATTCATTAAAATGTGTGAAGAAACGTTGTAACTTCTTTTGAGTTGCTGCTTCAATTCCAGCGCCGCCTGTTGCAACAAAACGTTTTAATGCTTCAAAGAAAGGTTCTTGTTTTGATACTAATCGGATTTTCGCTAACTCATTTTCTTTCATGCCGATAAATGGTGAGCGTAATACGGACACAAGTGGAATATCTTGATACGGATTATCAATGACGCGTAGTGTATTTAACATAATCATCACTTCAATTGCTTCAAAATATCCTTTTGATAACTCCGCATAAATCGGAATACCTGCTCGTTTAAATTCCTCTACAATCTCACCAGACCAAGTCATTGAACGCATTAAAATAACAATGTCTCGGTATTCCAACGGTCGTCGTTCATTTGAAAAAGCGTCCGTCACTTCTGCCCCGCTTGCCAATAAACGTTGAATCTCTTGAATCATATATCTTGCTTCAGCTTGTGAGCTTTTCAAACTTTGGCCAGCCAATGCTTCTTCTAACTGACTTTGTTCATCTTTCGTTTCTTCATAAAGAATCGTTAGTTTAGTAGGCATTTCTTTTCTAGGATACTGCGCGCCGTACTTTAGCGCCGCTGCATCATCATATTCAATGCCCCCTACACGCACCCCCATCACTTGAGAAAAGATAAAGTTCGTCGCATCGAGAACTTCTTTACGACTTCTAAAATTCGCATTCAAGTCAATTTTGAGACCCGCATCTGTTACGTCTGTCGTAAAACGATCATATTTTTGTAAAAATAAATTCGGCTCAGCAAGTCGGAACCCATAAATCGACTGTTTTACATCCCCGACCATAAATAAGTTTCCATTTGCCTCCTCACCGCTTTTCACAAGATTAATAATCGTTTCTTGAAGTGAATTTATGTCCTGATACTCATCAATAAGCACTTCTACAAATTGTTCACGGTATGTTAACGCGATATTTGACGGCTTTAGCTCATCATCTTGTTTTTCTGATAAGATTTGTAACGCATAATGTTCTAAGTCAGAGAAATCGACAATGCCCCGGTCAATTTTTAAGCGCTCATACTCTTTTCCGAAGTCTTCAACAAGGTCAATTAATGTATCCATAGAAGGCGCCATCAGAGAGATTTCTTCTAATAATCGTTCAGGCGTACGTATAAAGTAAGCTTCTTTTACATCACCTACAATTTTCTTTACATCATCGCGAATCTTTTTCGCACGATTTGCTAACAATTCATCACATGTATTTTTTCGAATCGTTCCTGCACGCACCCATTTCAACGTGCCAAAAAATTCATACGCTTCTTCCCATGTACTAGCCGTAATCCGGCGAAGCGCTTCGTCAACCCATTGTAAATCTGTTTCTGCGGTTTGTAGAAGCGGTTCAGGTCCATCTGGCATCATCGCAATTCGGCGCATTTCACCAAGCAGTGCCGCCGCTTCTTCGAGAGTATATTGAATCGACTTTTTTAATGGCTCAATAAATGATAAATCATCAACAGTCTCGATACCTTGTAAATCATATTGTGCTGGAATGGCGTGTAACCACTTTTCAGGTTGTGGATGCACGCGTGAATAATCATATAAGCGACTCACTAGCATCTCAATTAACTGGTCATTTCGGTCCGTCGTAAAACTATCTGCTAAACGGTACATCGCATCAGGGTTCGATAGACTATACGCTTTTTCTAACACATCGCTAATCGCGTCATCTCGTAACAACGCGGCTTCCGCGCTATCCGCCACTCTAAAACCAGGGTCAATATTTAAAGAATACGCATATTGACGCACAACATTTTGACAAAAAGCGTGTAACGTAGAAATTTGTGCTTTATTTAATAAATTTAATTGTCTTCTCAAATGAACAGACTCAGGATTCTTCGTAATTTCTTCTTCTAACGCTTCCCCCATACGCTGTCTCATCTCGGCAGCCGCCGCATTCGTAAATGTCACAACGAGTAACTGGTCAACATCAATCGGATTATTTTCATCCAATACTTTTTCAATCATTCTCGTAATTAATACTTTCGTTTTTCCAGAGCCAGCAGCAGCAGAAACGAGCATATCTTGGCCAGTCGCCCAAATTGCTTCCCACTGATCATCTGTAAATGTCACATCATTCGGTTTCGCTGGAATATTCATCACCGACTACCTCCTCCCGCATTTTCTCTAAAGAAGTCTCTGCATCTAATAAGTCGTACAATCGATATTGTTGATTTGGATCTGTTTGGTCAAATTGACAAATCGAGCGATAGGAACAATATTCACAAGGCATTTTATCTTTTAATTTATACGGAAATACGCGTGTATCGCCGTATAACATCGCGTTTCCTGCCATTTGATGTCTTGTTTTCACATATTTTCGCATCAGTTGAATATCCTCTGATGATAATACGCGTGATGCTTTCGTAAAATCCCCATCTTTTTTAAGGGCAGCTGGAATGATTTTTGATGAACGTCCAATTTCTTCATCCATCGCTTCAACAACAGTTGGCTGATCGAGTAAATACCCGCGCATTTTATGCGATTTAATTATTTCTTCTTCAATTAACGCTTGCGTCAACGCTTCCCCCGTACGAATCATTGGGTTATGAATATGCATATACAAAATACCCGCAGGATCTGCGCCGTATCCTAATAACTCTTCTGCATATTCAAGTGCAACGTCTAAATACGTCAGCATTTGAAGCGATAACCCATAATAAACCTCTGCTAACTCTAAATCTTGTGCAGATGATTTATAATCCACCACACGTAAATATTTCTTTCCATCTACCTCTGTTGCATCGATCCGGTCAATTCGTCCACGTAATTGCATTGACCTGCCACCATTTAACGGAATTTCAAGTGAAGGTAATTCTTCATCAGGTCCAAAGGCTGCTTCAATCGCAACCGGTTGAAATTTCGATCCTTTCGCTTGTGTTCGCATTGATTGAATTGTGCGTTGAATAATATGCACAAGCTTTCGTTGAATGTACCGGTATCGACTCGTTGACAATAAAATGAGGTTAAAGAAATAAGGTGTAATTTCTTCAACGGCTTGTCGGGAAATTGCCCAACATTCTTCCGTTGTTAACTCACCCCATGTTTTACCTAAACGCATAATTTCATCAGATACCCATTTAATCGCCGCGTGAAATAAATCCCCCATATCCGGTGCTTCTAATGTATATTCAGCACGTTCATCCAACTTCAAGCCGAATGATATGAAATGTTGGAAGGGACAACTATAATACGACTCAATACGTGAAACACTCGTTAAAAATGATTCCCCGTATAAGCCTTCAGTTAATTGTGGTTCGAGCCTTTCTGTTTGATTCCCTTCGACAACTGGATGACTAATTTGCTTGATAATCGGATGCCACAACTCGTTTTCTTCATAATAAGCAAGTACAGCTTTCCACTCTGGTGCGACTTCTCTCTCTTCCTCGATTTCTTTTAACTTCATTGCCGCAAAAGGTAATGTCGCACGCGGATGGCTAATATATTCTAACGGGTGCCCTTCTTCTGGTAGTTCTGATGGATCTAGCACTGCTTGAATCGTCGAGAAATTTTCTACTAACTGTTGAATTCTCGCGATATAAAGGGACGGGATTAACGCTTTACCTTCTTCATCTGCAAGTGAATAAGATACATATAATTGTTCTCTTGCCCCCGTGAAAGCTCGGTACGCCATATAGGTCTCATCCATCAACTTCATTTTTGACGTTGGTGCTAATGTGAAGCCTAGATTTTCGAACCATTCGCGGTCCGTATCAGATAATATCCCTTCGTGGTCCACGCGTTGTGGGAGCACGCCTTCATTTACACCAAGCACAAAAACAACGTCAGTATTCATTAAACTAGATAGTTCCATCGTCGAAACCGTCACTTGATCGAGTGATGGAGGAATACGCGTAAATTCTAGTGAATCGAACCCTTCATCTAGTATCGTTGCTGCTTCTTTTAAATTCATTTCTTTATCACCGAACATTAAGACGAATTGGTCTAACACTTGAATCCATTCATTCCACGCTTGTTCATGTTCTGTCGCACTTAATAAGCGACCCGCCAACTCTTCTTCTGCTCGAAGATCAATAATTTTATCGTACACATGTAATTCTTCCATGAAATTGAAAAGGGCTTCTGCCATTTCACGACCATTTTCCGCTCTTTTGAAGTTTTCTTCAAATGTTTTTAAAGGCGTTCGAATCAGGTCACGTACTTGATGGATTTCTTTTTCTAATGCAAGTTCTTCATCCGTTTGCTGATTTGTTCGAAGCTCTAATCCTCGGTAACGTTTCACTTCCCAGCGCGCATCATCAAACCACCTCGTGCCGTAAATCCCACGCGCTAAACAGTGATTTTCGAGTCGATCGGCTCGCTCTCGCCAAAGAGCCTGCTCTTCACCGTGCGGGAAAAATAAATCTGTCTTAACCGCTCGAAAAATTGGTTCAAACGCCCATCCAGATGTAATCGCTTCTAAAACTGAACGTGAAAACTCAATTAATGGATGATGTAACATCGGTTTTTTCTGGCTAATAAAAACAGGGATGTCGTAATGTGAAAAAATTGTTTCAAATAACACATCATATTTTTCAGGTTCACGGTATAAAATTGCAATGTCTTGGTATCGCTTCCCTTCTCGTGTTAACCGGCGAATCGTTCGCGCAACTGCATGTATTTCAGCACGTGGATTCGATGCTTCAATGAAAGTAACAGCCCCGCCTGCATCCTGTGTGACGGCTGGATAATGGTCAAAAGAAGCCTCTACATGCGCAAGCGCTCTTTTTTTATACCGTTTACCAGGCGTTAAATAGAGAGGTTCTTCCACATCAACACCTTCAACATAGGCAATGTTTTTCAGTTGTCCACATGTTCGAACAGCCGAGGAAAATAACTCATGCGCTCCGTCCCCCGTCATATCATCTTCCATTGGAAGTGAAACCGTTACATACGCACCGTATTTCATCAGCTCTGTAATAATTTCATATTCTCTCGTTGTAAAACTTTCAAACCCATCGATATAAATATGGGCATCTTTCACAATATCCGCGTATTGAATTTGAGAAACGAGTAAAGCTAAATGCCCTTCACTATCGACATACGTCGTCCCTAGCTTCTCTTCAATTTTTGTGAGTAGTACATTTAAATCATTCGCTTTATCAACTAAATTTTGCGGCGATCCTTTTTCAGCCAACTGTTCAACAATGGTATCCATCGTCCCAACGTCTAAACTATACCGGCTAAATTCTTTCATTAAATCGCCAATTTGCTCGGTAAAGCCTTTTTTATTCGCCGCGCGTTTGAATACTTTAAACTCATTTTGGTTTTCTTCTAATACACTACGCACAATCATGCGATAGCCGAATCCATCGACTTCTTTTCGCGTAATGCCTCCCGTTTCTTGTAAAATTCGCCAAGCAAGTCTTTTAAACGTCAACACTTGTGCGCGAATAATTCCCTTTAACCCATAATCGACAGACAAACTATGCTCCATCGAAAAAGACATTTGATCGGGCACAATGACGATAATTGGCTTCCCTAACGGATCATCTTTCAACATGTCCGCAATCTCATTTTGGATAAACTGCGTCTTCCCAGAACCAGAACGTCCTGTGATAAAACGTAATGACAAAGCGCTCCCTCCTTTTTCTTTCTAATGATAAACTCATTCTATCATTTTATAGCTACATACTTCTGTCTCCAAACATGCTGAAACTACCTTTAGTATACCAATTTTATGAAGAAGAGAACAAATAGAAAAAGAGTTGTTGCTAGATTGTTACTTACTAGCGCCAACTCTACTGTCATTGATTTAACGATTACATCGCATCTTTTACATCTTTCTTCCGTTGACTGGCGATTTCTCTAAACTCTGCTTCCACTTTTTTCGTTACATGAACTTCCAATCGTTTTCCAATATACCACAACAAGAAGATAATGATAAAAACAATGACCGTTCGAATCGGTTTTGTTAGTAAAGCCCTTAAATCATATCCAATAAAACTAACAGTAAAAATCATTACAAACTTACCCGCCAGTAATGTTAATAAATAATGCTTTTTCTTCATATCTGATAACCCCGCCACTAAATTGACAAGTGCGGACGGTGTAAAAGGAAAGCAAATAAATAAAAACAAAGGACCAAATCCATTTCGTTCTATCCAATGAATGAGTTGTTGAACGCGTGCTCTTTTCGTAAAATAACGAAATATCTTGGCTTGTCCATACTTGCGAATGAGTAAAAATACCGCATAAGAACCGATTGAAGTACCAATCCATGATAATAAAAATCCCATCCACAACCCGTAAGCACTCGCATTCGCAAAGACAAAAACAAATAGCGGTAAAAACGGAAGGAATGATTCAATAAACGGAAAAAACAAACCGATAAAAGGCCCTAATGCCCGGTACTGTTCAGACAACTCGATTACTTTATCTACACTTAACCATTCACTCATATCTCCCCTCTTCCTCTCTATAAAATCTATTCCAAAACACTTTCCAGTGAAAAAATCACTTCTCTTATAAAAAGTATACCCAATCTTGAACATTTTCTATCTTTTTACATTAAAATTGTGAAACTCTTTCAAAAATATAGTATAATCGAACGAAAACATCTATGAAAGTTGGGACAATATGGAGAATAAAGATTTCTCAGCGGGTATAAAAGCTGGACTTAGTATTGCAATTGGTTATTTTCCAGTTGCCCTTACTTTTGGGTTACTTGCTAAAACTGCAGGTCTCTCACTCATTGAAGCAACCGCTATGAGTCTTTTTGTATATGCAGGTGCTTCACAATACATAGCGCTTAGTTTAATTACAGCAGCCGTCAACCCTTTTGTCATTGTCATTAATACATTCATTGTAAACATTCGGCATTTTCTTATGACCGCTTCACTGAATGAAAAAACTTTGCCCGAAAAAAGAAGCATTAAGGCCATTTATGCATTCGGCATTACAGATGAGACTTTCTCTGTACTAGCGACAACAAAAGACAAAAAGATTTCAACTGCTTATATTTTCGGCGTGACAACCATTGCTTATGCAAGTTGGGTTATATTCACTGCACTTGGTCATGTCATCGGTGCAAATCTTCCGTTATTTTTACAGGCTGCGATGTCGATTGCACTTTATGCAATGTTTGTCGGCTTACTCGTTCCATCTATGAAAGGTAATCGCAAAGTAGTTAGCCTTGCTGGACTTGCGGCGGCGATTCAAAGTTTCTTTTATTTTACTGAATTACTTTCTACAGGCTGGGCGATTTTAGTGTCTACACTCGCCGCTTCAATTGTGATTGAAATGATTTATGCAAATTATGCGAAGAAAAAAAGTCAGTATATGACCGAAGAGGAGGGGCTATAATGGGCGCAGTTTATTGGTGGATGTTACTTGGCATGGCACTTGCAACGTATATTCCACGTATGATTCCACTTGCCTTTTTAGATGGTAAAGAATTACCACCGATCATTTCAGGTGTCTTACAAAATATTCCTTACGCAGTGTTAGGGGCACTTATTTTCCCTGCAATTTTATTTGTACAGGAAGGAAATATTTTATTCGGCATTATCGGTCTGATTGTTTCTTTTACCATTGCAATTGTAGGAGGAAATGTCATTACAGTCGTTCTTGGCACAATTGGTGTACTTGCGGTTTATAGTTTATTTATTTAAAGGAAACGAAACCCCGGAAATGTGCGTAAACTTACACATTTCCGGGGTTTAAATTCATCTAAAATAGTTCGTCTTCATCCATGTTCTCGCGTGCTTTTTCGACCATTTGTTTGGCATACCAAAAACCAACCGTTAACGAAAGCGCATCTGCAACATACAATGCCCAATTATGCGTATACCCTGCATAAACAGATGCCGTCACAAGACTTAACGTCAAAATTAGCCCGACAACATGGTGAAAAGTAATGCGTGTGAAAAAAACGACTAATATTGCCGGGGCAAAAAGAGCTAATATAAATTTTGTAATAAATAAGTCTATCAATGCGCATTTCTCCTCAATCGCCATTTTTTATTGAACAACTAATAGTCCAAGTCGATGATGATCATGATGATAAAGTACTTGTTGCATCAGTCGCACTTCACCTTCCCGGTCAATCACTTGTAAACGACAATGAGCTGCATTTAACTGAATCGCACTATAAAGTTCTTTTTCATTTTGTACAGCTTGTCCATTAACCGATCGAATGATTTCGCCAGGCTGTAATCCCATTTTCTCACTCGGTGAATCGGGTAACACCCCAACAATGACAAGACCTTTCGATAATGGTGACAATACAAATTGACCGTTTCTTTCGCGCAATGAAACTGCAATTGAAACACCAAATCGCGCTGCTGTTCCGGCAATGAGTGCAGCCCACCCTAAAATTGGCATCCAAATCGCCGCAATCCCTAAAGCCGTTACAGCGAAACCAATCACGATGACAGCACGTCCAATTTGTTTCGCTAACACACTTGGAAATTTCGACCGAATCACTTGAGAAAAACCGATTACAATCGGCACAGGGATAAATGTGAATGCACTTTCTCCTAATGTAAACTGCGGCCAATACGGTAAGTAAGTGCCAATCATATCACCAGGAACTAGAAACAACGTCGGGATTAACCAAAGTTTTTTCGCTTTAAAAACGCCTGCCTTTAACCCGCGCTTTGTTCTGATTAAATAAGTAGAAGCGTGCTTGCCACCATGTTTATCAATTAAACGTCCTTCTGCGATTAATAATAAACCTGCAATAATTGGTATCGTAATCGCAAGTGACCCTAAGAAATTAAGATTTTCTACTTGCCATCCACGATATTCAAAACTTGGGGATACATATTGAAGTAAAAGCAATCCACCAAAAGCAATTGCTGCATAGTAAATCGGTGACGTCATTTTAAAGTTCAATGTCAAAATAAAAACAATTGAAATGATACAAAATAAAATAATCCAACCGATATCAACAACTAAACCAATTCCTGAAATGAGAATAGAAAGAATCACTGCATGTAACCAAGATTCAGCTAAAATTCTCTTTAACTCTGTCACGCCAGGTAATATACGAACTCTAAAACTTCGCCTTTCTCTTTTCACCCTGAAATAACCAACGAGCAACGCCACAATTAGCGAGATTATAAAAAGTGGATTGAAGAAAAAGTATGCGATTGATAATAATCCATTCATAAATATGTCATTTTCCATCGTACATCACCGTCCTTACTTAAAAACAAATCCTTTTCTTGTTATAGTATAACAAATAAGTGTTCACTTTGACGAGAAGATCTATACTTTATCTGAATCTTTTGTTTTAAAAGTAGCTGAAATAAGAAAATGCGTGAATGCTAATTACGATGCATTCACGCAATCCGATCTATTCTTTTTTTAATTGATGTGCTAAATAATCTAAAGCCATTTGAAGCTGATTATCATTCTTCTTCTTCGCTCTAAATGCTTCGACTTCTTCTTTTAAAGCATTAAAAAATTCACGATCCATTACTTTTGTCTCTTTTAATTCAGCTTTTTTTCGAAAAGAGACGAGCGCGGTTTCTGTCGGTCCATCGAAATAACCATCATCATTTTTAATCTTATAATCAAAGCTCTTAAGTAATCTTTGTGCATAGGCGATATCATCATGAAAATCACCTTTCTTGTAAACTTCCGTCACTAAACGAATATGTTCATTAAATAACGAATCTTGCTCCGCTTCTATATTCGGCAACACACCTTCCCCGTGAATCCATTTTTCTTTTGGGGTTAACCATTTATGTGTCGATAACTTCACTTCTCCACCATTTGACAAATCAAATGTATCCTGTACAGTTCCTTTTCCAAAACTATCTGTTCCAATAAGCATCGCTCGTTCATTATCTTGTAAAGCACCACTTAATACTTCACTCGCTGAAGCGCTTCCTTTATCTTGTAAAATCGCAATTGGTATTTTTTTCAGTTGCTCATTAAACTGGATGTCTTCTCCGTTTTCTGCAACTAATGGCGTCAGCGCACCATTCGCATCTTCCATATAAGCAAATACTGTACCTTCTTCTACTAAACTACTCACAATTTGGGAAACGCTATACAAATAACCACCAGGATTTCCGCGTACATCGATTAAAAGCGCTTCAGACTGATCGCTCATTAGGGCATCTGTCGCAACTTTCCATTCTTCAGCTGTTTCTTCGCCAAATGTCGCAATCGATATGTACCCAACTTTTCGATTTTTAAATTCAATGACATCACTTTCAACTGTCTTCACTGGAATCGCATCTCTTTCGACCGACACTTCAAGATGTTTATTCATATCTGGTCGATAAATTGTTAATTGTAAAGTGGTTCCTTTTTTTCCACGAATCTTTTTTACAATTTCTTGTAAGGACAACCCAGCAATATTCTCCCCGTCAATTCGAATAATCTCATCATAAGGTTGTAATCCCGCTTTATCAGCTGGTGATGATTTGATAGGCGCAACAATAATAAACTTGCCGTTTGATCGTGTAATTTCAGCACCAATGCCTACCCGTTCACTTGCAAGTGATTCACGGTGAGCGGCGGCTTCTTCTTTCGATAAATACGTACTATACGGATCGTTAATAACATCCGTCATTCCCCGTAATGCTCCTTCAATTAAAGCTGGTCCTTTTACAGGATGTACGCCTTCTTGTTGAATAATATGATAAGCTTCATCAATCACATCAAATGCATCCGGAGAAACGACGTCAATTTTCTTCTCTTTTCCTTTCAAGAAATTGAATCCGAATACACTCCCGCCGCCGATCGCGGCAACTATTAAAATTGCAAAGAAAAACCGGCCTTTCCGCATCCTACCCCTCCCTTGGTTCACTATATGAACCGTGGTGAAAGATTACAACACGATTAGCCGGTTTTGTTATTTAATTAAAAAAAGAGATTAGTTTAATTGCTCCACCAACGTGCGAATTGTTTTCTCATCCATTGGACCAATGATTTTTTGTGCAAGTGTGCCGTCTGTATTTAACAGATACGTTGTTGGAATGGTCATCACACGATAGTCATCAATCGCTTCGCCTTCTTCATCTAAAGGAATTGGGAACGTAAGCCCATAAGAATCGATAAACTCTTCAATGCCTTCCATTCCTCTTCGCTCTTGCGTTGACATATTCACCGCAAGAATTTCCACATTATCTTCTTCAGCATACGTTTCATAGTAGTTTTGCATATGTGGCATTTCTGCTTTACACGGGCCACACCATGATGCCCAGAAGTTTAGGATAACCTTTTTCCCTTTCATATCAGAAAGCTTATACACTTCACCATCTAATGTTGTTAGTTCAAAATCAGGTGGTGTGTCTCCTTGTTCCAACCCTTCAACTGGTTGTGCATTTGAATTTTCGACTGTGTCACTTTGCTCTTCAAGTCCTTCTGAAGATGTAATGACATCATCATCAGAATCTTTATTAAACATGAGCACAACGAGTGTGCCGACAATAAGTGCTGCAATGACATAACCAATAATCTTTTTCAATGTTTTGCCTCCATATTCGATTTCTCTTTATGCATGACAATCATCAAAATTCCACCGATGATTCCCATAACAATTGTTGATGTTTGGAATATTCCTGCTGGTTGTAATGCGCTTATAAAAAGATGTAAACCAATTGTCAAAAAGATGAGCTCTTTCGGCATTTTTTTGAATTGATTAATCAATAAAACTGTCAGTAAAAAAATAAGAAATGTCAGTACTGTCACAATGCGAATACCAAACGGTCCTGTATTAAATAGCGCGACCCACACTTGATACATCGATAAAGTAACGATACTTCCTATAAGTAAACCGAATACATCTTCTTTCATAATACGCTTCTTCTTGAATGAAAAGAATACATGTAGAATCACGGCCACTACACCTAAATAAACGCCAACTTTCCCACCATTGAAATATAGAACGGATAATGGAAATTGGAGAATTGTTTTAAAATCAGTTAAGACAACAGAGAACTTCCAAACGATGACAAAATAAAACATAGCATCTCCTAAAAAGTGAGCCAGTTCTTTTCCAAACTTTACTCTTACAATCATGTAGGTAATCAGAAAAGAGAGTAGAAGTGCAACCCATGAAGATGGCATTGTTAAGTTGATCACTTGAAAATACTTCGTAATAAACATACAAAAACACCTCCATTTGGCATCTATGTCATATTGTACTGAACTGACTTCGGTTTGACTAGCAACGGAGCTTATTGAATGAACCAATTAAAAAACCGCAAGTAAAATGAGAAATCCTCCCAATTTTACTTGCGGTCGTCGTTTTTGTGCATATTAATTAAATTGGAACGTGACTTCTAGGATTCACTGCTGAAGGACCAAAGCCTGTCCATCCACCTACATGAAATTCAAAGTGTAAATGTGGACCAGAAGTTCTTCCAGTCATACCAATTCGTCCAATTGTTTGTCCTTTTGAAACTGTTTGCCCAGGACTCACGTTAATGCTTGAAAGGTGTGCATACAACGTCGTATAAATCTTACCGTTTACAGAATGTGTAACCATGACCACATTTCCGTATGTACCAATAACACCTGTACGTCCAACGACTCCATCGCCAGCTGCGACAACTGGTGTACCAACTGGGTTCGCGATATCGATTCCTCTGTGATTACTTGAAGCGAAACCGATATTTCTTCCTCCAAATTCAGAAGACACACGACCAGATGTAGGTCTTGTCCAAGTCCCATTTGAAACAGATGGTGCACTTCCTGCATTTGATGAAGTGCTGTTACTTGAACCAGTGTTTGAGCTTGTATTTGCCTTTGCTTTCGCTTGTGCACGCTTTTGTCTTTCAATTTCTGCTTGACGTGCAAGCTCTGCTAGACGACTTTCTTCCGCTTCAATTTCTTGCGTTAGTTCAGCACTTAACTCATGAACTTCATGTAAATCAGTTTCTAAACTTGTTTTTTCTGTGTTAAGTTTCTCTAGTTCTTTAGTTAACTGAGCGACGAGACGATCTTGTTCTGCTTTTTGTGATTGAAGGGATGCTTTTAACTCTTCTAATTCACTTTTATCTGCTTCCAATTTCGCTAATTTCTGTTCAACAAGTTTCTTCTCTTCTTCTAGTTGTTTTTGATCCTCCGCTTGTTTCTGCATAATTTTACGGTCAGCGTCAACTAATGTATTGACCGCTGAGATTCTATCAATAAAATCTGCGAAACTATTTGCGCCAAGCAATACATCGATATAATTTACTGTACCACCATTTGCTTGCATAGCACGAGCACGTTCACGTAATACTTCATCACGCTCTTGAATTTTCTTTTCTAAGTCTGCAATCGATTCTTTTAACGCATCGATTTCTGCGATTGTTTCTGAAATTTCATTTTGCAATGCCGTAATCTTGCTGTTCGTTTTTTCTACTTCATTGTTTAATTGATTAATTTTCTCTTGAATTTGTTCAACTTTTGATTGATTTGTTGATATCTCTTTTTCTTTTACTTGAATATTACTATTTAAATTCTTTTTCTTTTTTTCGAGTGTATTCTTCTCATCTTTCATATCTTTCAGTGAAGCTGCTAAGACTTGTGGATTTCCTGTACCAAAAGACAGCACAAGAGTAGCTATCAAAACCGATAGCATCCATTTTGACATTCTCAACGTAAACGTTCCCCTCTCATTTCACACTTTTGTGATTAAACTTTTAAAAATTTTCGTACAGACATAAAACTTCCCCACGCACCGATAAAGATACCAATTAATAATAATAAGCCATTTAACTGATAAATGAACGGCGTTTTAGATAGAGGTTGAAATAACTCCCCCTCTAACTTTGGTTGTATATAATCATAAAGATTAAAATAAGCAAGTGTTATTAAAATCATTGGTAATATTGCACCTAGTATTCCGAGCCATATGCCTTCTAAAATGAATGGAATACGAACAAAACTATTGGTTGCACCTACTAGTTTCATAATCTCTATTTCTTGTTTACGTGCCACAATTGTAATTCGAATCGTATTAGAGATTAAGAACATCGCTGTAAATACTAAGGCGATCATTAATACAATCCCAACATTACGACCGGTATTTAGAATATTGAACAGCTTTTCGACTTTTCCTTCTCCGTATTTCACTTCGAAGGCGTAGTCATAACCTTCAATTTCTTTCGCCACTTTGATTGTATCTTGTGGGTCTGTTGCTTTGACATAAAAGACATGTCGTAATGGGTTCCCTTGTTTATATAAGGCGAACTCTTCACCGTATCCTTTAATCATAATTTCAAGTTCTTCTTCATTGGAAGAAAACTCAATTTCGGTGAGTTTAGGATTGTCTTTTAATTGTTTTTCTAATTCTTTAATTGCTGCGTCATCTGCTGCAAGATCAACAAGTACTTTTATTTCAACATCTTCTTCTAAATTCGTGGCAATTTTATCTAAATTCATCATCATCGTCATAAAAACGCCAACAATTATCAATGTAACAGTCACTGCACTAATTGAAGCAAATGTCATCCATCGATTACGACCAATACTTTTAAAACTCTCACGAAAATGCCGTTTTAACGTCTCACTATTCATAGCCGTAATCACCTCCAATTTCATCTCGGATGATGATTCCGCCTTCAATCGCAATCACGCGGTGACGAATCGTATTTACAACTTCTTTATTATGCGTTGCCATAATAATTGTCGTACCACGCGCATTAATTTTTTCAAATATATCCATAATATCCCATGATGTTTCCGGATCTAAATTTCCTGTCGGCTCATCCGCTATCACAAGTTCCGGCTGGTTGACAATAGACCGTGCAATTGAAACACGTTGTTGCTCGCCACCAGATAGCTCATTCGGAAACATACGCGCTTTTTGTGTTAATCCAACGAGTTTCAAAACCTCGTTAACTTTTTTTCTTATTTCTGCAGGTGTTTCTTCAATCACTTCTAACGCGAAAGCAATGTTTTCATAAACATTTAACTTCGGTAATAATTTAAAGTCTTGAAACACAACACCAATTCGACGTCGCAGTTTGGGGACTTCTTTTTGTTGCAATTGCCCAACGTTAATGTTGTCAAAATGGACTTCTCCATTCGTTGGCACTTCTTCTCTATATATCATTTTTATAAAAGTAGACTTACCAGCACCACTGGGTCCTACTACATAAACAAATTCGCCTCGATGTATGTCGATATTAATCCCATTTGAGGCAACGACACCATTCGCATATTTTTTATATACGTTTTTCATTTTTATCAATTTAAACCCACCTGAACTATTTAGACCTTTATTTTCTTACCTTATAGAGTATAACATGTTTTCTTGTCAAAAGTTATTACAGTTATATTTCAATCTAGTAATAAACCAACCTATTACTTACTTTTTTTATGTAATCATCTAAACTTCTTTCATTTTATACAAATTTCAGCAGAATGTTCTCAAACATTTTTCCTGAAAATAATCCCAACGTCAAAAGAAATGCATAAAAACGCAAAAAAAAGCTTGTAGACAAATTCGTCTACAAGCTACTTTTAATCATTCTTATTGTTTATCTGCTAACCAAGCTGCAACAGCGTCTGCGTCATCACCTTTGATGAGTCCTGGTGGCATACCGCCTTGTCCATTTTCAATGATGTCATGGATTTCATCTTCACTTAAATCAGCGCCAACTGTATCTAATGCTGGAGCACTTGCCCCTTCTAAGTTACCACCGTGACATGATGCACAGCTTTGTTGGAATACCGCTTCAGCGTCTACTGCTGATGCTGTATCGTCACCTGTAGCACCATCATCTGTACCTGTGTCTGTGTCTCCACCGCCACCACATGCACCGAGTACTAATGTAGCGCCGAAAATTGCTGCTAATAATTTCTTTTTCATTTTGTTTCCTCCTTTAAATATTTAAAAATTTATTTCAGGAATCTTATATTACCATAATCCCAAAATACAGTATACCATTTTAAAACCTTTTGAGTTATAAAAAGCTTGGTTCACATAAAAAAATATACGACAGATGTAAGTTAACAATCCTTGTCTATTCTGTGAAGTCTTTGTGAACAAACATTCATCACTTATTTTGTGCCATTCACAATATCTTATACAGTATATATACACGATTTTTAAACAGATTAAACCTTTTAATTAATTTGTGAACGTAAATAAGCGTTAATGAACGAATCTAACTCTCCATCCATCACTGCACCAACGTTTCCTGTTTCTACGTCTGTTCGGTGATCTTTTACCATCGAATAAGGGTGGAAAACGTAAGAACGAATTTGACTTCCCCATCCGATTTCTTTTTGTTCACCACGAATTTCTCTTAAACGTTCTTCTTCTTCTTCAACTTTTAACTGATAAAGCTTTGACTTAAGTAAATTCATGGCACGTTCACGGTTTTTAATTTGTGAACGTTCAGTTTGACAAGTCACAATTGTTCCTGTTGGTACGTGTGTAATTCGAACAGCTGAGTCCGTTACGTTAACGTGCTGTCCACCTGCACCACTTGAACGATACGTATCAATTTTTAAATCTTCAGTACGGATTTCAATATCAATATCTCCGTCAAACTCAGGCATAATTTCACACGATACGAAAGATGTGTGACGACGCCCTGATGAATCGAACGGTGAAATACGAACGAGACGGTGAACGCCTTTTTCAGCTTTTAAATAACCGAATGCATTATGTCCTTTAATCGACAATGCAACTGATTTCACACCTGCCTCATCGCCTGCTTGGTAATCGATTGTCTCAACCGCAAACTTATGCTTCTCTGCCCATCGCGTATACATACGTAGTAGCATCGATGCCCAGTCTTGTGACTCTGTTCCACCTGCACCCGAGTGAAGTTCAAGCACCGCATTATGGCGGTCAAACTCGCCGCCTAATAATAAATGTAACTCAAATTCTTCTAGTTGTTGTTGGAATGGTTGAAGTTCCTCCGTGAGTTCATTTTGTAAGTCTTCATCATACTCTTCTCTTAGAAGTTCAAGTGTCATTTCTAAATTTTCCTGCGCTTCACTTAATTCATTGAAGTCATCTACAATTTCTTTCAATCCATTTGATTCGTTAATAACTTTTTGCGCTGTTTCTTGGTCATTCCAAAAACTGGGATCAGCCATCATTTCATCTAATTCTTGAATTCGTGCCTCTTTGTTTTCTAAGTCAAAGAGACCCCCTGAAATCCACTAATTTCTTAGCTGTATTGTCAAGCTCATTACGTACTTCTGATAATTCAATCATTCATTTTTTCCTCCCAAAATCATAGCGACCAATTAGTTTCTACCATGACAATGTTTATATTTTTTTCCACTGCCACAAGGACATGGATCATTTCGACCAACATTGACTCTACGGCGAACTGGCTGAGGTTTTTTCTTTTCTTCACCATCGCCTGGATTGACCGCTTGGCCTTTGACAACTTCTTCACGCTCAAGATTTTCGCGAATTTCTGCTTTCATCGCAAAACGAGCTGCGTCATTTTCAATCGCAAGCACCATATCTTCAAACATTGTGAACCCTTCACTTTGGTATTCGCGAAGTGGATCTGTTTGACCGTATGCACGTAAATGGATACCGTGACGGAGTTGATCCATCGCATCGATATGGTCTGTCCATTTTGTATCAATTGCGCGAAGTAAAATAACTTTCTCAAATTCACGCATTCTTTCTTCTGTCATTTCTTCTTCTTTTTCATTATAACGTGTTGTCACTGCATCTTGAATTGTTTTTTCAATTTCATCAGCAGATTTGCCTTCAAAGTCAGCAACTGTTAAACGATCTTCTGGCAATAAATTTGCTCCAACAAAATCTTCGAGTCCTTTTAAATGCCACTCGTCTTGGTTTTCTTCACTCGTATGTGCTGCGACTGTTCTTTCAATGACGGATGCAATCATCTTTTCAACAACCGAACGAATATCATCAGACTCTAATACTTCATTTCGCTCTTCATAAATCACTTCACGTTGTTGACGTAAGACATCATCATATTGTAAGAGTCGTTTACGCGCGTCGAAGTTATTTCCTTCCACACGGCGCTGTGCAGATTCAACTGAACGTGAGACCATTTTCGATTGAATTGGCGTTGTATCATCCATCCCAAGTTTCGTCATCATAGACTTCATCTGATCTGAACCGAAACGACGCATTAAGTCATCTTCTAAAGATAAATAAAACTGCGTAATTCCAGGGTCTCCTTGCCGACCAGAACGTCCACGTAACTGATTATCTATACGACGTGATTCATGTCTTTCTGTACCGATAACCGCAAGACCACCCGCTTCGATAACCCCTTCGCCAAGCTTAATATCCGTACCTCGACCGGCCATATTCGTCGCAATTGTCACTGCACCTTTTTGACCTGCATTTAAAATAATATCGGCTTCTCGTTCATGATTTTTAGCGTTTAACACATCATGTTTTACACCGAATTGCTTCAAGTACCCTGAAATAATTTCAGACGTCTCAATCGCTACAGTACCAACAAGTACAGGTTGTCCTTTTTCATAACGCTCTTTAATTTCCTCAGCAACAGCTTTATATTTCCCGTCCATCGACGCGTAAATTAAATCTGCACGGTCATCACGAATAATCGGGCGATTCGTTGGAATTTCAATAACTTGCATATTGTAAATATTACGGAACTCTTCTTCTTCCGTTTTCGCTGTTCCTGTCATTCCTGATAATTTCTCATACATACGGAAATAGTTCTGGAATGTAATCGTCGCGAGTGTCATCGATTCGTTTTGAACTTCTAGACCTTCTTTCGCTTCAATTGCTTGGTGAAGTCCATCACTATAACGTCGGCCTTTCATAAGACGTCCTGTGAAAGAGTCAACAATGACAACGTTTCCGTCATCCACAACATAATCTACGTCAACATGCATACTTACTTGTGCTTTTAACGCCTGGTTAATGCCGTGTAAAAGCGTCACATGATCTAAATCGAATAAGTTGTCGATTTTGAATGCTTTCTCTGCTTTTTCAACACCTGATTCTGTTAAAACGACACCTTTTGTCGACTCATCATAAGAGTAATCTTCCTCTTCTTTTAAAGTCGTCACAAATGTATTCGCTAAACGATATAAGTTCGCAGCTTTTGCAGCTTGACCTGAAATAATAAGCGGCGTTCTCGCTTCGTCAATTAAAATCGAGTCAACCTCGTCAATGACCGCAAAATGAAGCGGACGTTGAACTTTTTCATGATTGTAAAGCACCATATTATCTCGTAAATAGTCAAAACCTAACTCGTTATTTGTACTATACGTAATATCTGCTTCATACGCTTCACGTTTTTCTTCTTTTGTCATACTGTTTAAGTTTAAACCGACTGTCATTCCTAAAAACTCATAAAGGACGCCCATTTCTTCAGCATCACGGCTCGCTAAATACTCGTTCACCGTAATGACATGAACGCCTTTTCCTGTCAATGCATTTAAATAAACAGCGAGTGTGGAAGTTAACGTCTTTCCTTCACCTGTTTTCATCTCTGCAATATTTCCTTCATGTAGAGCTGCAGCACCAATAATTTGTACGCGGAAAGGGTGTAAACCAAGTACACGACGTGATGCTTCTCGTACAACAGTGAAAGCCTCTACCTGAAGATCTTCCAAGGTTTCTCCGTTTTGATAACGCTCTTTAAACTCTTCTGTTTTGGCAGCTAACTGCTCATCAGAAAGGGGTTCGATGTCACTTTCAAGCGCTTCAACATTATTTGCAATACGTTCTAAACGTTTTAAATCTCTTTTATTTGAATCGAATATTTTACTTAATACTTTTAGCATGTAAGTCACATCCTCATTTAGTTCACCCTTCAGTTTAACACTGCAAAATGCGCGGTGCAAATGTCACACTGTGTTATTTTACATCCTCACACTGCTCGCCACTAAAAACGCGAACAATACAATGCCTTCAGTGATATTTTCTAACAAAAAAAGATTCTCCGTGTAATTTCGCACACGGAGAATCCTTTTATTCAGTTAGCTCGTTTCAATAAGACCGTACTTTCCATCTCTACGCTTGTAGACGATGTTCGTGTCATCAGATTCTGCATCTGTGAAAACGAAGAAATTATGACCAAGCATGTTCATTTGAAGAATTGCTTCTTCTTCGTCCATTGGTTTTAAATCGAAACGCTTTGTACGGACAACTTGGAACTCATCTTCATTTTCTTCTGGTGCATTTTCTTGTGCAACAGATGCAAAGAATGCTGCAACACCTTCACGCTCACGGAATCTGCGGTTTACTCTTGTTTTGTATTTACGGATTTGTCTTTCTAGTTTATCAACAATTAAATCAATTGCTGCGTACATATCATCGTGACGCTCTTCTGCACGCAATGTTAAATTTTTCATCGGAATCGTGATTTCAACTTTTGTTTGTTTGTCATTATAAACTTTCAAATTAGTATGTGCCGTTGCATTTACTTCATCCGTGAAGTACCTTTCAAGTTTACTTACTTTACTCTCCACGTGTTCACGAATTGCTGGAGTCACCTCTAAATTTTCGCCTCGGATGTTAAAGTTTAACATATAAACTCCTCCTTCTTAACCTCTTCATTAATAGTATACTTTGCTACTTCCCTAAAAAAATAATTCTTAAACAAATAGATAATCTATTTCGTTCAATTTTTTATTTTTTCAAATTGTAAAGGTATGGCTGATTGAAAAACATTATCTATTATTGCCTTAATTATAACATAGTTTCCTGTTTATTTGGGCATTTTAGATGAACTATCTGATTTGTCGGCATTTTTCTTCAGTTTGTTTTTATCTTGAGTGACTCGTAGGCAATGCAAGCCCCTCTTCAAAGGTTCCCTAACTATAACGATCAATACATGTTCTTGAAAATCCATCTTTTCGTTCTGGAAATAAATCAGGTTTTGATAAGCCGTAAAAAGAAAAACAGGTGAAGAAATACATCTATTCCTTCACCTGTTTATTTAAATATATTAAGTTGAATTACTGTTTTGTGTCATAATAAGCACCGTCTTGTGCAAGATTACGGTACGGATTCACATAACTTTTCATATTGGTCTTTTTAGACTGGGTCACTGAAATATCTTGTTGAATCACTTCAAAAAAATCTTTCATCTTTGTTTGAAGTTGTTGCTCTAATTGAACGATTTCTTTCCCAAAAGCTTCTTCTTCTTTCGTAAAAGGTGCTTGGAAATTTTTTTGAAGTTGTTCTCGAACATCGAGTAGTTTTTCTACTCGTTCAATTACTTCACTCCTTTTATCTGCTTGCTGTTTTTCTATTGTGACAAGTAAAGATTCCGTTGCTCTTTTCCAGTCTATCATTTCTCGTCTAATCATACGCCGTCCACATCTGCATATTGCTTTTGACGGTTAATTTGAATGACTTGTTTCCATGTATCGCGGAACTCTCGAATAATGTCTGCCGCTTCATCGAACATCTCTGGATCATTTTTAATATTCCCATCGATTAGACGACTATTCGCAAAATCATAAAGGGTCATCATGTTTTCAGCAACAGGCACAGATGTATCTAACGTAAGCATAAGCTCTGTAATAATAGCCTGCGCTTTTTGAATTGCGATATTCTTTTCTTCAACCTTATTCTCTTCTAACGCACGCTTTGCTTGTTCAATAAACTTCAAGCAACCGTTGTAAAGCATGAGCGTTAGTTCACCCGGTGAAGAAGTATTCACTGAGTTATTTTTATATGCTGCGTAAGGGTTGTTAATAGCCAATTAAATATCTCCTTTTATATGTGTAATTGAATCATTCTCTAACTGAGTAATCCTTACATCATCCCGCCACCAAGTGCATTCATCATTTGTTCTGCTTGCGATTGTGCACGACTCATCGCTTGTTCCATTGCCGTGAATTCTCTCCAATAACGTTCTTCCATTTTTTGCATACGCTCTTCAAAACGTTCGATTTGGTTGTCCATTTCTTTAATGTTACGACCGAGTGTGAAGCTTTCATTTGCTGCACCAGCGTTACCTGCACGTCTTGAAATCGTATCGTTTGCTTCTTTCATCGCGTCACGAAGACGAGGAACGAGTCCTTTTTCATCATCTGGACCACTACTTTTCCCAAGTAAATCATAGATTTTGTTTGGATCTGCTGTAATTGCTTCTCGTAATTTATCTTCATCAATTTCAAGTTTACCGTTTGCTAAGAAATCTTTAGATGTTGTAATGCCTATTTCCGATAAAACAATACGACCTGTTTTACCATTTTCATCAACTTGACCATCGCTAACGCCATTACTTAATGTGAGACGCATCTTCTGAAGGAGACTTTGAATTGTGGGATCATTTCGAAGTGTACCGCTCATCGCCTTTTCTTCCCATAATTCAATTTCTCGTTCTTTCATCTCCGCTTTTTCTTCTTCAGATAATGGGTGGTAGTCACGATGTAATGGTTCTCGTAATTTACTATTTAAGTCTTCGATTAGCTTGTTATAATCATCGACAAATGACTTAACAGCGTCGAACACTTTATCAACATCTGGTGCTGAACTGAATGTGACAGGTGCACCTTCCTTAGTTTTTTCTTTTAATGTAATTTCGAAGCCGTTGATTTCAAATGTGTTAGACTCTCTCTCTGTTTTAAGACCATTAAACGTAAACTTCGCATTTTGTCCTGCCGTTTGAGTACTAGTGTCACCCAGCCCATCGACAGTAATCGCTTTTTCACCGGAATTTCTTGCTGTCATCGCAATCTTTCCAGTATGCTCATCAAAAAAAGCAGTTACGCCAGCGTCTGGGTCTTTATTGATTTTATTAATAATCGTCTCAATCGAGTCGCCCGCTTCATAAGAAATTGCCTTACTACTTAAAGCATCCCCTATAGACTTCCCATCTTCGCCTACATCATGAAATGCAATGGTAATTTCTCCGTCCTCGTTATTCCCTAGTAACTCAGACATTTTAGAATCTTGAGTGAGTCCTTTTTTTTCTGCACTTTGCCACGATGCAGCCTTTGCTAACTGTTCAATTTCAATTTCTCCTGTAAGCTCCGAACTAGCACTTAACGCACGCATTCCAACCGCATTTTCATTCGAAACACTCACAGTTTTCGCCATGTACGTGCTTTGTCTCGTCATGTCGAATAAATCATCTCGCATTGAACGGATGTCTCTATTGACGCTTCTATAATCATCTAATTGCCACTCTGCATATTGTTTTTTCTGTGTAATTTTATTTAACGGGATTCGATGTGCTCGCATCATATCGTTAATAATTGACTCTGTATCGATTCCTGAAGCTAATCCACCTATTCTCATGTTCCTTCACGCCTTCCTTAAATCTTTTGGTCTATTAACAGACCTACAAACTCTTTCATTGCCGCACGAATATTCATCAATTTTTCAGATGGGATTTCTTGAATCACTTCATCTGTTTCATTATCTATAATTGTGACATAATACGTTTCTAGCTTATCGTGTAAGACAAACTTTAAACGTGAATCTGCACTTTTTAAGAATTTATTTAAACTTCCTACCATATCTTCTGCTTCTTTTAGGGATAATTTTTCCTCATTGTTTTCCTTTTCTTCTTTTACGTGGTTATCTGTTTTCTTTACAGTCATCGTCCGATTTGTTTCAATACTTCCCATTGTTGTCTGTTCCGATGACGTATGTTGGTGATCAACCCGATTTACCATTCACTTAATCCTCCTCACGTCTTCATGTCTATCTTTTGGCTCTATTTGACTTTTATATCGGTTCTTTTCCAAAAATGTTTAATTTTTTTACTATCGTTTTCAAAAACACATTGTCTAAATTCATGAAACTATTATACAATTGGCAATAACCGACAATTTTCAATAAAAAAACAAGGAGCCGAATCAATGTTTAAATCGATTAGAACGAAGATTATTTTTATTGTCATTACCCTTTTCACACTTGGTATGGTGTTAATGACAACGCTGAGTGGCATTCAAGTGAATAAGAAAACAGAAGAAAATGTTATCGAGCAAAGTTCAGTACTCGTAGAAGAAATGAGTCACGCTACTTCAAACTTTTTAGAACAGTTCAATAAAGGAACGATACAACTAGCAAACTCTTCAGCAATTCAACAACTTGAAGCTGATGATAGAATTGATGACAAGAGTACTGCGCGTGTAAATGCGGAACAAGAACTATCTCATTTTATAGACTTGTATACCTATGCATCTTCCGCGTATTTCTCAACACAAAACGGCCAGTTAAGTATTCTTCCCGCTGTAGATCTCGGCGAAGATTTTGATGCAAGAGAACGAGACTGGTTTCAAAGCGCAGTCAGTGAACCCGATCAAGTACAGTGGACTTCACCTTATATAGATGCAGCGACAGGTGATATTGTCATTACCGCTTCTAAAGCTGTCCAACCGTCAACGAAAATTACAAGTGTCATTGGATTAGATGTTCAATTAAACCACTTAACAGATGTGTTTGCAGAAAGAGAAATCAGTCATGAGGGTCACGCAATTTTACTAGACGAAAACGGCGTGGCACTCGTTCACCCTGAACTTCAAGGTGAGTCTTTAATAGAAGAGTCTCACATTCAACAACTCTATCATGAGAATAGTCAAGATGGAGTTGTTCATTTTACGGAAAATGGAATAGATCGTGTATTAATTTACACAACGGTGCCGGATTTTAATTGGAAAATGGCAACAGTTTATGACATGAAACAAATTAAACAAGTGGCGAGCAATATCCAAATGATCATGATTGGCATTGCACTTGTTGTGTTACTTTTATTTTGTATCGCATTATACATATTTATCAGTCATGCAATTCGCCCATTAGCCACTTTAAACAAATTAATGGATGATGTATCCAATGGTAATTTAACCGTGCGTTCCGCTTATGATGCAGAAGATGAAATTGGACAACTGTCAACGAATTTTGATTTAATGATTGAAAATATGAATCAAATTATTCAAGTCGTTAATTCTTCCTCTAAAGAAGTTCGAGATAGTTCAGAAAGCTTAACTGCTGTTTCTGAAGAAACCAATGCAGTCAGTGGAGAAATTGCTTACGCGGTGAATGAAATTGCAACAGGTGCTGCAAAATCAGCAGAGAATGCCGAAAATGTTGCCGAACACTCGGAGTTGTTAAATGCACAAATCAATAAAATTTCTGAACAAACGACAACGATGATTGAAATTGCAACCAAGGCAGATACGATGAACACGAATGGACAAGTTCAGATGAATGAACTGAAATCTTCCTTCGCCGAGTCTGATACGACATTGAATACAATGGGAACGGTCATTGGCACACTCGCAGCTAAAGTGAACGCAATCGATAACGTGATGAATACAATTACAGAAATTTCCTCACAAACGAATTTACTCGCGTTAAACGCCAGTATCGAAGCAGCTCGTGCAGGAGAATATGGGCAAGGTTTTGCCGTCGTTGCAGAAGAAGTTCGCAAGCTTGCTGAACAATCTCGAAATGCAACGGAAGAAGTACGAATGACGGTTGAGGAACTTCAGTCAGAATCTCATCTTGTATTAGCACAACTAGAAAATACGCGTCAAAACTTTGAATGCCAAGGAATTGTCGTGACAGAAACAGAAACGACATTTTCGGAAATCTCTACACTCATGACAGCCATGCAACAAGCGATTGATACAGTTTCAACGGATATTGGTGAAGTTTCTACCCTCAAAGATCTTGTGGCAGAAACCATTCAAACAATGTCAGCCACATCTGAAGAAACAGCAGCTGCATGTGAAGAGGTTAATGCGTCAACAACTGAACAAGTTCATGCCATTCAATCCGTGACAGATGAAGCGGAACAATTAACAAATTTAAGTGAAGAATTGACAACTGCCGTTAATCGTTTCAAAGTATAACCGAAGACTAGGACTTCAGACAAATCACAATTTGCCGAAGTCTTAGTCTTCTTTTTTCCGCTAAACTTCGACAATAAATCACCGATATCTTAAAAGATAATGAACAGACAATATCAAGTACAATTAGGTGAAAGGGGTTATTATTTGTTTAAAACAGTTAGATCGAAAATCATAGGAATAGTTTCCGTTTTATTTCTTATAAGCGTGATTACGATGACAATCATTTCTAGTTTACAAGTAAAAAATAAAACAGAAGACGTACTTATTGAACAAAGTACTGCTTTTGTTAATGAAATGAATTATGCCATCTCGGCTTTTTTCGAGCAATTTGAAAAGGGATTACAGCAGCTCGCGATTTCTAGTGAAGTGCTAAATTTCACAGCTGATAATGAAGAGAATAGTCAACAGTTACTTAATTCTCTAAACACTCATTTTTCGAATACACTCGATTTATATGAAGGTGTATTCACTGTGTATTATGCACATCCAACGCAATATGTAAATATGCCTTTTACAGATCTTGGCGATGATTACGACCCAACAAGTCGTCCTTGGTATGAAAACGCGGTAGAAAATCGTGGTGAAGTTACTTGGTCAAATCCATACGTTGACGCTGCAACAGATAACTTGACGATCACTGCTTCAACAGTCGTTGAAAAAAATGGAGAGTTTAATGGTGTTATCTCTTTTGACATTGGACTCGACACAATAATGAATCATTTAGCACAAAGTGAAGTGAGTCATGACGGGTACGCTATGCTTATAGATAATTTAGGCAATGGGATTGTACATCCAACATTACAAGGAGAAAGTATGATCGATTTACCATATGTCGCACAAATGTATGAGGACGGTCAATCAAATGGGATCATCCATTATAATCATGAAGGCATTGACCGGATGAATATTTACGCTACTTTAGATAAACTGGGTTGGAAAATCGGCTTAGTTTATGACGAAAAAAACATCAATCAAACAGCTACTGACTTACGAAATTCTATGCTAATTGTAACATTCATTACATTGATTTTATTTTTCATCATTTTATACATTGTCATTCGACACATGATGAATCCACTTGAAAAACTAAATGGATTAATGAATCAAATTGCGGACGGTGACTTAACCGTGCATTCTGATGTTGAATCGAATGATGAAATCGGCCAATTATCAAGCAACTTTAACCGAATGGTAGAGAGTGTAAATGGCATTATTCGCGTCGTGACAAATTCGACGGATAACGTTCAAGTGAGCTCTGAAAGCTTAAGTGCCGTCTCGGAAGAAACAAGTGCTTCAAGTGAAGAAGTGGCACATGCGGTGAATGAAATTGCGGAAGGTGCGGCGAAATCTGCGGAAGATGCAGAATTGGTAACAGAACAATCAGATGCACTCGGTCTCGAAATTCAAAAAATAACCGTTCAAGCAGAAACCATGACAACCATTGCGACACAAGCAGGAACAATGAATACGAGCGGCCGAACTCAAATGAACGAATTAAAAAATTCTTTCGTAGAATCGGAAGAAACACTTGAAACCATGGCAAATGTCATCGGAACATTAGGCGAAAAAGTAAGCGCAATTGGCACTGTTATGAATACCATTACAGAAATATCAGCACAAACAAATTTACTCGCATTAAATGCAAGTATTGAAGCAGCGCGTGCAGGTGAACATGGAAAAGGCTTCGCTGTTGTTGCTGAAGAAGTACGTAAACTTGCTGAGCAATCTGCAAATGCAACGGATGAAGTTCGTGTGACTGTTGAAGAGTTACAAGAAGAATCCAGACTCGTTTCAGAACAACTTAAAAACACACGTCAAAACTTCGAGAATCAAGGAAATGTAGTAAATGAAACAGAACTTACTTTTACTGACATCTCTGAATTAATGACAACGATGCAACAAGAAATTGACGCTGTTACAGCCGAAATTACAACCGTCGACAACTTGAAAACAGTTGTTGCTGAAACAATTGAAACAATGGCTGCTACTTCACAAGAAACAGCGGCGGCGGCTGAAGAAGTAAGCGCATCGAATGATGAACAATTACGCGCAATTCAGTCCGTAACAGATGCAGCAGAACAATTAACAGAACTAAGTGATGAACTGACGGAAGCAGTACAACATTTCACCGTGTAAATCACTTACCTCAAATCCATTCAGCATTGACAGTGCTGAATGGATTTTTTTAAGTAAACCAAAGACGTCACTTCTTTCTAACATTTCTAACATTTTTCTTCTCCCTAAACTTTTTGATGGAATACCCGAAAATAGCAAAGTGGTCTAAATTTGTTTCTTAATCTCACCTTTTGGTGTCAACAATCTCGCCTATTTTATTTATAGACGTTTGATTTTGAAATATATTTAGTAATAAATGAAGAAAGGTAGATTTATTTGTTTAAATCAATTAGAACAAAAATCATTATGCTTGTAACTGTATTAATTTTGATTGGTGTTACGGTGATGACATTATTAAGCAGTTCACAAGTTCAAACAAAAACAAAAGATGTCTTGTTAGAACAAAGTAAAGCATTCACAAATGAAATGACTTTTTCTATTTCTGGGTTTTTCGAGCAATTTGAAAATGGATTGCTTCAACTCGCAACTTCACCTCCTGTATTGGCGTTTTCGACTGAACTAAACGAAACGAAGGAAGCACCGACCAATGAATTACGCACTTCTCTAGAAAATGAGGTAGAGAGAGTGTTACCGTTATATGACAATGCGTTTAGCGTTTATTATGCGCGCGAAAAAGAATTTATCGGTGCACCTTACACAGCTGAAGACGATGATGACGATTACAACGCGGCGACACGCGATTGGTATAAAGATGCGGTTGAACATCCAGGTGAAGTGAGATGGACAAGTCCTTATATCGATGACACGATTGGTGATTATGTCATTACCGCTTCTACAACTGTTGAAGAAAACGGACAATTTTTAGGCGTTGTCGCTTTTGACGTTGAGCTTGAAACGTTAACAAACCATATTGCACAAAGCGAAGTGAGTCATGACGGTTCACCGTTCATTTTGGACGACCAAGGAATTGCAATCGCACACCCGACATCAGTTGGCGAAAATTATATGGAATACGATTATGCAACGCCTATGTATGAAGGAGCCAACCGCAGTGGCGTCATTTCCTATGAACGTGACGGCGTTAAACGTATGAATGTTTATTCCACTTTAGATCAACTCGGCTGGAAAGTTGGACTCATTTACGATGAAAAAAATATCAATCAAACAGCGAATGATTTGCGTAACTCAATGTTTATCGTAGCGCTTGCGACAATCTTTTTACTCGCAGTTATTTTATATTTCGTCATTCGTCGTATGATGGTTCCAATTGGCACATTGAATAATTTAATGCAAGAAATCGCAAATGGAGATTTAACAGTACGCTCAAATATCAAAACAAATGATGAGCTCGAACAATTATCCGATAGCTTCAACCAAATGGTAGAAAATACGAATGAAGTGATTCGTGTTGTGAACGAATCCGCGAATAATGTACGCGCCAATTCAGAAAGTCTAAGTGCTGTCTCTGAAGAAACGAATGCCTCTAGTGAAGAAGTTGCACATGCAATTGCAGAAATTGCAGAAGGCGCTTCAAAATCAGCAGAAGATGCAGAAATCGTAACAGAACAGTCAAATATACTTGGCACACAAATTAACACAATCACAGAGCAAGCCAAAACCATGTCAGACATTGCGACTAAAGCCGACACGATGAATGCAGAAGGACAAACACAAATGGTTGCCTTAAAAGATTCCTTCGCAGATTCTGAAAACACGCTAGAAACAATGGGATCTGTTATTGGTACGCTAGAAGAGAAAGTTGGCGCAATCGGGACAGTGATGAACACGATTACCGAAATATCTGCCCAAACGAATTTACTAGCACTAAACGCAAGCATTGAAGCGGCACGTGCTGGCGAACACGGAAAAGGCTTTGCGGTTGTTGCAGAAGAAGTACGTAAGCTTGCGGAACAATCAGCTGAAGCAACTGATGAAGTACGCGTCACAGTTGAAGAGTTACAACAAGAATCACAACTCGTTGCACAACAACTGGACAACACGCGTCAAAACTTTGAAAGCCAAGGTCTCGTCGTTACAGAAACTGAAACAACATTTAGTGATATTTCCAACTTATTATTAACGATGCAACAATCAATCGATGCAGTCACAGGCGAAATTTCTCAAGTGGACAACTTAAAAGAAGTTGTTGCTGAAACGATTGAAACAATGGCTGCCACTTCACAAGAAACAGCCGCGGCCTCTGAAGAAGTAAGTGCATCAACGGATGAACAAGTTCGTGCAATCCAATCTGTCACAGATGCAGCTGAACAATTAACAGAACTCAGTGATAAACTGACAGAAGCTGTAAACCAATTTAAAATTTAACTAAAATTGAAAGATCCTAGTAAATACGAAACGCCAGACTCGATAAGGAGTCTGGCATTTTTATGTTTCTCTTATTGTTTTAATAACTGTAAAACAGATTGAGCTTGTTGCATATGCATGGCGAGTACATACTGGCTGGCTTGATGCAGTATATTTGCTTTCGTCAATGCCATCATTTCTTTCGCGATATCGGTATCCCTAATACGCGACTCTGCTTCTGTTAAGTTGATTTCCATCGTTGTTGCATTATTATACGCATGTTCAAGCCGATTCGTATGTGCACCAATTCGAGCGCGTTCTGTAGAAACACGACGAATCGCATAATCTAATTGTTCAAGTGCTTCTTCTGCAGACTCTCGTGTCGCAATTGACGTATCCGCCAGTCCAATCGCATCAACACCTATATCGTTAATCGAAAACTGAATTGATTGTCCTGTATTTGCTCCGACTTGTGTTGTCAAGGAAGTCCGGGAACCATCTAATAACGGCATTGTATTGAAATTTGTATCTTTAGAAATACGCTCAATTTCTTCTTTTAACTCTTGAAATTCATATTCAATCAATTCCCGGTCAGCATCTGTTAATGTATCTGTTGCTGCTTCCACACTTAATTCACGTAAACGATGTAAAATCGCATGCGTTTCATGAAGTGCCCCTTCCGCCGTTTGATACATGGAAATACTATCTTGAATATTTCGCTGGGCTACTTGAAGCCCTCGAATTTGGCCACGCATCTTCTCTGAAATCGCCAAACCTGCTGGATCATCCGCTGCGCGGTTAATGCGCATTCCTGAAGAAAGTCTTTCCATTGAAATCGACATTTGATTTTGGTGCTGGTACATATTGTTCATAATGTTCAAGCCACCTGCATACCATGTTCCTAACATGATGCCGTCTCCTCCTTTCATGAAGAAAACTCAATATTTAAAACTTGAAATGACGCTCTTTAAATCATCGGCCATCATCGATAAGGATTCAGCTGCTGAACGGATTTCTCCCATTGAAGCAAGTTGCTCCTCTGAAGATGCCGCAACTTGTTGAGAAGCTGCCGCATTTCCTTCTGCACTGTTTGCAATCGCATTCGCACTTCCCGTCACACTTTGCACCGTACTAGAAGCCGCTTCTGCCGTGTTCGCAATCTCTTCCATTTGCGGTAAAATTGTTTGCAAACGATCTAGAATTTGTGCAAACTTATCGCTAGATTCTTCTGTTACTTCCATCCCACCGAGTACATTTTTTGTAATTTCTTCCATAATTTGAACAGAATTTCTCGTATCCACTTGAATGCCTTCTACAATGTCTTGGATTTCACCAACAGACTCTTCCGATTGTTCTGCGAGGCGGCGAACTTCATCAGCAACAACAGCAAAACCTTGTCCATGTTCTCCTGCTCTTGCCGCTTCAATCGCTGCGTTTAACGCGAGTAGATTTGTCTGACCTGCAATTTCTGTTACAACATTTAAAATCGAACTCACTTCTTGTGAACGTTCAAATAAAGACTCTGTAATCACATTCGACTCTTTCACTGATTCATGGATATGCGTCATTTGCGCAACCGTATTCGCAACTGTTCTGCCACCTTCTACAGCTTCTTCTGTTGCATGTTCAGTTAACTCCGTCACCCCTGCAGTATGATCTGCAATTTGCATAATGCCTGTCGTTAATTCTTCGATTGATTGTGTAGTTGAGTGAACACTATCCGTTTGTACTTCAGCACTGTGCGCAACTTCTTGAATCGACGTTGCCACTTGCTCTGTCGCATCGCTCGTCTGTTCCGCACTTGCCGATAACTCAGCAGCTGAACTTGCAACAACTTCCGCATTCTCTTCAACACTTCGAATAATTGTCCGCAAATTACTTTGCATTGTACTAAACGCTTCACCTAGTGCACCAATTTCATCCGTTGTTTGCACATCAATCTTTTGTGTTAAATCTCCTTCACTCATAAATAATGCCTGTTCTCTTAACCGAACAATCGGCGCAACAATAGAGCGAATGATGAAATATACTGCCGTGACTCCAATGACGATTGCAATTCCGATAATGAGTGCTGTTCTTTTTAAAATCGGCATTGCTGCATCATTAATTTCTTGCGTTGTAATTGTGCCTGCTAACTTCCATCCTGTCGTCTCATTTGTTTCGAATGAAAATAGCCGATTCTCATCATTATAAACCAATTCTAGTTCGCCACTTTCAGACGCATAAAGTTGATCACTTACATCTGTTTCTACTTTCTCCCCAACTACATCATCTGCGTGGGCGATATAAGATTGATTATGGTCTAGCAGCATCACATAACCCGTTTCACCAATTTCGACTTGGTTGATTAAACCTTGTAAATAATTCAAGTTAATATCAACTGCAACTACACCTGAACCATCTTGTAGAGCCTGAGAAATTGTAACAACAAGATCTCCTTCACCTACTGCTGTTTCATAAGGATCTGAAATAATCGTTTCCCCTGTATTTGTCATTGCCTCTTGATACCAACCTCTTTCCCTTGGATCAAAATCACTAGGCAAATCAGTAGATGGTTCTTGAATAAACTTCCCATCCGAAGTTCCTGTATAAATATAGTCAACTTCTGCATGTAATTCCATATACTGTGCTAAAATCCCTTGTAAGTTCGAAGTATCTTCCTCTTTGTGTAAACCTGAATGAACTTGCCCCGAAAAGTAAGCCATATCATGTACTTTTAGTTGCAATGTTTGATCGATTGTTTGGTTTAATACATCAATGTTCTCTTGAAATCCTGTCATAATTTCTGATTCCACTGCATCTTTTGATGACATATAAGCAAATGCTCCAACTAAAACAGATGGTACAATTAATAGCAACATAAAAGATACAATGAGTTTTGTACGCAAACTTAATGATTTCATCGCCAATCCTCTCCTTTTCATGATCTTGTAGAAACTACCATTTTCTTCGAACAATTTCATCTATATTAATATCAAATTAATCTCCAAACCATAACGAAAACCCGATAATGATCCAACTATCATAAACCGACAATTTCAACTAAAAAGTTAATTTATCTATTATCCTATCACTTATATCGACTAATATCTTTCATTGTGAATCATAGATGCCACAATTTAGTGTAAAAAAATACTAAACCCTCAAATGAGAATTTAGTATTTTTCATACATTCTTTTTCAATTTTGGATAGCCAATCAAAATTGCAATGACACAGCAAATCCCCATCAATATAGGGTAAAAGGAATAAGCAATAATACTAATAGGTGAAATCGCCGCAAGTCCTGCTGCTATTAATAATTGTGGTCCATAAGGTAAAATTCCTTGCCAGCAACTCGAAAATGTATCAAGTAAACTCGCTGACTTTCTCGGATCAATGTCATATTCATCCGCAATTTCCTTCACAATCGGCCCTGTAATAATAATCGCAATCGTATTATTCGCCGTCGCAATATCTGCCGCGCTTACTAATCCCGCAATGCCAAATTCAGCACCTTTTTTCGTCTTCACTTTTCGCGTAATGACACGCAGTAAATATTCGATCCCGCCATTATGTTGAATCATCCCGACAATCCCGCCGATTAAAATCGCAACGATTGCCAAATCTTCCATCGACATAATGCCTTCAGCTGTCACTTCCAATAAACTTCCCATTTGGTAAGAACCATCCACAAGTCCAATCGCACCTGCAAATACCGTCCCTCCAACTAAAACAACTAACACATGCGCACCTGATAACGCTGCAATTAAGACTGCTACATACGGGAGAATTTTTACAAATTCATATGGATATTCCGCTGCAAGTGTTGTCTCTGCTCCGCTTGTTAAAACGCCAAGAATAAACATCGTAAGTAACGCACCTGGAAGAACAATCCAGAAATTCACTTTAAATTTATCTTTCATCTTCGTATGCTGGGTACGAACTGCTGCGATTGTCGTATCTGAAATCATCGACAAATTATCGCCAAACATTGCCCCACCCACAACTGTTGCCATCGCTAAAGCAATCGGAATCCCCGTTTCTCCAGAAATTCCAACACCAATCGGCGCAAGTGCTACAATGGTTCCCATCGATGTCCCCATTGAAATCGAAATGAAACAACCGATGACAAACAAGCCAACCATTAATAAGTTGGCGGGTAATAAAGACAGTCCTAAATTCACCGTCGATTCAACCGCGCCCATTCCTTTAGCCACAGCAGAAAAAGCACCAGCCAAAATAAAAATAACAGCCATTAAAATAATATTCGGATGCCCTGCATTTTTCATAAAAACGTCTACTTTTTTACCGAATGATTCTTTTCGATTCATTAAAAGTGCGACGGCTGACGCGATTAACACCGCAACGTTTAATGGCATCTTCGTAAAATCATTCGCAATAATGCCCGAACCTATAAAAAGGAAAACAAATAGGATTAACGGCAAGAATGCTAAAAGACTTCCTTTTTTTGTCCCTTCATTCACCATAAACTAATGCTCCATTTCTTCACTACAACAAAATTAAATTATTTTCAGTCCAACTTTATATTTTACATGATAAAACAATTTATGAATAGGTCAATCGATGATTCATTTCTAAAATGTTCTTTGATTGAATTGTGTCGCAATTGTGTGGCCACCTGTGCGTGGAACAATTCTGAATTGTATCGCCGCCTGTGTATCACACAATTCGGACACTATTCTGAACATTGTATGGCCGCCTGTGCATGGAACAAATCCGAATTGTATCGCCACCTGTGCATCACACAATTCGGACACTATTCTGAATATTAAAGGCGCCCATCGTTTAAAGAAACTTCCTTCTCTGTCTCTAGAATTTTTCAAATAAAAAGCTTACTTTACAAATAGTAAGCTTATAGGAATGCATATTAAGTTGTTAAATCGTGGCGTTTATAACTGTACCCTTTCTCTTTGGGTTTTGACGCTTCCCACGCTGCCATCATTTCTTTTACATAACGCGCGACCTTTTCTAATTGCGCTTCATCTTGTTGAATCCGATATTCAACGAGCATTTGGTTTACATGCACATAAAAACTGAAGAGATTTCTCCCTTTCACATGTTTTTGATTGGTAACGGACATTAATTCAAATAAAACTTCTTGTGCGCGCTCAATGTTATTCGTATTGTCTTCATTTTCTAAAGCCGTTTCGACAGCTGTTAAACATTCTTTTAATAACAAAAGTGTGTACTCTACTACAGACATTGTTAATAAATTGGTCTCTTTGTAGAGATTCGCAACTCTTTCAAATTGCACCTTTTTCACCTCATACTACTTTTTTCTTATATCGGTTATTTTTTCTTCATCTTTAGGAACTTTGGTCGATATAAAATAAGACAACTAAAATTACATAAGTAACGAGGTGAAATGATGAAAGTTCAAAACCAAGATCAAATTACTTTTTCGGTAAACCGTTACCAGAAAAATAGTAACCAAATACAAAAAAGCTTACAGCATTTATCAACAGGTAAAAAAATTGCAACGAGTAGTGATAACGCTTCAGGTCTTTCCATTTCTGAAACGATGCGCGCACAAATTCGCGGGATTTCACGTGCACAAAGTAATATGCAAGATGGGCTTTCTTTATTAGAATCAGCAAACGAAGGTCTTAATAATGTCAACGAACTCATGCAAAGAGCCCGTGAACTCGCAGTCGAAAGCGCAAACGATACCATGACGACAGAAGACCGCGCGAACATCCAACAAGAAATCGATCAAATTCTCGAAGCCATCGATGATACTGCGTCAAAACTAGAATTTAACACACGAAAAATTTTAGGTGAAAATACATCATTAAACTTAATGGTCGGTGCCAATCCTGGCCAGAAACTAACCATCCAGTTAATCGATACAGGTACAGAAGCGCTTCAAATTGACGACTTATCGGTTATGTCGAACGAAGACGCAAACGAAGCGTTAACAAAACTCGACGATGCCATTAACCAAACGTCCATGCATTTAACAACAGTAGGTTCACATATCGAAGCACTCGAATTCCACCTACGCAACGCACTCACTTTTGAAAACAACTTATCCGAATCACTTTCTTTACTAGAAGATGTAGATTTAGCGGAAGAAATGATGAACTTCATTAGCCTAGACATTCGTCAATACGGTGACCAACTGCTTATTTCACAAGTGAATCAGCGGAATCAAGGTGTGTTGAGTATTTTGTAAGATTTTGAGGTGTCCTTTGATTGGGGCACCTTTTTTGTGGGCTGAGGCAATCAATATGTACGCGTTTTCTTTTTCGAGAAATCAATTCCTCCTGTCCGCCCAATTCTCTTTTAGTTCACTTACTCTACTTTTCGCTACCTCATATACTTGACTCTTGACTCCCAATAAATCGAACATTTCCTCATGTGGAATGCTCTTTCCATAAGGAGTTGAGCAAGATGAAGGAATTTAAAATCACTTATTTTTTGATGAAGAACATTACATAAGAAGATTTATCCATGTGGAAACGCGAGAGGCGGCTGTAAATTTGATTCAAAGCGAACGCGATCAATATATTTCTTTCACGGATAGTCGTAGGATTTATTATGAATTGAATACGAGCAATGTGAGAGTAGTGCAGGTGGCAGAGTATTTTAGAGCGGCGGATTGAAATAATTAATTGCTGAAACTGATGATTGAATAATCACTTGAAAAAGAGTCAAATGTGTACATTTTCATCTTAGCATTTGTAATAGGATGGTCAAAGACATTGACAATATCTTTTAGGAGATTGTTCTGAATCACTTTACTCTCTAGTACTTGAACCTGTTATCTCATCAAATAGTATGCTACCTATCTTTTCAATGTATAGATATCAAAAAACTACGTACACTATTAATGAATTACTCATATCCTAAGTTACGGATATTGATAATTCCATAACAAGATGATAAAATAGGAGGTAAAAAGAGGTGAGCAAAATGAGTTTAGCGATACTTGAAAATACACATGATGATATTCAAAAAGCATACGGTGCCAATGATGTTCTAAAAATTGCAAAAGAGACACAGTACGTATTTGATCGAATCATTCATTTTATGTTAAGTACTTCAAGAAATCGTCTCAAGGGGATTACCTTCGAATCCAACGAGTTTAAGTTTAACGAAACTTACCTTCTTTCAGCTAAAAATAAAAAGCATATATTAAAAATGTTAGCTTTTCTCAAACAAGTAGATTTCCCGATGACCGATTTAAATTTCGGAAAAATAAAAGTAGATTTAGAGCAATGGCATTACCACATGGGTGGAGATGGCATTTACTTTGAATATCAAGAAGAATACCTGATCACACCGAAAGAAGCTGCCGAATCTTTAGGTGTTTCTCATGTCACTTTAAATAAATATATGAAACAAGGAATAGAAACAATCGATACCACTTCACACCATAAAATTCCAAAGCATGCAATTGAACTATGGCGAGATCCAGTATATGCGATTCGTATTCAAATGTTAGCTCAAGAACAAAAAATTCGAAATCAGACACCAGAAGATCGCTTAAAAGAAATACGGGATGAGATTGTGGAATTGCAAAAAGAATATAAAGCAAAAACAAGTTGTGAAGCAATCGAAAATCTTACAGCTAGTCATCTTGATGCTTTAGATGATCCTTCGATTTTACGTAATTGGCAAGACTTAGAAGAAGAATCCGATGATTTATTAAAAGAATTGATTGGAGGTTTGTGATTTGTCTAAACAACCTCCCGTGCAAAATTCAATTCTTCATCCAGCTGATATTGAAGATATTCTAGAAAATTTTGAACACCTCTTAGCATCCTATCAAAATTTAAAAGAGAAAAACTCTATTTATGCATCATTCAAATTGACCGCTAGAAAACTAGATGTTTTATTTCCATTAAAGGAACATCCTATACATGGAATTACAGGTTTACATGCCGTTGAGAAATACGACGATAACGGATATGTTAGGGAGTATCATTATCATTGGAAACGAATCATTCCCAAAGAAGGAATTGCACTTTCTCATATTTCCGCCTGGGAAAACGAACCACATGATGCGCCCAACACGCCTGTTCAATTCGAAGTAGAGACAGAACCACACCATCACGTACCAGCTGAAAGAAAATATCGAAAAGAAAATTATAATGTTCGCACATTAAAAGCTGCTTTTGAATTCATCGACCACTATATAATGAGTGGCGACGAATATAAAGCAAAAGTTATCGAACCATAAAAAACCGTAACGTTGATAACAAACGTTGCGGTTTTTATAGTTTAGATTATACCCCTCGCATCTCCCCTAATACTCAAGGGCGCGGAAGCTAAATAACTTTTCGTAGTCACCATACTGCAAAAAAATGTGATCTTCTTGACCACATTCCCCATCTGGATTTCCAAGTAATTAGTAGAGTCCATCTTGTCCTACTGCAAAGACTACCGGCTCTCTATACATTTCACCAGCTGGTAAAATATTATATAGATTCTTTCGTCAAAAGAGACTCTCCAAACTTTGAACGTTCCGATTGGCCAAGTGTATATTCAATCATTTGATCAAATGGATAATTACCAATTTTAAGATGTACAACTTCCTCTGCCAAATGAAGAGATAAATCATCAGAATGATAATAACCTAGTATAATTGAAATTCATTCGAATCGCCCCTTTTTCCTGCATTGTTCAGATGGCAGAAAAGAGATATCTTATAAAGACATCTCTTTTTCGCAGTCCTTTTAGGAATCAAATGTAAAATCGACTTCTTTATTTTCCTGTTCTTCGTACCCTTTCATATAATGAATGCGGCGTTGTGTTGCTTGACTTACTTGTTCATCCGCATGGTAAGAAGACCTGACAAGCGGACCTGATTCACAATGTGTAAACCCTTTAGCGAGTGCAATTGCTTTTAACTCTGCAAATTCATCCGGATGGTAATAACGTTCCACTTTTAAGTGAGTTTTAGTTGGTTGCAAATATTGACCAATCGTCATAATATTTACATCATGCGCCAACAAATCATCCATCGCTTGAATGATTTCCTCTTTCTCTTCTCCAAGTCCTACCATAATACTCGATTTTGTTGGGGTATTTGGAGATATTTCTTTCACGCGTTGGAGTAAAGTGAGCGATCGGTCATACATCGCACGCGCACGCACTCTTTTCGTCAGACGTCTCACTGTTTCGATATTGTGGTTAAAAATGTCTGGCTCACTTGCCATTAACGTCGTTAAACTTTCATAATCCCCTTTCATATCAGAAGGCAAAATCTCAACTGTACAGGTTGGATTTTTTCGACGAATTGCACGAACCGTTTCAGCAAAGACAGCAGCTCCCCCGTCTTTTAAATCGTCTCGTGCAACAGCAGTGACGACCACATGTTTTAACCCCATAATCTGTACGGAATCAGCGACACGTTCAGGCTCTCCCCAATCCAATTCATTTGGCAACCCTGTTTTCACCGCACAAAAACGACACCCGCGCGTACATGTATCGCCAAGTATCATAAATGTAGCTGTTTTACGTTCACTCCAGCATTCATGAATATTTGGACAACGCGCTTCTTCACATACTGTATTTAGTTTTTTATTTCTCATTAACTTCTTTAAGCCAGTATATGATTTATTGGTATTTAATTTGATTTTCAGCCATTCCGGTTTACGCATATATTCTACTTGTTTCGTCATGAGCTATACACTTCCTTCAATAGTTGATAAGGGTGAAATTTTAGAATCTAATTCTTTTATTGCATATTTGGTTTTAGCTAATTGGTGAACCTTATCCCACTGGGCGCCTGTCAATGTGATGGGAACCAATTTAACATTTAAACCGGTTTGAAATCCACGATAAAAGGCATCTGCTAACATTTCATATGTATGTTTTTTATTTTTAATTTCGTTAATTGCAATTGCTTTATTCGAAAAAGCTGCACGTTTTTCTTCTTTTATCTTTGCCGATGGAAAAAGAAAAAGGTCAAATAACATCTGTTCATCAATGCTCATTGGAATGGAACCATGTTGCAGGAGAACTCCATCTTTTCGAGTTTGGGCATTCCCAGATAATTTTTTACCATCAATCACCATTTCATAATAAGTGACTTGCTCAAAACAAACGGAAGATCGATCTTTCTTTGTTATCCTTCTAGTCGGATAAGCATACTCGGCTTTGATACCTAAATTTCGGTATCCTTCCATAATTCCCTTTGTCAACACATGATAAGCTTCACGAACTGTATGTGGGATGTTTGGATGATCTTCTGTTACAACAATGCTATAGGTAAGTTCATCATCATGAAGAACCGCACTCCCACCTGTTAATCGGCGAACAAAATCGCATTGATAGCGCCTAATCGCTTCAAAGTCTATTTGACGTTCTACTTTTTGAAAACGCCCGACCGATAAACTTGGTGAAGTCCAACCGTAAAATCGTAAAGTAGGCGGAATGTCTCCATTTTTATGCCAATACAACAGCATTTCATCCAATGCCATATTAATGGCAGCGTTTTGATAACCTGTACTTAAAAATCCCCATTCTTCCTGCATCTTAAACACTTCCTATTTTACATAATAAGTTGCTCTCTCGTTTCTAATCTTAAAATTATGATCAACTTTCAGAAACTTCATTGTGAAACCAACAGTGGCCTATGCTTGTCCCCCTCCTTCTTTGTAATGAATAAAAAAAGACCACGTCCCTTTTTATAGGGATGCAGTCTAATCGGACGCTTAGTAGACTGCACTTCCCCACGCCGGTATTATCCATCTCGAGTACAAAGGGTCAAAATTATTTCTCTCAGCCATTTAAAATAGCTCCCCTAGTGCATTTTTTATTCTATTAATAGTTCCTCTCTTAATTGATAAGAGATTAGGCATTGAATTTAACAACGTAAGTGAAAAATTGAATTGTATAGCTATTTTCCATCCACATTATTCCAATAATTTAAATTCTTCTTTATTGTAGCGTTAAGGACATAAAAAGTAAAGGGAGTGAAGCATCCTTGACACTTATGCAGATTTAAATTGCATCTAAATCTTCAAAGTAAAATTTTCAACCCTAAGTAGGTCGTATAACAAAAAACACATCTTTCCCCTGTTACAGACACTTTCATCGCCTCTTCATTTGTCTCTTTAAAATCTACAGCCAAATCAATTGCTGTTGAAGCGCTTTTCGTTTTTTCAATAAAGTCCGCTAACAATGCTTCGGAAAAAACAACGTCTCCATATAAATAATAAAATGACGCTTGACCAACAAAAGAAAAGTTGATTAAATATTAGCGTGAAAAAAGAACACTCAACCTCAAACTGTTGATTGTTCTTTTTTGGGATCTTCAGAAGCTTGTAAAAGCAATTACTCTAATTCATCAGTCCGTATTTGTTTCACCTTTTTTCTCTCTGTCACTCTGCTCTTCTTTGTTTTAGCAAGCCCTCAAAGTGGAATACTACCTGTAGGAGGTGAACATGATGAAAGAATTTAAAATCACGTATTTTTTTGATGAAGAACATTACATACGGAGATTTATCCATGTGGAAACGCGAGAGGCGGCAATAAATTTGGTGCAAAGCGAACGCGATCAATATATTTCTTTCACCGATAGCCGTGGGATTTATCATGAATTGAATACGGCAAATGTGAGAGTGGTTCAATTGGCGGAGTATTTTAGAGAGGTGAAGTAAAGTCCTTTTCCCTTGCGCGCCCCTGTCACTCATACAAATCCAACACTATTCAGAAAACTATTGAGTGACAGATACTTCAGCCCAGTGCTCGCAAGGGACGTGGGCTGAATCACTACATTTTTTCAATTAATCTACTTATATCCATGCTAGCCCCTTAATGCTATCACGGCAATTTACTAAACCTAGGCACCATTTCCCCGTCTACTTCAACTTCTTCAAAAAACATGTCATACGGACGTGCGAACACTCTTCCGGTTGGATCTTTGTAAATGACGAGTTGCTCTTCTGTTTCTGAATGCGTTGCTGTGTGTAGTTTTTCGTAAATAGCGCCTTTGAAATGTTTGTATTTTGTCATTTTAGTTACCTCCGTATCGATTGTTAACTATAGTATACAGTGGTTGCAGTAAAAGTGACAGGCACTCAAACTTTCATGAAATTCATGAATTTGACGTTTATTGCAATAAAGGTGTTTGTTTGAGTACCTGTCACTATATATACAATACATAAGTTGGAATGGTATAATAAAATTACTAAAATCACCAAGAGAGGTGAAGGATGAATGGAAGAGATGAACCGCAAGCTAATCCAAAGTTTTGAAAACCTTAAAAGAGCGTTAACACGTTTGGAAGAAGCACTTAAAGAAGATTTGGAAAATAGCCTGATCGTCGATGGAACGATTCAACGTTTTGAATTTACGATTGAACTTTATTGGAAAATGCTCAAAAGACTGTTAGCTAGAGAAGGTATTGACGCTAGAACGCCGCGTCAAACGTTGAAAGAGGCCTATCAAGTAGGTTGGCTTTCAAATGAACAGGCTTGGCTACAAATGCTGAAAGATCGAAATTCAACTTCACATGTCTATAGCGAAGCCATGGCGCGTAAAATCGTAAAAAACATTAGTGAATACTTCCCTGAAATGAAGAATACTTTTGAAAAATTAGAAAGTCAATATATGACAAGGTCTGATCACGATGAATAATCAGTTAGTCAAGCAACTGCGTGAAATCGCAATTCAATATCCAGAAGTGGAGGCCATTCTTTTGTTCGGCTCTCGAGCATACGACGATTATACCGATGTCTCGGATATTGACTTAGCGATTAAAGCACCTAAACTTTCCGATATGAAATGGCTATTACTAACAGAGCAAATTGAAAGTGAATTACACACGCTTCTTAAAATCGATACCGTATTATATGAGAAAACTTCAGAAACACTACGCAGAGAAATCGATCGATGTTATAAAGTGTTGTATGAATCATTAACACCATGATAAAACAGAAGGTAAGGAGAGGTGAGCTAAATCGGATAAAAGTGACAGGCACTCAAACTTTAATCAAAATTTTAAGGTGTTCTTCAAAATCAATTAAATTATCGGTTTCCTTTAATAAATGAACGATTTCTGGTAAAATAAATTTCATGAGAAGGCCTCTTTCCGCAATGTATTAGCCTGGTAGCTTACATTAAAGATAGAGTACCTTCTCTTTTTTTACCAGAAATTAAGGTGGATCTGATGATTTTTTATCTCGAGTAATATTTCACACATACCTTTGCACCATACGATTATTACAATGACAGGCAATCAAGTTTTTATAAACGTTAAAATAAATTGGATAAGGCATTGATATTTGATTTTATAAGTTGTTACATTAAAAGTAACAGACACTTAAAATTTAATGAAACGTTATTTGAAGATATTTTTATGCTTTACAAAGAGTTTGGGGAGTTTGACGAAGTCAGTAGGGGATGTGCTGTCTGCTTATAACAAAGCAAAAGCCTTGTTTTTAGCGAGCAGACCAATGGGTAAAAACATTCATTTATATTTCATGTCTAAAGTTGAAACTGTAGATTTATCCACCCTTCTTCTATAACGGAGCGTTTTAGGCATGGAGTGCTTTATGTACGGTAGCATGACTTTCTCTACTCATATTCGGGATAACGCGATCTCACATCGTTTTTTAGTTTTTACTCTCCGCCGTCGTATTCCCTTATTACTTTGCGGGAATACGGGGCCTATTAGTCAAATTTATTGAGACGAGGATTTATATAAAGTAATCATTCAAACTTTCAATGAGATAATTAAACTAAAAATCATCAGCAAAAATACAGGATAGCCAACAATAAGAAAATGAAATCTTTTCTACTTAAAACTATTTCAAGCTTAAAATTCATGCGCAACTCTCTCCTTTTAGTCCGTTAGTTTCTAAAAGGCCTAATCCATCGTCGTTAATAGTGTATGTAGCATACTAAATATAATGTAAGTTAAATGATTTTTCTTAATAAATTCCTTCACAAAAAATTCAAGCTCCTCTTCCAACTCGATGGACAAAACAGATTTTTACTTTAAGACCAGTTTCAAATCATTTACTTCCTATATCTTGTAGCGCCTTGGTTGAATGAAACAATAGAACGAAAAGCAATGCCTGTACACCCTCTTCGCCCCATTGTAAAAAGAGACCTTCACTACCAGAAACACAATCAATCCTTCCGCTCCATAAACTCCTTATAAATATCATGCGTCAGTTTCCCAAGTGGGCGTTTTCCCCAATCTTGAATTTGAATTCTATTCATTAATATCGTATCTAAGACTGCTTCTTCATTTTCAAATAACTCTCCGAAATTTTTCTGCAACTCTGTCAGCCTAGATTCATTGTAAATGATTAAATTTTTAATAATATCGCGTACGTTGTTTTTTCTCCCTGTCACTCTGCTCGAATAGAACGTGATCAATACATTTCTTTCACCGACGAGATAAATCATACACATGAGAAACCCTATACGGTGAATGCATTTTTAAATATTCTAAAACTTCAAGTCCCGTACTTTCAAACATCGTCAAAATAACAATGTCTTTTACTTTACTAATACCTTCATTTAATATTTCGTGAACTCTATTTAATACAAGTCGATTCTGATCCATAGGCTCGTCTATATTCTGCCATTCCAATTTTACGAAGAAATCGATTTGAGTAATTCCTAGTTGCGGACCTAATTGTTCAAGAATATTCGTGATGGCTTGCGGAAGTCTTTTACGCTCGGAAAATGAATAAAAGTGACAGGCACTCAAACTTTAACTTGATGGGCAAAACAGACTTTTACTTTATGACCAGTTTCAAATCATTTACTTTTTACATCTCGTATCGCCTTGGTTGAATGAAGCGATGGGGCGAAAGGCGATGCCTGTGCAACCTTTACGTCCAATCGCCAAGCGAACGACGATTTACTTGCCTGCAACAATCAAACTAACGAAACCAACAGCAGAAATTAATGAACATCTAAAACACCTTCATGATTTATTGAGCACTTCGGAAGAACAGATTTGTATCGCGACAATTCATAAACTCTTTTCTCCTATTCTTGAAACAAAATCTGAGATGAACAGTTATCAAATTGTCATTCAACAAGAACACCGCAAAAAACTTGCCGTTATTCGACAAAGGACGGGGTTAACGGTGAGTGACTTGGTGAGGTGGTGTTTTAGTGAAAATATGAAACAATATATTTAATCCTAGTTCCCGAAAACAAAACACTCATTCATCATGAAGTTCTTTCAACGATGAATGGGTGTTTAAAAACTACATTCAATAAGTGTTATTAAGTCTAACGTCTGTTGTTGCAACTCATAAACCTTACTCTCTTCTTGATAATCAACTAGCCCGCTCAACTTAAAATATCTATCTGTATAGTAATCATTTTCCGGCGGTCTAACTTATAAATAAAATCTATACTTGCTCAATTTAACAACGCTCTCTCGCCTTCACGATCGATGATTTTTGTAATCTCTATTTTTAACTTTTCAAAAACAGGTTGAAGATTTTCCTTTATAATTAAAGAGATTTTATTTTTGTCTTGGTTCACTAGCGCTTGTTCAAGTTCTGGTAAATTACTTTCTAACACTGCCATTTGATTCGTTACTTGCTCCCATGTTGAGGGACGTGCGATGGATTCTTCGATTGTAGCCGCCATAGAGAGCAGCCATTGTACGCCTTCAAATAAATCAGCTAAGTCTGTCCAACCTTCTTCTGTCTTTGGTTCTGAAAATGAATGCGCAAGATCAGTCAGATGGTGTGATGCTCTTGTAATATAATCTTCAGTAGACAGCAACAAACCATTGATAAATTCTTTTGCAGGAATGGCAATAACTTCTATCTCTTGAATCGTATCTAAACGGTCTTCTAAAAAACTTTCTACGTCGTTATGAATCTCTACCCCATCGACAATTAAATGACTAAAATAATACGTGTTTTGTAAAAGACTATTAATTTCTGTAATTACTTTTTCTACAGTAGTTGGATTATTCAATTGTTCAACTTTTTCATTAAAATAAATTTTCATTAAAACTCCTCCTTAGTTTCTATTATCTCTAACTACTCTTAAAACTTTATATCAAGCTTCGCATTAACTTTTATTTAAGAGATTCAAATTCTTCCACTAATGCCTCTAATTCAGCTAATGCAGGCATAATAAAATCCGCAATAAGTGACTCTTGATTTTCGGGCTTAATTTTAACAAATTGAATCATAATATACCCATAAAGGAAAAACATTTGTTCGATTGTACTTAACTTTTTTTCGATAGTTTCGTTATCCAAATAACTTTCTTTAATTCCTTCAATTGGAATAGGCAACGTTGTAAAGAAGTTTGCCATATCCATAAATGACGGACCAACTACATAGCTTCCCCAATCAATAATTTGTAAAGCTCCATCTTTTTTAAGGGCCATGTTATCAGTTTTAAAATCCCCATGCAATAAAGAATAATGTTTTTCAGGTAAGAGGTATTCATACAGTTGACGATTCATAAAGATATTTTCTAAACGGTCAATAATGTCCCCGCCTACTCCTTGTAAACCATTTTGTTCTGCATATACTTTTGCCGTTTTAAACAAATCTTCATTTTGTTCTTTTTTATGAATCAGTGTGAAGAATTTAACAACACTATCTCCAATCCCATTTTTCAATACAAATTCATATCGAGGGTTTGGATGGCTTTGGATTATATCCTGATAGCCAATCTTACTAATTTCAGTAGAAGCTTGAATAATCTCATCTATCCCTATTTTTCTAGTTATTTTCTCCATTTTTTCCATAGTAATAAACAATGTATCGTTTAATATATAGGCATCTTTAAATTCAGGAACGATTTTTTGTAATGATTCATATTCTTTAAGAATTTCTTCGTAATACATCTTTTCAGGCAATATACCTTTTCCAATCCGTATAATTTTGGTTACATATTCTAATCCATGAATGCTATGAGTAAACATTCCTAAATTATTTCTACCGCCCAAAAATGTATAATCTGAGATCATGCCCCCAGGTTCCTTTGTAATTCTCTTCTGAATTGTTTCCGCTAATTGTTCAGTCCCCATATCTTGTTGATAAATTAACCCGATTTTGAAAGCAGCTTTCGCTTTTTCTCCTTGTTGAGTTTCCGCATAAGCTCTGCCTAACTCAAAATAATATTTGGCTTCTTTTGGCTTTATTTTAATCAAGTCTCCGACAATGGCTAATATCGATTGCCAGTCATTGATAAAGCTGCATAAAATTAAGTATTCAAGTAGTATATCTTCATTACTAGGGTATATTTTATTTCCAACCATTAAAATATGCCGTGCTTTATTTGTTTCTCCTACCATCCGCAAACTTTCAGCGTAAGAAATATACGTAACATCCATATACTGATAACTTTCATCGATGTTCTCATTGAAAATCCGCACTGCTTGCTCCCATTTTCCGTTCTTTTGATAACGTTTTGCTTTTGAAAGAGTTGAAATTTCTTGCATATTTAATCTCGTATCATCTTCCATTTCTACATCTGCATCTTGCTGAACCATTTGATAATAATGACAATAGCCTGATAAATTAGTAGCAACATCATCGATTTGGATTTGGAGTGTCGGTGCATACTGATAAAAACTATACACTGCATCGTTAGGTACTTTAAAATACATCGCTTTTTCTGGCGATAAATAATTGTTTAATTGGTAATTTAAACGATAAGTAATTGCACGATTTAACTTCTTCTCATCAATCATTGAAAGTAAGTCATTATGTAATCGTTCGCTTTTCATAAGTGTTATCGTATCTTTCGACGACAAGAGAAAATCCAATAAAGTCGTAGCAGTTGTACTGTGCGTTAATGCATTGTTTAAATGATAAGCAACCCCTTCTAAGATAAACTCTGCATACTTCCGATCTCCAGTGTATTTAAATAATAAGTTTACAGCTTTGTTCAACCAAGAGTTTCCTTGCTTCCAATATTTATTTTCTATAAAATAATGAAAACTTTTCTCTATTTGGCTTAATAAATAAGCGTTTTGAGTCTTTCTATAGTATGCGACGAAAGCTAACATTGCTTGTCCATCATAAAAAGCCGTTCTAAACGCTTCTTTTACTTGTAAATCTTTACTCAGTACATGGAGAAACGAGCCATCTTCATTTTGAAATACTAATGTTCCAATCGCTAATGAATCGATTAGTAAACCATATTTTGGATTTTCCGTTATCTCTTTATATTTTATAAAAGCTAATAAAGCAAACGCATTTGCCCCAAGTTTAATTTCATCATTGTTTTTTTCAATAACAAAAGCACAATCTTGTTCTTGTATTTGATAATAAATAATCGAATCATTCATGATAAAATCAAGTGCTTTCTCAATTGCTTCTAATAATTCTTTTTCCTTTGTCACTTCATATGCTTCAAGCATTGTAAACACTGTGCTGGCATGTTGTAATATGTTATATGAAACACTCTCTCGATGCGTTGTTGGATAATAAATGTATCGGAATTGACCATTTTCAAGGACTCTTTTAGATAAATGTTCGGCTGTTTTCTGAATCATTTCATAGACTTCATTCAACTTCTGTTCTTTGTTACTATTCGGCCTACGACTAAATTCATGAAAAGATTGTTCTTGTACCCCATATTCATCATGAAATGAATGAATAGTATCAAAAAGGTATACTTCTGATAGTCCACTCATACTAAATTTTAAATTAGATTTTCTTTCATTCTTCAAGTAAGCTTGAATTAATGAAGTGGACACAACAATATTATTTCTCTCTTTGTAATGAATTAAATCATTAGCAATCATTTCTTCATTTAAAAAAGCAATTCGAAAATACTTGTCAAATGAAACTCCTTTTCTAAAATTATTTAATGTCATAATTGAAATCTCTTCCATCAATTCATGAAATGTAACAGGCTCTACATTCGTTATTAAATCTGCTTTTAACCATACTGGTTTTGTTCTTTCAAGATACAACCGTTTCTTTAAAGCTTGAACAGCTTGTTGCCAACTCGACTCTAATGTCTCTGCTTTTCCAACGGTGACCAGTGCTTGTTGATGCTGATCTGTTGCTGAAAGAAAAACAATATACTGATGTTTCTGTTCTAAAAAATGGTGTACATTAGAGACAGTTGTACTTTTTTTCTTTTTTATATCTTTATATAGATTTTCTAACATCTCATTTATTGAAAACTGTTTCATTTTTTCACTTCCTATTCATTAATAAATCACACAACAAAGATTCATAACTGTATTATCGGTTATTTCATAAGAAATTAAAGAGATTTGAGGAATAAGACTTAATCCAGTGGAACAGGTACAGCCACAGTTCGCGGAAGGGCACAAATGGATGTCTGTACTTGTCACTGTGTGACGATATTTTTTCTTTTCTCAAAACAAAAACACGGTCGCTTGCGCGGACCGTGTTTTTATCCCCTCGATTAGTTGAGTAATTGTAATACTCCCTGAGGTTGTTGGTTAGCTTGCTATACCACTATACCTTTCGAATATAGTACAGACTATATCTTCATCCTAAAGAAGTTAGGATGCTGGGCACTTCGAATGTTATCAATGTAACACCCTACGGATTTCATCGCCGTAGCTTTTTGCCTTAGACGGTGTATCCTAGTCGTTGAACGTTCTCCACGGTTTCCCGACAGGAGCTTCGCTGCTGATTGTCCAATCTCTTCGTTTTTCAAACCATTGCGTTTACCGTTTCCAGTTCCGCTGTGGTAGAAGAGCTCTCAGGATATTCCAGCAATTCACCCAGTGATCATCTACATTATTACTAACATAGACGCCCGTACAATCTAATTACTGTAAGAGTTGAAGAACTCCATTTGGTAACTGATTTGATTGAGCTAACATTGCTTGTGATGCTTGAGTTAAGATGTTGTTCTTTGTAAACTCCATCATTTCTTTCGCCATCGTGCGACATGTACTCTCATACATGACTAGACTATCTCTTCACCCTTTCAATGACTTGTGGCTATTGATTAGGGGTTGGGCGCTTCGAGTCGTTAGTTTACTCAAGACTAACTTCCCTACGGATTTCATCATCATGGCTTCTGCTTTAGATGGTCTATCCTAGTCGTTGAACGTTCCCCACGGTTTCCCGACAGGGGCTTCGCTGCTGATTGCCTCCTCTTTTCTCTTTTTAAACCATCGCGCTTGTCGTTTCCAACTACGCTGTGGTTAGAAAAGCTCTCGCAAGGTGTTCCAGCAATTCACCCAATAATACTCACAGACCGTTACCAGTCTGGACGACTACATGCTTCTTTCACAGTTTTTATGCTGCTACTTGCATGTGATCAGTATCACGGATACGTGATTCCGCAGCCGTTAAGTTTTCTGAAGATGCACCAAGGTTGTTAATTGTGTGCTCTAGGCGGTTTTGGATTGCTCCGAGGTCTGCACGTTGTGTAGATACTGTATTGATAGCATTGTTAATAATTTCAATCGATGCGTTCGCTGCATCACGGCTATTAATATCTACACCGTTAAAAGTAGCTGTTTCTTCAGTAGTTGCTTTTGCATCAAGTTCTGAAGCACCTGCAGTAATTAATGCATCACCTACTACCACACCGTCAGTAACATCTCCAGCTGTCGCGATAGAAACATCGTTAGTAGAGTAATACTTACCATCCACTTCAACACCTACAACAGCACCAGCAGTGTTATTATCTCTAAGAACATTAACTTCTCCTAAACCTGTTAAACCAGTTACTGTTGCTTTTGCTGTAGTATAATCAGCAACTTCTGTTGTAATTGTTAATTCATCATTTAAACCAATACCACTTGCATCCATTGCATTAATAGATACTGCTAAGTTTTGCCCTTCGTTTGCACCGATGTGGAATACTCCATCGAATTTCCCGTCAATTAATTTTTGCGTGTTAAATTCTGTTCTTCCCGCAATATCATTAATTTCATCCGTTAATGCTTGTAATTCAGCTTGCATTGCATCACGGTCAACATCATCCATATTCGTATCGTTCGCAGATTGTACTGCTAACTCACGCATACGTTGTAAAATCGAGTGTGTTTCTGCTAGTGCACCTTCTGCAGTTTGAATTAAAGAAATTCCGTCTTGTGCGTTTTTCTGAGCCATGTCTAGGCCTTTGATTTGTGCACGCATTTTCTCAGAAATCGCTAGACCTGCTGCGTCGTCTCCTGCACGGTTAATTTGGAAACCTGAAGAAAGTTTCTCGATGTTTTTACCTACGTTCGTGTTGTTGAATGATAGTTGGCGGTGTGTGTTTAACGCCGCAATGTTGTTGTTAATAATCATGTGTAATTTCCTCCTTGAGTTTTGCCGGGTCACGTCCTTGTGATCCGTTGTTTGTTTTTCGTAATCGGAAGAAGCGCCGGCCGAACGCTCTGCCGCTTACTATTTCTTATATCGGGGGTGGTCGATAGATGTTTAGGGTTTTAGAAAGTTTTTTGGTTTTTCTTTTTATTTTGTGAAGGAACTGTGAACTGAAAGAGGCTTCTTAATCCTGTGCTAGGTACAGACATCCATTTGCGTCCTTTGCGAATTATGGCTGCAGCTGGCACAGGGTATACAATTTAATTAGATGCTAGTCACAGCCAAACAAACAACAAAGCGTTCTACTGGTCTTATTTATACGCTATTAAGGTATCAGTTTTGCGCGGAAAGATACGGCCTATGAATATGACTTGCACTGTGAGAAGTTAGTATCGCTTATAACAAACTGACTACTATTACTTTAGATAACTAATTACTTCCCTTTGCTTCATCACGTAATGATTCCATGTCTTAACAAATACGTATTTTCCTTGGTAAAGATTTGAAAAGAATTTATGAGTTTCAATGATAAGTTGGAAAATATCATTGCGCAAAATTCCATTTGCATCTAGACTAAGTAAATTTCCATACCAGCCAAAGCCAGTTGTAAATTTACTCATTAAACCATAATTATTACTTTTATCTAAAATTATGGTTTCAATATCTTTCAGATATTTTCTTGATGCACTTAAATTATGTGCATCAATTTTAAATTCCTTCATTTTCATCCCTCCCTCTATAATTCTTATAAATAATTATATAATTAACAGTTTCAATAACGCTAACTCGCTCAGCCTTGAAAAACCTTAGATAAACCACTGTATTTCTTTATATCTCTATGAAAGCTCTCCCCCTCGTTTAATTACTACTCTTTTCGTAGGTTTACGATAGATTACATACAAACCTTCAAAATAAAAACGTCAAGCTTCTTAATTTATTCAAAGAACATTGATGTTTATCACATTAAATTTTAGCAATATTTATAGCTAATCACACTTTGGGAATGAATGAATTCATTGAGACTTGTGAATCACTGTCCCCCCATCTAGCCCCCCGCTCCCCGCATTCGCATGCCCTATTAATCCGATGCCAGCTGCTGCCACAATTGGGTTAACAGGATGTTAGTCATGCATCCGTTGCCGCAGGACGCGGCGAACGTAGGATACCTTCCTTTCGCGAATGGATGTCTGTAACTGGCACCAAGTGAAACGACTGCATTTCATACCTGTCACAGTTGTTCGAAATACACTTTTCTTACTCCGCCGTCCACGATTAAATAACATCGTTCCGAGCACCGTTTTTTCAATTTGTAAATGCTTCTCCATCTCAAAACTCTCCCTTACTAAAATCGAGTTCAAACGAAGCATTCATGTTTTCTTTTAGCACCTGGTTCCCTTTCGATTCTTCCAAGTAATTTTCAAAACTTGTTGCGTTAAACAACGTGGACGGTCGTAAATATTTCTCCCAACGTGGGTTACCTAGCCACTCTTTCACCTTTGTATCGATCACTTTTTTAAAATCATTGAGCTGGTACCCTTCTCGAAAACGTGCACGGACTAATCGGATCGTTGCTTTTGAAGAGGCTGTAAATTGCTTATGAGCTTTCGTATTCAAATAGTCAATCACCGACACAACGTCGAGGTTCTCCTCGACAATCTCTTTAGGAGTATTATTTGTTGTATTATTTGGGACTTCTTTGGTTATTGGTGTCGGCAAATTGCCAAGAACCGTCTCTGGATGATGCGCATCCACAAGTTCTACTTTTCCTAACTTGCTGTGGGCAATTTGCGAAGTAAGCTCATGCAAAAACGGATAGTCAATTCGATACCACTTTGTCTTGTCCACATGCATTTTGTTATAAATATTCGTCGACACTAAATAACCTTGTGCTTCTAGCTTACGAATCGTGCGATACACTGTATCAACAGACCAAAAAGGAAACTCGTTCTTTTGCCAATCCTCATACGTTTTATACACCCACTTATGCCCGTCTCGCCAATTTTCCGAAATACATAGTCTAAAGTGGAGTTGCTGTAAAACAATTGCTTCATTTAACCCTATCTTTTTCGCAAGCGATGGAATTAACTGAATCGTTGGTGCTGACATTAATACATTCATTTTATTTTCCCCCTTTATTTTTAACCAAGCGTATAACCTGTTCATCAGCTATATAGTCCGTTAAATAAAAAAGGATACATTTTTAAAAAACAAAAAATCCACTCGCTCTTGTTTGAACGAATGGATTTTTATTTGAACGTCGCTACGATTGGATTCAATTGTTTAAAAATTGTATAATAGAACTAACAACTCGTTCGTTGGAAAGGAATGTCCGTCTATGAATATAAATAATCCACACGATAAGTTTTTCAAGGAAACTTTTGGAAATGTAACAGTAGCTGGAGATTTTCTTACGAATTATTTACCTGCTTCAATCGTTAAATATATCGACATTGACACACTCGATCCACAAAAGGATAGTTTCATTGATAACAATTTAGACGAAAACTTTTCTGATTTATTATTTAAAGCAAATATCGCAAACGAAGAGGGCTACGTATATTTTTTATTCGAACATAAAAGCTATCCCGATAAAGGAGTTGCCTTTCAAGTTTTGCGATACATGATTGAAATTTGGGAAGCAAAGATGGATAAAGAAATGGGAGGCTTACCAGTTGTGCTACCACTTGTCGTTTTCCATGGAAATTCATCTTGGCGCATATCTTCAAGTTTAGGCGATATACTAAACGGATACAATGAACTGCCAGAAGACTTAAAAATTTATGTACCAAACTTTGAATATTTATTATATGACATTACGGACTACTCAGACGAAGAAATAAAAGGCGTTGCACAAACGCGAATCGGTTTAACACTTTTACGCGATATATTTACATCCGATAATGAGAAGTTTTTACAATCATTTCATCGTTCAGTAAGCTATTTGAATGAGCTTGAAGACCGCCAAACTGGGATAGAATATTTTGAAACGATGATTCGTTATATTGCAAGTGCCGCACGAAATCTTACGAAAAAAGACGTTCAGAAAATTTTACAAGACGTGGAAAGGAATTATCAAGAAGGGAGTGAGATCGCAATGACTTTAGCGGATATGTGGAGAGAAGAAGGTAGAGAAGAAGGCAGAAAAGAAGGCAGAGAAGAAGAAAGAAAAACGGTACAAGTTGAAATTGTAGAACAAGGTCTCATTGAACGATTCAAAAAAATACCAGATGATATTCGCGAGGGCATTCAAACATTAGATGCAATCGCGTTACAATCGATTATTTTAAAATTGATGAGCAAAGACGGAATAAAAAATCTTGATGAAGTGCGTACTTATTTTTAAAAGGTATTTTACATGAGCAACAGCCAATCGAACGATGTCGAATTCGATTGGCTGTTCTTTTATCCCAACGACCATAAAATTCCCCTGTATCCCTTGCTGGCGATTGTTATTTAATGCCCCCCCTATTGCGCTGAATCCTCACAGCCTCACCTCATACGATTTGTTAGATAGTTATATAACACATTAGGAGGGTCGGAATGCCTAGTTGATAAGCATTAACTCAAAGGGCAACTACAGCCAATCGAACAACGAAAGGTTTGATTGGCTGTAGTTATATGGACTTTGTAGAAATTAAGACACGATCTTTTCAAGCAAACACGAGAATGGTGTTTGGAACTGTCACTGTGTGGGATGTATTCAGAGGTATATATGAATAAAAGAACACATCCATCTTAAAGTTTCAACTGGATGTGTTGGAGTTAAAAGAATCAGCGTTTATGTTAATTTATGTACTCGAAACTCTTTCTAAAATCTTTCTTTCAGTTTTCTGATTTATTTTATTGATAATACCATGTAATAAAAATGCATCAATGAATACCCATACGTAAACGATAAAGAAAAAGAAATAACCTATAAAAATCCAAACTGTTATAAAACCAAGTACCCATAAACCTGTCATCATTAGTGCTGAAACTGGTTTACCGACATAAAAACGATGTCCACCGAGTCCACCTAGAAAAAACCATAATAAGTAGGCGACAACCATTGATTTTTTCTGATTTTCAAACTCACTTTGAACGATTGCTAACTGTCTTGCATCTAATTCTTGTTTCAACTGTAAATTTCCCATATTCTTCCCCTCCATTCTGTCTGTCCATATTACTATACTAACGTAAGCCTTACCATTGTTTTTGAATAATCTGCCGAAAGCAGTACCGATACTTTCCTAACCTCGGTGTCAGTCACAGCCAATCAAACAGCGATAAGTTCGATGGGTTGTCTTCAAGCGTGGAAGGATTAATCTCAATTACCTATATATTTCGGGCTCTATTCAGAAAACAATGTTGATACATACCCTGTGGTAGAGAGCTTCATTTTGAACAAACCTAATCGCTAACATCTTTTCCACATTTTACCCAGACCTTTGATTGTATATTTCTTCCCAAAAACAGGAGAAAAACACGCCCGGTGACAGCTCACCGCGAAACGAGTCTATTATGCTGAGAGCGGGACATTTTGTCTATATTAACAAGTTCACCCTAAAATGAACTCCTCTTGTATAGTTCATATAGAGGAAGCGACTTCAAAAGAATAACACATGTCTTAACGTCCTTACTTTCAACAACTTTGTGTCTAAACTGGGGAATTTGTCCTATTTTCCTCATCGTAACATTTTAATTCTCACTTTTAAACTTGTATAATTAATACAGGTTTAAAGTTTTAACCATTCGTATATCACTCGATTTTTTATTTCATCTTAGTTTTATACATATTCAGTAAATATGAAAGGAGAAAAACAATGAAGAATATTTTTCAATTTAGAACGATTAGAGCTAAAATACTACTGGGGTTTTCAGTTGCATTAGGTTTGCTGCTCATTTTAGGAGGGTACAACTACTATTCTATTAACAAAATTAATCGCAATACAACGAACTTAGCCAATGAACAAGTCCCGCTCCTACTTGCAGATAATCAATTAGCCTTTAACATGGCGCAAAGAGTGGCGGCGGCGAGAGGTTATGTGTTGTTTGGAGAGCAAGAATACCGAGATTTATTTGACAAGTACACTGAAGAGAGTGCGCTTATTCAAGAAGAAATGTTAGAACAAAATTATTCTGAAGGAACGAATGATTTAATTGAAAAGAGTCTTGAGTGGAGAGATTTTATCACAACTCAAGTTTTTGCAGAATATGACAATGGCAATGAAGAGCTAGCACTCAGAAACTTAAATAAAACGACGAGTTTTGGGAGAGAGATTATGAATGGTTTTGATGAGTTATCTGAAAATCGAAAAGTAATTTTTGATGATACGACAAATCATATGCTAGAAGACGGTAGATCAACCTTAATGATGAGTTTCATTGTCACGATTTTAGTTATTTTAGTGAGCGTAGTTGCTGCACTTCTTACGTCAAGATCTATCACTATGCCTATTAAAACAGTTATGGAAAGAATGAATTTAATCGCGAGAGGTGACTTAACACAAGAGCCATTAGTCACGCGTGCACAAGATGAAACGGGTCAGTTATTTGAAGCGACCAATGATATGAATGATAATATGTTGAGTTTATTAGCTCAAATTCGAAGAGTCTCTGAAATGGTAAGCAGTCAAAGTGAAGAATTGACACAGTCTTCAAACGAAGTAACGCTAGGTTCTGAACAGATTGCCGCCACGATGCAAGAATTGGCAGCAGGCGCAGAATCAGAAGCGAGCCATGCAAGTGACTTAGCGAGCAATATGGAGTTATTTACGACAAAAGCGAATGAAACGAGTGAAAACGGACGTAGCATTCAACATAATTCTACTGAAGTGTTGAACATGACAACAGAAGGTCATCAACTCATGACAAAATCAACTGAGCAAATGAACACTATCCATGAGATTATGCATGATGCGGTAGAAAAAGTCCGAAACTTGGATGCCCAATCTCAGGAAATTTCAAAGTTAGTTGCGGTCATTCAAGGAATCTCCGAACAAACAAACTTACTCGCACTAAACGCGGCAATAGAAGCAGCGCGCGCGGGAGAACATGGAAAAGGATTTGCGGTTGTGGCGGATGAAGTACGAAAGCTTGCAGAAGGTGTTTCAGAATCCGTGACAGATATTACAAATATCGTCGATAACATCCAATTAGAATCAGACAATGTAACAACGTCTTTAGAAACTGGGTATCAAGAAGTCGAACAAGGGACGAATCAAATTATGGAAACGGGCGAAACATTTAATGAAATTACAACAGCAGTCGAAGGTGTCGTGGACAGCATTCAAGTAATGGCCGACCATTTAGCTGACATCACGGGCGAAACGGAACGGATGGGTAAAGCAGTCCAAGAAATTGCAGCGATTTCCGAAGAATCAGCAGCAGGAATCGAGCAAACCTCAGCTTCTTCCCAGGAAATGAGTAGTTCAATGATCGACGTTACCGCAAGTTCAAACGACTTAGCGAAATTAGCCGAAGAACTCAATGGGTTAGTCCAAGAATTTAAAATATAAAACAAAGTCTTTCAGATAGAATTATTCTCTATCTGAAAGACTTTGTTGTTGTTGTGTGTGCCTCTGTATAAACGACAAAATAATCCGGTGCCAGTTGCAGCCACAATTAGGCTAACAGGAGGTTAGTCATGCATCCGTTGCCGCAGGACGCGGCGAACGTAGGATGCCTTCCTTTTACGAATGGATGTCTGTAACTGGCACCGGGTAGGATTTGCGATACATACCTATAAAAAAATCCACGAACAAAAAAGAAGAGAGAAATACACCCGGTGACTGCTCACCGCTATACGAGGATGTGTATTTATTCCTTCCTCGTCAATTTCGAAAAAACATCGAGATCTATGGTTAATGCTTCTGTATTCGTCTCTGAAATCGACTGGACGAGTTCGCCTCTTAAAATATCAACAGATTTCGGGGCGTCGATGCCAATTTTTACTGTATCGCCTTTTACTTCGATAATGCGAAGTTCGATGTCGTCACCGATTTTGATCGTTTCATTTGCTTTTCGGGAAAGTACTAACATTGTTACGCCTCCCCTTTCACAGTAGATTCGATAGGATGGCGCATAGAATGGTTCGTTTCATTTAAAATCATTTGCTTTGCTTTTTTATTGTTCACTTGGAAAATAAGCGGTGCTTGTAAATTAATCGTCGATGCTTCAAACGGATCTTTAATCGTCAATACGTTTAACACCATAACCTCTTTTTCTTCTTGAATATTAAGAAGTTCCATCGTTGGGTCATCAATTTTAAAGGTATAATCTTTTACGATTGTATATGGATTTGCGACAATGAACGCGATACTTGCTGTTGTTGTCGATTGGAGAACTTGGAAGAAATCGTTGCCTTCGATTGGAAGTAAAACGAATGATTCTTCTTCTTCAAATCCTGGAAGTCCTTTTGGAAATGTCCATTGTTGTTCTTTTTCAATTGTTACGGTTCCGTGGAATTTTGTGTTGATTTGCATGATGTGACGCTCCTTCTAAATTATGTGAGTCTTTTATAGTCGAAAAGACCAGCTAAATCGCCGGTCTTTATATAATCTTTCACTGTTTTACATCAATGGCAATCGATGGTTTTGGATTGACGTGTGTCGTCACTTTACCAGGTGTATAATGATGAATGGGTTTATTCATTTGTACTTCGTTCACTGCCTTTTGTGGTGTTACGCGAATATCGACAGCACCTGGTTCGAATCCCATTTTCACACCTGATTTATTGCCAACGAACCGTATGCCTAACGAACGGTAGCCGCTATCTGTACTTTGTTTCGCGAGCCCGGCAAACACATTTCCACCATTTTCGATTTTCATCATTTGTTGACCTTCTGAAGCACGTCTTCCAATGCCTTCCAGTGCCGCCTGTTTTCCTTTTTGTGCGTGCTCTTCAATACGACGTCTCACACTTTTCAAATCAACTTCAGCACGTGCTTCTGTCGTATCAAGAGAGAGCTGCGATTTCGTCGAAGACATTTCAAGGATCGCCGCAGGTTGTTGCTGGGTTAACGTTGCTTTTGGTTGTGAAAGTTCTTGTACTGGTTTTGTCGTTTGTAATTGGAGAAAACCTTTTGTCGTTTGAATTTGAATTTGTGGAAAGTTCAATACGATCATCTCCTAATTAAATCGTCTCATTGGACTGTTAACGTAAAAAGTCTACAAGAGACGGTTGAATAATCCGTGCACCAACCGATAAGGCTGCACGGTGGATTGATTCTTCTGTAATCATTTCAATGATAACCTTTTCAAAGTCAACATCTTCATTATCCGACATTTGTTTGACTGAAGTTACTTCAAGAGAAGCAAGACGCTCCGTCATCATCTCAACACGGTTTTGACGCGCACCAACGTCAGCACGGACTGCAAGAACACTGTCTAAACTTCCTTGGATTTCTCCGATTGCTTTGTCAAATTCTTCTTGACCGTTAATAGTATCATCTTCTAATCCTGCAATAATATCATTAAATACTGTATCAACATCTTTAAAGATTTCTCCAGAAGTATTCACATCTAATGTTACACCGTCAAACACTTCAATTTCGACTGTGCTTCCAAATCCAGGATTGTCGGGATCATCACCTTGATACACACCATCTTCAAATAACGGTGTATTCGTTTTCGTCCCACTAAAAATATATTTATTCCCAACTTTTGTATTTGCTAGGTCTCTAATCTGATTTTGAAGTTGTTTTAACTCCTCAACTAACTTTTCACGATCGTCTGCAGTCATCGTATCCGTTGAACCGCTGACGACAAGTTCGTTCGCACGGTGCAAGGCACTTCCAACATGGTCAAGCGCATCGTCTGTATTATCTAACCAATTATGCACTTCACCGATATTACGTTGGAATTGGTGGACTTTATCAACCTGCATACGATAGCCGAGCCCTTTCATTACTGAAACTGGATCATCTGAGGGACGGTTAACTTTTTTACCTGTTGCGATTTGTTCTTGTAATTTCCCCATTTTATTATAGCTATTCGATAAATTACGTAGCATATTGCTCGATAGCATTGATTGTGTTACGCGCATATGTTTTCCTCCTATACAATCATTTTAATTAGATTATCGACCGACAATGCCCATCCCGTTAATAATTTTATCAAGTGTTTCATCTACAACTGTAAGCATACGCGCAGATGCATTATACGCTTGTTGGAACTTAATCATATCCGTCATTTCTTCATCGAGTGATACTGAACTAATCGACGCACGACGGTGTTCAACTGCCCCGAGTAAAGTGGATGTGTTATGAACGAGTTTATTCGCTTCCATGCCTTCAACACCTAAATCACCGATGATGCCTTGGAAGTAGGTTTCTAACGTTGCACCATCAAGACCTTCGTTGATCTCAAAATAGAGGTCTGCTAATTGTTGAGCGATTTCCCCATTACCAGCTTCATCTTGTGAACTTGAAGCTCGGAAATTATTTGGATTATCGATTAACTCTTGCCTTACCTTTATACCGCCAGCCCCACTTCCTTCAAAAAAGGTCGACGGTCCGGCATTCCCCTCTAATGGGTAACCACCTGGATAATTATCACTATCGTTTTCTTCGCCGCCATAAATTTTATTAAATTCAGAAGAATATGCATTCGCAAGCGTATCCAATTTTTCCAACATATCCGGATATAAGCCTTTACCGTCACTCGTACCATACGAATTCATTAATGATTTTAGTTTTCCGATATCTGCTAAATTTTCGAAACCAATTGTTCCAGAATCATCTTCAAACTCCCCTTGATTATTCAACTTGTTTTCAAGTTTAATCCCTTTAATTGGAATGTTGCCATCGTCATCTACTAATTTTCCGGGGTCAGTTTCCAACTTCACTGCCTTATGCCCATGCACAAGCGTCTCCGTCTTACCATCATCTAGCTTCAACTTCACAACAGCCCAACCCTCGGCTTCCCCGTCCACCGCACGTCCACCTGATGATTCATAACTTACTTCAATCGGCACAAGTTCAGATAAATCATCAAGCAGTAAATCTCTTTGGTCATACAAATCATTCGGAATATAGCCGTTCGGTTCAACTGTTTTAATTTGTTCGTTAACTTTCGCAATTTGGTTCAGCAACGAATTAATTTCTGTTGTGGTATGACCAATTTCTGTTCCTAAGTTTGTTTGAATTTCAGTGAGTGATTTATGCATATAGTTGAACGAATCCGCCACGGCTTCTCCTTTACGAACCGCCACCGCACGTGCACCGCTTTCGCTTGGATTCGTCGCTAAGTCTTGAAGCGATTGCCAAAATTCACTGAGTGATTTTTGAAGCCCATAATGCGACGGTTCGTTTAAAACGTCTTCCATTTGTTCAATTGCTTTTGACTGAGATTCCCAGTAACCGAGTTTCGTTGATTCTTGACGAAATTGATGATCAGTAAAAGAATCACGAATGCGGGTAATCGAACCTGCTTGTACCCCCGTCCCGAGAAACCCTGGCATTGTGCCCGCGTTTAAACCAACGCCTGGATAACCAGCAGTCGCTTCCATATTGACACGTTGACGTGAGTACCCTAAAGTGTTCGCATTACTAATATTATGTCCTGTTGTATAAAGAGCGGATTGTTGTGTATAGAGTCCGCGTTTACTTGTTTCTAATCCCATAAAAGTAGAGCTCATTTGGTTTTCCTCCCTAAGCTTGTGAATCGAAAGTTGGTCGTTTAGTTGTTTCTTTCGATCCTTTAATTTCGGTTTCTGAGTAGTTCAGTGCATCTTGTTGTGGTCTGACCATGTCCAGCGACAGATTCACGAACTGAAGGGATTGATATGTTAGTTTTTGGTTTAAATCATTCTGCCATTTCAAGTCGTGAATCACATGCAGGAGACGGTCCTTCGCCTCCGTAAGGTCTTTTTTCTCATCAGCAGACTGTACGATTTCAATGACATCTGAAATTGTTGGTGTTTCCAACACATTGCGTCCTTGCTGTTTCAAATAGTCTGTAACAGCCTGCTGTCTCTGGTTTTCAATTTGAACGATTGCAGCTAAATGAGATTGCTCATCTTTTAATACTTGATCGAGCGCTGGCATATCGCCTTCTTTAATCATCGTTGTCTTTTCAGTTACGAGGCTTAGTAAACTTGTATGCATTTTTTCTAAGTTTGTAAGCGTCGCGAGTATTGGTTGAATCGACATATTGTCAACTTCTTTCATAAATAATCATTGGACTTACTGATAATATTTTACGAGTGATTGTGCAATTTTCTCAGGATTTACTTCATAGTTCCCTGTAGTGACTTGTTCTTTAATCCTTTGCACATGTTCACTTCGCGCTGTTGCGCTAGAAGTGATTTCTGAAAGTTCTTTTGCTTTTGTTGAAATTTCAAGTTTATCTTGTTGAACAGCTTGTTGCTGTGTTGACTTTTTTAAGTTAAAATCATTTGCTTTATACGGGTTAATCGCGGGAATATGCGGTTTATTAATTTTCATTTTCATCACTCCTTTTTGTTTGTCTTTCCTATGTCGGCCACTTCTCAACTTTGTGAAGAGGTCTTTGGAACGATTCCTTTCATTCAGTCACGTTTTGTAAAGTACGTTCGCTCTTCTGATTGTTGAATGCTTTCTCTAAATTCTTTCGCCGCTTCAAATTGTTGTAAATCCTTTTGTAATTCGTTTTGACATGCAACACATAATTTCCCTTCTGTCGTGAGCTTTCCACATTTATCACATGGATAGCCTAAGTTTGGGAAATGTGCGGGTTGTAAACGTCCTCTTCTTACCCATTTATACAGTAGGTCTTCGTCTACGCCTGTTTCTTCTACAATACGCTCTACGGAAGCAGCTCTATTTTCTCTTCTTCTTAAAAAGCGATACACTTCTTCAAATACTTTTTCTTCTTTTTGTGCACATTCAAGACAGTTATCACGTACACCTGTGTAATTAAAGAAGTTTCCACATGTTGGACAATTTCTAATTTCCGGTTCATTTTTCCTCAAAATGGTTCCCTACTTTCCTTTGTCATCATTCGTATGTCAAGCGCGTATTAACGTTACGGCTTCTACATGTTTTGCGCCTGCTTTTCGTAAAACTTTCGCCGCATGATTCAGCGTTGTGCCTGTCGTGTAAATATCATCGATGAGCGTATACGTTTCATGCTTAATTTGTATATTTGGTTTCAGTTGAAATAATGGTTTTGTCCTAAGTCTTTCTTGTCTTGTTTTTTCACCCATTGCGGTTTGATCTAGCTTTTCTAATAAATTTAAATAAGGTATTTTCGCATAATCAAGAAGTGCTTCCACTTGCCCGAATGTACGTGTCATTCTTTTTTCAGGATGTACAGGAATCGGCACGATGTTCTTCTGATGCTTTAGAATCGTTTGGAGTTCCTTTTTGAAAACCGCCGCGAGTGCAATATCTTGTAAAAATTTAAACTGATGTAAATAAGATTGCATCGCTTCATTATATGCATAGAGCGATGTCACAGATGATAAATCAGTCGTCTTATCTATACTATCGGCACGTTCAAATGATTTTGAACAACTTTCACAAATTATCTTTTGTTCATCAATGCCAATGAGCGCTTGCCATGTCGGAAGCGCGGGTAAAATCGCTTCACAAAGTAAACATGCTTTCATAAGTTGCCTCCTGTTTGATTCAATTGGTTAATTTCTCTTTTAGCTTCGTCCATTGCGTAGGTAATTCCGTGATGAAAAAGGATAAAGTCGCCGCCTGGCGTTTCTTTTGCACGCCCAACGCGTCCACCAATTTGAATGAGTGCACTTTTTGTGAAAATGGATTGTTCCGCACCGACGACTGCCACTTGTACATTTGAAATGGTGATCCCCCGTTCTAAAATAGTCGTTGTAAGGAGTCCTTTAAATTCGCCATTTCGTAATGCTTGCACATATTCTTTCCGGTTTTCATGTGCTGCGTGAACTGCTTCTATACGCGGTTCGAATTGTTGAATAAGTGGTAAAGCTTTTTCCATTAATTCAATTTGATGAAAAAAGACAAGAAAAGGTTGCTTATTCTCTATACATTTTTGGATCCACTCTGTTAATTTACGTGGAAGGTTTCCTTTATGTATTTGTTCAATATAACGCCATAAGGATTCGTATTGTGGAAGTGGTAAAGGATGTCCGTGAAAACGTCGGGGGATGGTAGAAATCGCCTGGTCGCGCGTTGCTCTGTCAATGAGTGCTCCGGTTGGGGTTGCCGTCACAAAGTGAATCGGTGCATCTGGTTTCGCTGCTTTTTGTACCGCTTGTTGTAATGTTTCATCGGCCGTATACGGGAATGCATCTGCTTCATCCACAAAGATCGCATCGAAAGCTCCTTCAAAACGATACAGCTGATGGGTCGTAGCGAGAACGAGTTGCGCCGGTTCTTCTTTTGGTGTCGCTCCGCCGTATAAAGCAGCGATAGGTGTTCTCGGGAATGCCGCTTTAAATCTCGGTTCTAATTCTAATATGACATCTACACGCGGGGCTGCGACGCAAATGCGTTTTCCTTCTTGTAATAACTCGTAAATCGGGTCGAATAAGATTTCCGTTTTCCCTGCACCACAAACTGCATAAATCAGATGTGATTTTTTCTCATTCGTACTTTCCATTAGTTCAATGGATGCTTTTTTCTGTAGCGAGGTTAACTTTCCTTGCCAATGATTTTCATGCTGTTTATGAAATGAAATCGGCGGTCCTTTCCATATAAGGAGTTCTGTGCAACTAGAAACACGTCCCATTTTAAGACATTGTCGACAATACGCACAAGGTCCTTCACATTTGGCGCAGTGGAATGTTGTAAATTTAAATTGCGCATGATTTTCACAGCGATTGCACTTGTAGATTGATTGATTTAGGAAATTCTTCGTTGTTGTTACACCTTGAATGACATTAATGAATCTCGCTTTAATTTGCTCGTCAATAAGGTCCGTTAGAAAAGGGATATGTTCGCGGTGCCATATCCGACCTGCTAGAAAATGTTGTACAGCTTCGTTAAAATGGTTCACCAATGAACATACCCCCGTTTTTATTTTTTCACCCAACCAAGTCCGAGCGATCCTTCACCTAAATGTGTGCCAATGACTGGACCGAAATGACTTACTGTAAAGTCAACATTCGGCAGTTTAGCTTGTAATTCAGCCAGCCACTTTTCTGCATCTTCAGGACAATTCGCATGAATAATTGCCGCTTCTAACGGCATTTTCGCTGCATCTTTAGCTAGCATATCGACAATTCGCTTCATCGCTTTTTTACGTGTTCGAATTTTCTCGAATGGCACGATGACTTTTTCTTCAAAGTGTAAAACCGGTTTTACTTGAAGTAAACTCCCAATCATCGCCTGGGCACTCGATAATCGACCGCCACGTTGTAAATGTGCTAAGTCGTCTACGATGAAATACGCGCGCATCGTCTGTTTCATTTCATTTAATTCTGTTAAAATTTCTTCAGGCGTTGCCCCGTCTTTTGCCATTTTGGCTGCACGAAGTACATAAAATCCTTGTATATAACAAGATAATTCTGAGTCAAATGGATAAACGTCAATGCCTTCTATCATTTCACCCGCTTGTGTTGCCCCGTCATATGTACCACTAATGCCACTCGATAAGTGAATCGAAATAATTGCATCATACTCTTCCTTTAATGAATCAAAAAGAGATACAAACCGGCCTACTGGAGGCTGTGATGTCTTCGGTAATGGACCATTTCCGCGTACTCGGTCGTAAAATTCAGTTGGTGAAATTTCCACTTCTTCGTCATAAGAAATACCGTCGATTGTAACTGCAAGTGGAATCATTTTAATGTTTAGTTCTTCCATTTTATGTGATGGCAAATATGCCGTGCTGTCTGTAACGATTACAGTTTTCAACAAAATCAACTCCTGCTCTCTATTCTACCTAATTTTCTATAAAATTGGAACGCAGAATTTTATCGACTTTAAAAATGCATGGATGTATCCCGCATGAACGGGATGCCTGTCGCCTTAAGATTTTGGACTACTAGCACTAGATTACCGTTCGTGATACATTTAAATAGACTGAATAATGAAATGAGGGGGATTTTATGGAGACAATTATTTACGAACAAAGGGGAAACTTGGCAGTCATTACATTACATCGTCCAGAAGGATTAAATGCTTTTAATTATCAAATGATTCAAGAACTCGGGGAAGTGACTGAATCGATTCGCATTAATCCAGACATTCGTGTCGTCATTTTCACAGGATCTGGAAAACGTTCTTTTAGCGTGGGGGCGGATTTAAAAGAACGGAAAACATTAACAGATGTACAAGTAAAACGGAATTTATATAAAATTGGGGAAGTTTTTTCAGCGATTGAACAACTTCCACAACCAACCATTGCGATGATTAACGGCTTTGCATTTGGCGGGGGTATTGAGCTGGCACTTTCTTGCGATTTCCGGATTGCAGCACAATCTGCAAAAATGGGCCTTACCGAAACAGGGCTCGCCATTATTCCAGGTGCTGGAGGAACGCAACGTCTTCCCCGTTTAATCGGCGAAACGAAAGCGCTTGAGTTAATTTTAACCGCACGTCGTTTAAGTGCTGATGAAGCCCATGGGTACGGCATATTAACAAAAGTTGTACTAGATGAAAATGTAGAAGATGAAACGATTGCTTTCGCGGATGAAATGCTGAAAAATGGCCCGATTGCGTTACAACAAGCGAAATTCGCCGTTCGAAACGGCATGAACGTAGACTTACAAACAGGCCTCGCCATTGAACGAAAAGCGTATGAATTAACAATACCGACTGAAGACCGCATCGAAGCATTAGAAGCATTCGCGGAAAAAAGAGCGCCCGAGTTTAAAGGGAGATAAGGTTTATATCCAGTGCCAGCTGCAGCCACAATTCACAGAAGGACGTGAATGGATGTCTGTGACTGGCACTGGGTGTTTTCGTGACTGGCTACTTGAGCAAGAATAAGTAGACAGCACTCCGTAGATTGATTATGGTTAAGGGACAGGTACATTTACGAAAGGAAGTTACGTATGAAAAGAAAAGCTAGATCACGCGAGTTGGATGAAAAGTGGACGGTAGAAACGCCGCATAAATTACTCGCATTTTTATATGAAAGGATACCAAACCGTAGTCGAAATACAGTAAAAGGAATTCTGAGCCGTGGACAAGTTGTCATTAACGGAAAAGCGTCGACACAATTCGACGACCCGCTTCACCCAGGAGATGTCGTTCAAATTCATTCGCGCGTTGCGACGGAGACGGTAAAGTTATCAGGGATTCGGATTTTATTCGAAGATGATGATTTACTTGTTATTGAAAAAGATGCTGGGCTTCTCACTGTTGCGTCTAAAAATGAACGTCACATCACCGCATATCGCCAATTAATGGATTATGTAAAAACAGTCGATCCAAGAAATCGTGTTTTCATCGTACACCGTCTTGACCGTGATACGTCTGGTGTGATGATATTCGCGAAAAATAAAGACGTACAGCAAACTTTGCAAAATGATTGGCATAATATCGTTCCAGAACGTGCGTATACGGCGCTCGTTGAAGGTAGTGTGAGAAAAGACGGGACGATTACAACTTGGTTAAAAGAAAATAAAGCATTTGTCGTTTATTCGAGTTATCGACCGAATGATGGACAAAAAGCAGTCACACATTATAAAGTGCTGAAAAAGAATCGCCATAACTCTTTATTAGAAGTGCGGTTAGAAACGGGTCGAAAAAACCAAATTCGTGTCCATATGCAAGATTTAAAGCACCCGATTGTTGGAGACCGAAAATACGGCGCCGAAACACGCCCCCTCGGAAGACTCGGGTTACATGCGCATAAAATTTCATTGACACATCCAGTAACAGGTAAAGCTTTATCATTCGAATCAAAAGTACCGGCAGCGTTTTTAAAATTATTTTAAATACAAAAGGCATTTGTCATTCTGATTTGAACGACAAATGCCTTTTTATTATATATTTCCACATCGTGGCCTGTCCGAGATCACTGTTGCGGCTTGTGTAACGATTTTTAATACATTAAGTGCTTCGTTTTGGTTTACTTCATGAACCGCTCGAATATACGGTTGGTGTTCCGGGTTTACAATATATTTTGGCGGCAAATGATTAAGTGCATGCGCCCGCACATCGTCTAAACAGCGGTCACATGTACAAGTCATTCGCAATTGTGTTAAATTATTTTTGAGCACGTCTTGCACAATCGTCTCCATTACATTTTTTATAGCCATTCCATCCAGCTCCTCGCATTTCGTTTCAACAGTTACTTTATATCTCCATTTTACATCTTTCTTGTCTTTAGATGCAAAGTTTTTAAGGAAATGATTTCCAAACTAGTAACCTTTTGTGAACAAGTTGCGAATTGGATGCGTGGCTCTATCAAGTTAAATAGTGCTCAAACCAATTTGTCATTTCGTTTAATCGTTCAATTCGTAAATTCGGAATTCCCGTTCTCGATAAGTTATGATCTGCTTCTGGGAAACGGACAAGTTCTGTTTCTTTCCCTATTCTCTTTAGTGTGATAAATAATTGCTCCGCTTGTTCCATCGGGCATCGTAAATCATCTTCACTATGGAGAATTAACAGCGGTGTTTCAATATTTTTCGCATACTTTAACGGTGAGAAATCCCATAATTTGTCTACATCATTCATATCCGCTCCGTGTTGCCATTCGCTGAAATAATAACCGATGTCGGATACACCGTAAAAACTTACCCAGTTAGAAATCGAACGTTGTGTAACGGCTGCTTTAAAACGATTTGTATGCCCAACAATCCAGTTCGTCATAAATCCACCATAACTACCGCCTGTTACCCCCAGTCTATCCGTGTCAATCCAGTCATTTTCTGAAAGAACATAATCCAAACCGTCCATAATATCTGCATAATCGCCGCCACCATAATCGCCGCGCACCGCATCGACAAATTCTTGGTTGTATCCGTGACTACCACGCGGATTCACGTAAAGCACACCATATCCTTTCGCAGCAAGCACTTGCATCTCATGGAAAAATGAATTGCCATACATCGTCGCTGGACCGCCGTGAATTTCAACGATAAACGGATACTTTTTTCCTTCTTCAAATCCAGCCGGTTTCATTAACCAACCGTGAACATCCCAATCTTTCTGTCCTTTATAAACAATTGCTTCAGGTTGCACAAGCTCTACTGTGTCAACGAAATCTTTATTCATCGCCGTTAATGCTTCTCGTTCTCCCGTAGCAATCGTTTGTTTATACAATTCACCTGGATGAACTGAGTTACTCACTGCAACAACTGCAAATGTGCCGTCTTTTGCGACATCATAATCATAAATATGTTCATTTTCCTGTGATGCTGGGAAAATCGCCCCGTCTAATGAAGCATAATAAAGACGTACATCTCCCATTGTTGATAATTGGAAATAAAGGTCATGATCTTTCGTCCACACAACTGGTGATGCGCTAATACCTTGCTGGGCATCCGAAACAACTAAATCGCCAACAGGTGCATCAATACTTTCTGTTATACAAGTATTCGTTTTGGCTTCACGGTTGTAAACGAAAAGTTCCGGCTGTGTCGCATTTTCATAAGAACGATCTGCACCTGTATACGCAATATACGCATCATCATGAGAAAACACAGCATTTCCATAATTGCCGTTCGCTTCAATAATTGTCGTTTCTTCTTTTGACCCGGTATCAACGAGATAAAGCGGTAATTTAAATTCATTGTCTTGATTTTCAGTACGGTTCACACCGATTACAAGTTGTTCGCCTTTATTTGAAACAGCCATTAAATGATATTGGTGATTCCCTTCTGTAAATTGGGTAACATCCCCTGTTTCAAGATCGACCACACCAATTTGACGATACGTATCTTGCGGAATCAGGCCAACACCGTCTGCTTGGTACTTCATTTTTGTTGTACGATAAGCGGTTGGTTTTTTATTTTCGATTTTTTCTTCCTTATATGTAAACGTCTCATTTTCTTTTACCGCAGCATTTATCCAAATTTTCTTTCCACACGGTGACCAAAGAAAGCTCGACACCCCTTTTTCAAAGTCTGTCACCTGCTTGGCTTCTCCGCCATTTGCTAGCATTACATATAATTGTGTTGTCTCATCTCTGTTTGATAAAAAAGCAATTTGTTTTCCATCATATGACCAAGCAGGTGATGAAATTCGCTCTTTCCCATATGTCCATTGTGTTACTTCATGCGTGTCTAATTGAACGTGAAATAAATTTGCAATATAATCATTTTTTTCTTCATCGATAGAAGTCTTTAGAAAAACCGCTTCCTGTTGATTGGGTGATAATTTTGGACTTGCAACCGATACAAATTCATATAAATCTTCTACTCGTAATTTTCTTTTTGTCATAAAAAATGCCTCCTTAAAATCATTCGCTTTGAAATCTTACTTCGACATTCGGAACAATTCCCCTTTATTTTCATATGAAAAAGACCTTCTTTCACAAAATAAGAAGGCCTTGAAGTACGAGATGCCAAGTCCCACCACACTCTCAAATGGCACCAGGAGCAGACATCTTTGTAAAATTCGAGTTAAATAGCATTACTTAAACCAATGTCACGTGCGCACTTAATGAACGACGTAAGATTTTCCCTGTCGTATTTTTCGGTAATTCTTCTAAAAAATCGATATGCTTTGGTACTTTATATTTTGCTAGTTTTTTTGAACAATAATTGAGTAACGCTTCCTCATCTTCCCGAGCGCCTTCTTTCATCACAACAAAAGCATACACAACTTCCCCAAAGTCAATATCCGGAACACCGATGACCGCCGCTTCGACGACATCTCGATGTTCAAATAAAACTTCTTCCACTTCACGCGGATAAACATTATAACCACCGACGATGACTAAATCTTTTTTTCTGTCAACAATATAAAAGTAACCGCTTTCATCTTTCCGCGCTAAATCTCCTGTATATAACCAACCGTCCCGCAGCGTAACTTCTGTTTCTTCTGGCATATTATAATACCCTTTCATAACATTCGGACCGCGAACGATGAGTTCCCCTACTTCACCATTCGGAACTTCTTCACCGAGTTCATTCACAATTTTATTTTCAACATTCATAATGCTCGTCCCGATAGAACCTGGTACTCGCTCTCGGTCAATGGGGTTAAAACAAGTGACTGGTGAAGCTTCGGATAAACCGTAACCTTCTGAAATACGCACATCAAATTTTTCTTCAAAATTATGAAGGAGCGCAACAGGTAAAGATGATCCCCCTGAAATCGCGAAACGAACAGTTGCAAAATCTTCTTTCTTTCCACCAGGAAATTGGTATAAGAAATTATACATCGTTGGCACGCCTGCAAAAACAGTTGCCTTTTTCTCCCGAATCGTTTGAAAGACATCTGCCGGGATAAAGCGTGGAATGAGTAAAATTTCTGCCCCTCTTACTAACGGCGCATTGACAACAACTGTTAAAGCAAACACATGAAATACGGGCAACGTCGCAACGACACGATCTCCAGCTTGAAACCCTAAATAATTCGCCACGTCACACGCATTTGAATATAAATTTCCATGCGTTAACATCGCACCTTTCGGACTTCCTGTCGTGCCAGACGTATATAAAATAATCGCTGTATCATCGGTTTCTACTTCAACAGGTACATTTTCATGATCTTTCTTCATGATCAACTCGTTGAATAAATGAACTTTCTCTTTGAGTCTTTCTGGTAAGGCATGAACTTTGTCTTTCGTATCTTCTTCAGTTTCACAAACCACATAATGCTCCACAGTCGCAAATGCAGCCGCCGCTTTTTCAACAAGTGGCAATAATTGACCTATCGATACAACGATTTTCGCATCACTATTATGTATAATGTACGAAATTTCATCAGGTGTATAAATTGGATTAATTGGAATTGCGATTGCCCCAAGTCTCATTGTTGCATAAAGAGATAATAAAAAATGCGGTGTATTCCCAAGTAAAAATGCGACGTGATCCCCTTTTTGAACGCCTAACGCTTCTAACGCCGAAGCCAGCCGAGCAACCGACGCATCAAACTCTGCGTACGTCGTATCTTTCCCCATAAAATGATAAGCAATTTTTTCTGGTTGCTCAACTGCCGTTTGTTGAACTGTCGACACTAAATTCATTTTCACATCTCCTCCCCCACGAATGAATAACCATTCATTTATACTTAACATTATATAAGAAACTTTCTGAACATACAACCTATTTTGATATAATACTAGAGAGATTAGCCCAATACTCCGTTTCTTTCCGTTCCAGATGGCGCTTTCTAGCTTCAAAAGGCGATAATCCTTGTTTCTCCCCCAGGTTCAAGTGGCTTAAATTTAAAATGAGTTAAAATGCGGTTTTTATAGTTCATGAAACTTCGATAACCGTAAGCAACGTAATTGAGTATTTTAATTTTCGGTTCATTGTAAAATCAAATGCAACAGTTAGAACAAGGAGAAACAGATGTAACTGTATATGGTGATTTGAGTTTTCAAGCGGAGCCTTTAAGTTTGGCGTTTCAAGTCGAGGAACCTCATATTACTTTATTTGCAGCACAACAAGGGAAATACTTTAGAGCAGAGGTAAAGAATACTGCTGGATTTAATTTTAATCACATTTTAACTGGTAACTTTTTATGGGGTTCAGGTAAAGTAGGCAATTATTCTTATGATGCTATTTTAAATGGTCCTTTTTATGGGAAAACAGATTCTACAAAAGCTACTAGACTAGATCCAAGTGTTGTTGAAGTTTCGAGCGTTGGTAAATTTAAAGCTTTGAAATATAGTCCCGTTGAATATACAACACATATTAGAGTGGGGCTTTATGGAAGTGGAACATATCGTTTAATGAGAGCTTCAATAGGGTGATTTGTTTGAAAACAGTACCTATGGCAGAAGATATTTATAGGGATTCGGATTATTAAGAGTGGCTTCGGCCACTCTTTTTTTATTTCCAAAATATCCACCATTTTTTTCTGTTTAGTGGCTGCAAGTTGTTTTTCGGCTTCTTGGATTTCCTTCAAGAATATATCAGATAGTTATACTAATTTCAGTATGCTTTTTGTGGGAAATCATTGGATATATCCAGAGAAATTATTTGGTCCAGTAAATTCAATGTAATAATTAGAAGACTTATTAAGTGACAAAGTAACTGAACCAGATTTACCTAACGGTACTACGTATGATCCTACTGTATTATCAAAAATAAGATCTTTTCGTTTAACTTTAAATTTCAATGAATATTGATGATCGGTATTTTTCACAAAAATATTAACTGAACTTTTCCCTGTCAATAAGTAATCTGTGTATAATGTAGAACTGTTTGAGCTTCCTTTGAAAGAATATCTACCTTTGGTTGAAAGATTCCAAATAGAGGATGGTTTCCCCCTATGTTAGGCTAGTTGTCGTATAGAACTCTCCTGTTATAATTAGAAAATAAACGGAGGGAATACGACGTGAATAAGAAAAATGGTACGAGATACAATAAAGAATTTAAAGAACAAGTGATTACAAGAATGATG
>JAPFCR010000004.1 GCA_026169375.1 Sporosarcina sp. | reverse complement strand
TCATAATTAACCTTACACTAAAAATTCCCGAACAATGTTGATCTCCGTTCCAGGCGCACGCTTTCCGTGGGGCGGGCGGTGAGCCTCCTCGGTCGCTTCGCTCCACTGCGGGGTCTCACCTGTCCCGCTAAACCCACAGGAGTCGGCGCCTTCCACTCCAATCAACGGATATCCCTTGCAATAAACACGAACATTCAATCGATCGTTAACATTAAAGTTCGTCTTCATTACAAGAATAAGCAATTATGAAATTGATTAATGTAACTAGACATATTTTTAAATCCAACCAACTCGAGGGACTTCATATTAACTTTCGCTCTTATTAAACAAACAAGCAAGAGTTTTTCCTCTCACCTGTTTGTTCTCGCAATTTACGTAATTATACTTTCTCTTTCTTCAACACGAACTTCTCAATGACATCTTTAACACCTTGGTCATTATTTGAAAGTGTCGTATAATCCGCTAAATCTTTTAATTCGTCTACTGCATTTTCCATCGCTACGCCAAGTCCTGCAGTTGCAATTAATTCTTTATCATTGAAATTATCTCCAATACCAATCGTAGCTGATTGATCGATTCCTAATGTTTCTGCCAAATAACTAAGTGCTTTCCCTTTATTTGCCTCTGGATGTGTTAACTCTAGAAATCTCGGTGTTGATTTTGTAATATGTGTGGTTTCGCCGAGTAAAGTTGCTAATTCTTCTGCTAATCCTTCTAACACATGTGGTTCATCGATAAAAATAGCCTTCGTAAATCCTTTTTCTGCAAGCTTAAACAAATCTGGCTCTACTGTATAAGGAACCTTTGTATTTTTAGCATAATTTACCAAAGTTTCGTTCTCTACAGCACCATATAAACGATCATCTTGATACACTTGCAAGTGAATTTTTGTTTCATTCGCAAACGCTACTATTTTCTTTGCAATTTCTGGTGAAATGAATCGCTCATAAATTACTTTTTGTGTACGTAAATCTTGAATAATAGCGCCTTGATAAGTGATAATTGGTACATCTATCTTCAACTTTTCAGCAAACTGTTTTGCTGAAGCAAGCATTCTTCCTGTTGCGATTGTTACCACTGTTCCCGCCTCTACAGCTTGTTGAACTGCTTCAATTGTTTCTGGTTTAACTTCTAAATCATCCGTAAGTAACGTGCCGTCAAGATCAACTGCGATTAATTTATACATCATTAGCCTCCCGAAAAATAATAAACATTAAGTTTTCTTCTCCCTTATAGGATTGCATGTCACTCAATGTTTTGTCTACTATAGTCCCTTTTCATCTAGAAAATAACCTTTCACAAATCACTCGTTATAAGTTGAGCTAGTTTTTAATGTCTTTACAATTGGATATGTCAAACTAATCATGTAAGTCGGAATGAATATCCTAAAGGTAACGTATATGAAAGAAGTCATTAGAACATTAATTGAAAACCTGCCAGAATTCAATAAAATTGTAGAATATATTGACCTGGATAAGTATTCAGGCACAATCCAGACAGACAATCGTTTAAAAATCGTTCACTTTGAGAATGACGGGCTCGTCTTTAACCAGATTATTTAACTTTCAACGGTCATTTATCTACAAATGGTAGATGAATGACCTTTTAAATTTTCCTTTTCTTACAAACATCGATAGGTTCGAATCGTTCCAACAATCTCTTAACTACATTCACTCCCTCTTCAAGTCTCGCTTTCTCAAACTAATTAATCCTTCACCTTAAAATTGTTTGAAATATACAAATAGTCATCTTGCATTGACAACGGATAAAAGAAGTTGCTATAGTCATGTGGAACCGGTTACACATTATGAGAATTAGGTGATCAGATGGCTAATATTCGAGACGTTGCAAAAGAAGCTGGTGTTTCCGTTGCCACAGTTTCACGCTATTTAAATAAAAAAGGATATGTTGGACAAAAGTCAGCGGCTAAGATTGAACAAGCGATTCAAAAATTAAATTACAAACCGAGTTTAGTCGCTCGTTCGTTAAGCACAAAGCAGACCCATTATATTGGCTTAATTGTTCCTGACATTACAAACCCATTTTTCCCAGAATTAGCGCGAGCTGTTGAAGATATCGCTCTTACATACGGTTATACCGTTGTTCTTTGCAATTCTGATGGCAATCCTGAAAAAGAACTTCATTATATAGATACATTACAGCAAAAATATATCGCTGGATTTATTATTACGACGAGCTCTTTAGACGCACATCATTACGAAAATTTGACGATTCCCATTGTAGCACTCGACCGAAAAATCGAAGGTCCTTTACCCACTGTCTCTTCTCAAAATAAAGAAGGAGCAAAAGTTGGTACAAATCACCTCATAGAACGAGGATGCAAAAACGTTATTTGCCTTCGCGGTCCTAAAGGTGTCGGCCCTGCGGATGAACGACTTGCTGGATTTATAGAAGCCGTCCAAGACACATCGATTCAAACAGAAATCATTGAGTGCTCTTTTCAGTTTGATGTAGCTGAGCGTATCGTTAAAAAAGCATTACTAGGAAACCCGAAAATTGATGGCATTTTTGCAAGTAGTGATGTCTCTGCTGCTGGTGCTTTAAAAGCCGCACATGCACTTGATCTTCATGTACCAAATGATCTGCAAATTATTGGCTTTGACAATGTGAGCTTAAGCGAAATGACCACACCCGGTCTAACGACTATCGCACAAGACATTTATAAAATGGGTGCCGTCGCTGCTCGTATGTTAATTAAAACGATTGAAAATTTACCTCTTGAAGAAAAGAAAGTCCAAATCCCCGTGGAACTCATCCAACGTGGGACAACAAGGAGTGAAAAAATATGATTACAGTGATTGGCAGCATCAATATGGATTTAGTCGTACAAACAAACGATTTCCCTATACAAGGGGAAACAACATTTGGTGATTTATTTACGACTGTTCCTGGTGGGAAAGGGGCTAATCAAGCAGTTGCAGCCGCTCGCTTAGGTGGACAAGTCAACATGGTAGCAAATGTGGGAAATGATGTATTCGGCGAAGAATTAATCCTCAATCTAGCTGAAAATCATGTGAATGCAGACCATGTTAAAAAAAGTACGAATACCGCTTCCGGCATTGCAAATATTTTATTGTCAGATGGAGACAACCGCATTATTGTCGTACCTGGCGCAAACTATGAGTTGTCACCAACGCAAATCGATCAAGTAAAAACAATCATTCAAAAAAGCACGTTAGTTGTTTTACAATTGGAAATTCCTATTCCGACAATTGACTATATCTTGCAAGTTTGTGATGAATTGAATGTCCCTGTACTCTTGAATCCCGCTCCGGCAGCAGGATTTGACAAGCAATTTATGGATAAGATTGATTATTTAACACCCAATGAAACAGAGTGCGAGCAAATTTTTGGTACAAATATCGAAACAGCTTTAGAGCAACATCCAAATCAGTTAATTATTACACTTGGCAGTGAAGGGGCACGGTATTTTGACGGTGAAAAACATGTAGTTGTAAAGGGGTTTAAAACGAAAGTCGTCGATACAACAGGCGCCGGTGACACTTTTAATGGCGCGTTAGCCTATGCCATTGCGGAAGGTTTTGGTTTAGAAAGAGCAGTACACTTTGCAAATGCAGCTGGATCTTTATCTGTAGAAAAGTTCGGTGCGCAAGGTGGAATGCCTTCTCAAAGTGAAATTGAAGAGCGGCTAATAGATGCACGTTTTTCATAACTGCTTAATATTTCATCTCCTCCTTTATAAGAATTAAATAAGACGTGAAAGCAGGTGTTCGCAATGATTGAAATGAGTGGAATTACAAAATCATTTTCTGGAAACACAGTTTTAAAAGATGTTTCTTTTTCATTGAAAAAAGGTGAGATTCACGCATTAATGGGTGAAAATGGTGCGGGTAAGTCAACACTAATGAAAGTTTTAACCGGCATTCATGAACGAGATTCTGGAGAAGTAAAAGTTAATGGAGCAGCCGTCCATTACAAAAATACGAAAGAATCTGAGCAGGCTGGAATTGCCGTGATTCATCAGGAATTAAATATCCTTCCCCACTTATCCATTGCTGAAAATTTATTTTTAGGAAAAGAAAAGACTTTTGGAAAAAGCGGGATTTTAAAAACAAGAGAAATGAATCAGCGTGCTGCTGAAATTTTAAAAACTTTTGAAATGCAAGAGGATGTACGAACAGAAGCTGGACAGCTTTCTGTTGGTAAGCAACAAATTATTGAAATTGCGAAAGCGGTTTCTTCAAATGCTGAAGTGATTATTATGGACGAACCAACTGCAGCACTGACAGATCGTGAAATCGATTCCCTTTTCGAAACGATTCACAACTTACAAGAAAAAGGCGTCGCATTTGTTTATATTTCACATCGAATGGAAGAAATCTTTTCAATCTGTGACCGTATTACGATTCTACGGGACGGTGAATATGTCGGCACAAAAAGTATCAAAGAGACTAACTTTGATGAAATCGTCCATATGATGGTGGGACGCCAACTCGGTGACCAATTCCCTGAACGTAATGCCGCAATTGGTGATGTGAAATTGGCTGCTAAAGGACTAACGAGAGATGGGCATTTTGAAGACGTTTCATTTGAAGTTCGCGCTGGTGAAATTGTCGGATTTGCAGGCTTAATGGGGGCAGGTCGTACAGAAGTGATGCAGTCTTTATTTGGCTACCGGAAATTTACAGCTGGCGATATTTTCTTAAACAATGAAAAAACCTCAATTAATAACCCGCTTCAAGCGAAAAACCTTGGCATTGGCTATGTCACTGAAGACAGAAAATCTGAAGGACTTATTGTAGATTTTTCTGTACGCGACAACTTAAGTTTAACAAATTTCGATCGTGTCGCTAAAAACAGCATTGTAAAGTATCAAAAGGAAAAAAGCTTATACCACACAATGGTCGAACGTTTAAAAATTCGTTTATCAGGTCCTGAACAAGCTGCGAAATCTTTAAGTGGTGGTAACCAACAAAAAGTCGTTATTGCAAAGTGGCTTGGGACAGAACCAGAGATTTTAATATTAGATGAACCGACGCGAGGTGTAGATGTCGGTGCAAAAAAAGAGATTTACTCCATTATGAATGAACTTGCTGAAAGAGGCGTAGCAATTATTATGATTTCATCCGAGTTGCCTGAAGTCATTGGAATGGCTGATCGTGTGCTTGTTATGCATGAAGGTCGCCTTACAGGTGAAGTCACAAAAGAAGAAATGACGCAAGAACGTATTATGCACTTTGCTACAGGAGGAGAAAAAGTTGCTCAAATCTAACTCACAATCACTTTTACAAAGAATTGCCCCCTTTATCGGGTTATTTTTAATCATTACTGTTATTTCTATTATGAGTCCTAACTTCCTCACGATTCATAATATCTTTAACGTTTTACGACAAGTTTCAATTAACGCACTCATCGCATTTGGGATGACATTCGTTATCTTAACAGGCGGAATAGACTTATCCGTTGGGTCGACTTTAGCTTTAACAGGCGCTGTAACTGCCGGATTTTTAGCAGGTGGAATGGATCCAATTCTTGCTATGTCTCTAGGTCTTTTACTCGGAGCTGTGTTAGGTGCAATTAACGGAATTATTATCGCAAAAGGAAAAGTTGCACCGTTTATTGCAACGCTTGCAACGATGACGATTTACCGCGGGCTTACGCTCGTCTATACAGAAGGAAAGCCGATTTCAGGGTTAGGCGATTCTTTATCATTTCAATTATTAGGTAAAGGATATTTCTTCGGTATTCCAGTTCCAATCGTTACGATGATTTTATCATTTGCTGTATTATATTTCATTTTAAAGAAAACAACTTTTGGACGTCGTGTTTATGCAGTGGGTGGAAATGAAGAAGCATCGAAACTCTCAGGCATTAACGTAGATCGTATTAAAATTTATGTTTACTCATTAACAGGGGCTTTGGCTGCACTTGCGGCACTTATTTTAACATCACGCCTAAACTCTGCCCAACCAACAGCAGGAAATATGTTTGAACTAGATGCCATTGCCGCTGTGGTACTAGGTGGGACAAGCTTAACAGGTGGGCATGGATGGATAGTTGGAACAGTCATTGGTGCGCTTATTATTGGTGTGTTAAACAATGGGCTAAACTTGATTGGCGTTTCATCTTTCTTCCAACAAGTCGTTAAAGGTGCTGTTATTTTAATTGCCGTTTTACTAGATCGGAAAAAAGAAGCATAAGGAGTTGCCGTATAGATGAAAAGAATAATCACTTTACTCACCCTTGTCTTACTACTCGCTGCTTGTTCGTTAGAACCGCCAGCGTATTTACAAAATAGTTCAGCAGGAGATAAAGAAGGCGATTTTAAAGTTGGATTTTCAATTTCTACATTAAACAACCCTTTCTTTGTTACACTCAATGAAGGTGCAAAAGAGAAAGCGAAGGAATTAGACGTTGCGTTAACCATTATTGATGCACAAGACAATGCAGCTAAGCAAGCAAGTGACGTGGAAGACTTAATCCAACAAGGTGTTGACCTCATCATGATTAATCCAACCGATTCTGAAGCGGTCGCATCTGCTGTCGAAGTAGCAAATAATGCAGGAATTCCTGTTATTACAGTAGACCGTAATGCTGAAGGCGGTGAAGTACTTTCCCATATTGCTTCAGATAACGCAGCAGGTGGCGAATTGGCCGCAGCGTACTTAGTAGAACTAATTGGTGAACAAGGGAAGGTAGCAGAACTAGAGGGGATCTCTGGTTCATCTGCTGCACGAGATCGCGGAGCAGGTTTCAATAACATTGCAACTGAACAATTAGACATTGTGACACAGCAAACTGCCAACTTTAACCGCGGAGAAGGTCTCACTGTAATGGAAAACATCCTCCAAGGTCATCCGGATGTAAAAGGCGTCTTTGCTCATAATGATGAAATGGCTCTTGGTGCACTAGAAGCAATTAAAGTATCAGGAGAAGACATTGTTGTCATCGGCTTTGATGCAACAGAAGATGCTGTAAAAGCAGTAGAAGCTGGTGATTTAGCTGGAACAGTTGCTCAGAAGCCAGACTTAATTGGGATTACAGCTATTGAAATTGCTGTCCAGGCATTACAAGGGGAAGATGTAGAAAACTTTATCCCTGTGGAATTAGAATTAATAAAATAATAAAAAGGGTACGAATGCAATGAATATAGCAAGATTCATTGCACGCGTGCCCTTTTTTTCTACATTCTTTCCATTGTTGCAAACGGTAAATTGTAAGCTAAAGCCCCTTTAATTTTGGTCACATGAATACGCTCACCTGCTACATATCGATTAAAATCGAAAACAACCGGCATCCGATTATTCCCAATCGCAAATAAAGCTTTCTTCTCTTGTGGGAGATATGCCGCCGTATGAATTGTACCTGCCGAAGCATCATATTTATGTGCGAAAATGTCGTGTTCTTCATTATTTAAAAGTTGATAAGCAGCATGGACATCTTGAATATTCTTTTTATCAGCCGCCAATTTTTCCTGTCTTCTAATTGAATCGTCCATTCGATAACGATTCTCTTCTATTAACATTTCAAAGTGATTCGTACTAATTGTAGATTTTCTTGCCAAAACTTTTCTCGGTGAAGCTTCTACTACATAAGATTCCCCGCTCGGGTCAGTCAGTACATAACTAAAAGAAATCCGATGTGGAATTGCTTTGAGTAAAGCAATCGCTTCGTCTACGTTCGCACAAGTTTCTAAGACCATTCTACCAATCATATTGCAAAGAAAACCATTTGCCAACCCTCTACGATTGATAAAGTTATAGCCCATCGCCAATCCTTTTTCGTTCATTCCATCCGTACGTCCTGTAATCTGCATCGAAGGTCCTATTGTCGCATAGCCCCCATCAGTCGGCTGATAAATCATATACCTACCTTCATAGAAAGCTGGGTTCGCGTCATAATTTCGGATCATATACTGAGCACCTGTTATAATCGAACACCCACTTCTTTCATACTCCGCGTATAACCCACCAAATTCTCTCAATGCATCTTTAAGTTCCCAGGCTAAAGCATCCGCTAAACCTTGAAGCTCATCAAGCATCTTCGGGAAGAACTTAGTAAATAACCGAATCGCTTCTTCTTCGTTCACATTGAAATGATACTTTCTTTTCGTTGCCCATTGTTTCTCACGATTATATAAAATAGGTGAGTCTTTCAATAATTCTCCTTGTTTATATCCAAAATCATAATGGTTTCCTCTAAACTGAATGACATCACTTTCATAATGTTTCATTCATAGTCTCCTTTAGTCGTAAAAATAATAGGGTATTTATTCGTAATCAGTCGTTTATATCCCGTTATTGAATCCTCATCGTAACAAAAAAACGACTGTTTCATTGTAATACTGCTCATCGTAAAAAAGCTATTGATTAGCTGCCTATCAACCTTTCAATAGCTTTACTTATATTTCCACAGACTAATAAGGTAACATAAACCAAAATTCATTCCGTCCATTCGAAGTCTTTACCCCTATTTCACCGTTGTGATGACGCTCAATAATTTCCTTTGAAATTGCAAGCCCCAGTCCTGATCCCCCTGTCATACGGCTACGTGAATCATCTAAACGATAAAACCGCCTAAAAATATTTTCTCGTTCTTGCTCAGGAATTTGTTGTCCTGGACCTTTCACTGATACATAATATCCTTTTGCTCTCTTTTCCCCGGCTAACACAATCGGCCCCTCTCCTTTATAATATTGAATTGCGTTTTCGATTAAATTACTTACAACTTGCTGAAGTCCTTCAACATGAATCGGTAGCTGATCAGGCTCCACTTCAATCTGCATTTGAATTGCCTTTTGTACTAACGTTCGCTTAAACATCGCTGCGCATTGATTCAACAATGCATCCATGTTATAACGTTGCTTCTCTACAAGTGTTTGTTCTTTTAAATAATTCCATTCGGTTAATTGATCGAGTTGTTCAATCATTTTCGTCATTCGATTCGATTCCTCATAAAGTGCCGAGAACAAATCGATATGACCATCCAAGTCTCCATCTTTCAACGCTTGTAAATAACCATTCAAATTCGCTAAGGGTGTTCGAATTTCATGCGATAAATCATGAATCATCTTTTCTCTGTGAACTTCATTATTTTGTAATTGCATAAGCAAACGATTATATTGTTCCACTAACTGGCTCACTTCGTCATTTCCAGAAACTTGAATTGGTTTTGGATAATGGCCTTTCCGCATTTTCTTCGTCGATTGAATCAACTCGCGAATTGGTTTAATTAAATGCTTTGTTAAATAAAAATGAAAGACGCTGCCAAACAGCGCCGCCACGATCATAAATATCCACAAATAGTTGAATAAAGTGCTATTAAACTGCTGCTGTTTTTCTGCATCCAATGCGCCTACACCTGCCGCCAAAAAACAAGCCGTATTGTAAATAGCCCAACCACTAAAAGCTGTAGCCGCCACAAGTACGACAACATTCAGCACACTTAGCCTCCATAAAAAACCCGTTGGAATCAAAGACGCTAAATACTCACTAACTCGACGCAAGCTTATACCCCATTCCTCTTACTGTTAAGATTCTTGCCGGTTTTGCTGGATGCGTTTCAACCTTCTCTCTCAACTTCTTAATATGCGCATCAATTGTTCGGTCCATTACCGCGCCTTCATGATCATCATAAATTTGATCAATCAACTGATTGCGTGAAAATACGATATTCGGATTTTGCATAAACAAATAAAGCAAATTAAATTCATATTTTGTTAATTTTATTTCTTCACCGTGTAGGAGAACTTGACCTCTTCTCGGCATAATGCATAACCCGTCGCGAACAATCTTTTGACAAAAATGATCTGTCCGACGTAAGACGGCTTCTACCTGAGCAATTAACTCATTTGGATCGAATGGCTTTGTCATATATGCATCCGCTCCTAAATTCAATCCCGTTATTTTATCGTCGATTCGTGCTTTTGCAGAGAGCATAATAACAGAAACTTCATCTTGCTCTTGTTCTTTTAACCAAGTAAAAAATGCCTCACCACTTACTTTTGGTAACATCAAATCTAATATAATTAAACACGGTAAATGCGTGAAATAAACAGACTTTGCTACTTCACCATCACTCGCTTCAACAACTTCATATCCTTGTTTTTTCAAATATAGACTAATAAGATTTCGAATCATTGTATCATCTTCAACAACCATTATGCTTTTCCGCATTCGAATCACCTCATCTTTAGTTTACCAGTTCCACTAAAAAAACTCCTACTTCTAAAGGCAGGAGTTTGTCTATCAATTATTCAAGCATTTCAAACTGCTGAACCATCATATCGTAATTCATCGCCCCCATCATTAGAAATTGAATTCGTCCGTTCGAATCAATCATAAATGAGGTTGGATAAGCAACGATTTGATATAAATTCGCAATCTCTGATTCTTGATCTAACGGAACAGTAAACGTTAAATCATATTCTTCGATAAAATCTTGAACTTTCGAGGGATCTGTTTCTGTTTCCGTTAAGTTAACAGCCAATACCGTTATATCATGTTCTTTTTGAAACTTTTCCATATCCGGCATTTCAGCACGACACGGTGGACACCAAGTTGCCCAGAAATTTAGCATAACGCGTTCTCCTCTATAATCCGAAAGCTTAACTGTTTCACCATCCAATGTCGTCAATTCAAAATCAAACGCCGTATCGCCTTTTCGGTTTCCTTCCTTCCCTGTATTTGCATCATACTTCTCTACTTCATCTTTCGCAAAAATATACTCATATCCTACCCAACCAAGCATCCCTATAACGATCCCCACTAAAATCCACTTTTTCACTTATGGCTCGCTCCTTCATTATCCAAGTCTTTCAAACCAAGTATCTTCGACTAAATTCAATAAAAACTCAGTAATTCTAGGCATTTGACCTGTTAATAAAACAAGTCCCATAATAATCATAATCACCGCACCGAATTTCATAATGATTTCACTTCGACGAACAATCCACCTTGTCGAGCCGAGGAAAAATGTTAATAGTAAAAATGGTAAAGCAAAACCAATCACATACATTCCAGTGTAAAACATCCCTTGCCCTGGGTTGGTTGCAGCTAAAAATAAGATAGATCCAAAAATCGGTCCAATACAAGGGGTCCATCCTGCCGCAAACCCCATTCCTACAAAGAATGTTCCCAAGTAACCAACTGGTCTTTGAGTAGATTGGAAACGCTTCTCTTTCATAAGTGCTGTGATTTTAATCCAACCACCAACGAAAAGTCCCATGAAAATAATAAAAACCCCTGCAATACGCTGAATGAAGCGTCCTGTATCGCCAACGAGTAAATTTTGAATCCATTGGCCTAAAAAGGAAGCACCAAACCCTAAACTGATAAAAACAAGCGAAACACCTAATAAGAAAAACAACGAATGACTTAATAATTTTTTTCTTATTTTACCGACAGCATTTCCTTGTAATTCCTTCACACTAATTCCGGTAATATACGATAAATATGCCGGGAAAATTGGCAATACACAAGGCGACAAAAACGATAAAGCTCCTGCTCCCATCGCTAAGAACATCCCTACGACGAGCATTGTTTCTGTTTCAATTCCACCCAACTACAAAACCTTCTTTCCTTTAATAGAAATTAAATAGATAATACTACTTGCTAAAATAAGCATTAAAAACCATGGTGCAATTGTATATCCAAACACGGTAAACAAAGGTTGAACCATAGATAATCCCAATGCACTCGCACTCCATACGATTAACATCACAAATCCCACATAATCTGATTTTATCCGATTGTGACTCACTAAATAAATTAAAATAAGAGCTGCTAATAAAATAAATTGACCGATTATATACGCATGATCATTCCAAACGAGTTGAATAAATTCATAGGTGAGAGAGGCGGCTAAAAATACATACATAAAAGCTTCCATGAATCCAGCAACATCAAATTGTTTTTTAAGACGTTTATAAAGAATAACAATAACCATTAAAAAAGTTGCTAAATAAAATGATTGTGAATTACTCGGGTACGCTAAAATCGCTAATGGACTTTTTATAAAGCTAGAGATGTTTAAAAGTATTTTTCCAAACCACATACAAAGAACAAAATTAACCAGTTGAGAAGTCACTTCTTGAAATTGTAGTTTCTTTTTCTCGTGCGCTACATTCGCAAACAAATAAAAGGCAATAAATCCAATGACCCAGCTTATCACCTTCATTCCTATTAATAAGTGTGCACTTTCCATCTCTTTCCCTCCCACCTAAAACAACTCAGCCCCCATCATACAAAAACAATGTGAAAATATGATGAAAATAAATAACATACTTTACTTTTCACCCCAAAAAACAACCATGGGCGTCTGAACGCTCACGGTTGTTTAGATAATAAATATATTTTATAGTTTCTATGGTTAACTTATACAGTTTTCGGTACTAAATCATAACAACGTTTATAAATCCACTCATAATCTTTTACCGTTAAATCACGTGGGTTTCCAACTGTTTGTGGATCTTTCATTGCTTCTTCTGCGAGACGCGGAATCATGTCTTGCGGAACACCTTGTTCCTCCAATGATGGAATATCTACATCTTCTACTAATTGATAAACTTCATTAACAGCAGCTTTAGCAGCTTCTTCCGTTGTCATATTGAACGTATTTACACCTAATGCCTGTGCAATACGTGCAAAACGTGCTGGATTTCCTTTCCAGTTGAATTCCATTACTGGCCCTAGCATCCATGAAACACATTGTCCATGCGGTACGTTAATGATTCCACCAAGTGTTTGTGCCATCGCATGCGCCGCACCAGCAGATTCACTTCCATATGAAAGTCCTGCCAGCATCGCAGCTTGTGCCATTCCGTAACGTGCTTCAATATCAGACCCGTCTGCATAAGCACGGTGCATATAATGTGCAACATATTCAATTGCCAGTAAAGCAACTGCATCTGTCACTGGTTGAGCGTATTTCATTGTGTAACATTCAATCGCATGTGAAAGCGCATCGATTCCAGTCATTGCCGTTACATGCGGTGGCATTGATGTATGAAGTGTAGGATCGATAATCGTTAAATGTGCTGCGATTAGTGGCCCACCTGTATTAAATTTAAATTCACGTTCTTCATCTGTAATGACCGCCCATTGCGTAACCTCTGAGCCTGTTCCTGCTGTCGTTGGAATTGTTGTCAGCGGTGGAATACGATTTTCTAAAGGTTTCTTTCCTTCCGCCGCTTCATATTCTAAAACAGATGCGTTATGTGCAACTTCTACTCCAATTGCTTTTGCTGTGTCCATTGAACTTCCGCCACCTACAGCAACAAGTCCATCACAATTTTCTGCCTTGTATAATTTTGAACCCTCATTAACAACGCGCACTGGTGGGTTTGCTTCTACTTGATTAAATAAAACAATCTCTACACCAGCTTCTGTAAGAGATTCTTCTACTGACTTTGTCATGCCTACATTATAAATCCCAGGGTCAGTTACTAATAAAACCTTTGAAGTACCGAGGTTTTTAATTTCTTCACCTGCGTGTTTAATAATGCCAATACCGTGCTTAATTACCGTAGGAACCTCAAAAGATTGGATTGTCTCCATATGTTCAAATTTCATATTCATTCCTGCCATGTTATTTCCTCCTCATAATTTAAAAATATTTTTATGATTTAAACCAATTCAATGGTTCTGGTTGTGTATTTTGATAAACATGCTTGAGTTCTGTATATTCTTCTAACCCTGTTTTTCCCAGTTCACGTCCAATTCCCGACTGTTTATATCCTCCCCAAGGCGCTTGTGCAAAGTATGGATGGAAGTCGTTAATCCAAACTGTTCCCATGCGCAATTGGTTTGCAACTCTTTCTGCTTTTTGAATATCAGTTGACCAGACAGCACCAGCAAGTCCATAATTCGTATCGTTTGCAAGCGCTATTACTTCTTTCTCACTTGTAAATCGTTCAATCGTTAATACTGGACCAAAGATCTCTTCTTGAACAATACGCATATCTGCTGTACAGTCTGAGAAAATCGTTGGTAAGTAAAAGAATCCGTTTGCTAGAGTAGGATCTTCTGGACGCTTTCCACCAACTAGTAGTTTTGCTCCTTCTTCTTTCCCAATATCTACATAACGCTCAACTTTTTGACGTTGCTCCGCTGAAATCATTGGGCCTGACTCTGTTTCTTCATCAAAACCATCGCCAAGTTTAATCTTTTTCACGCGGACTACTAATTGTTCGACAAACCAATCGTGGATACCATCCTCTATGAGCAGTCTAGCCCCAGCCGAACAAACTTGGCCTGCATGGAAATAAACTGCGTTAAGTGCTTGGTCTAGTGCCGTTTCTAAATCACTATCCGCAAAAACAATATTTGGGTTTTTCCCACCTAATTCAAGTGCAATTTTCTTTAAATTTCCGCTTGCAGAAGTCATAATGTTCTTTCCTGTTTCAATACCACCTGTAAATGAAATAAAATCAACAAGTGGGCTATCCGCCATCACTTGGCCTACAATATTTCCAGCACCAAGTACTAGGTTGAAAACACCTTTTTCTAATCCAGCTTCTTCAATTAACTCCGTCACTTTCACTGTCGTAAGCGGTGTCAATTCACTTGGTTTAATTACAATTGTGTTTCCAGCAGCGAGTGCCGGCGCAATTTTCCAAGCAGCTTGTAATAGTGGATAGTTCCACGGCAAAATGAGTGCGGTTACACCAATTGGTTCACGAACAACTTTACTAATAGAATTCGGAATTGGCGATTCAATCATTTCCCCACCATTTTTATCTGCTAACCCTGCGAAATAACGAAATACTTCAGCGATATCAACCATATCAGCTTCACTTTCAATCAGTGTTTTTCCTGTATTTAATGTTTCGAGTCTTGCAAGTTCTTCTTGATCTCTTTCAATTAATGCCGCAATTTGATAGAGTAACTTCCCACGTTCATTCGCAGGTGTTGTTTTCCATTCGCTCTGATCAAAAGCTTTTCTTGCAGCAGAAATTGCTGCTTGAACATCTTCTTCATTACCTTCTGATGCTTCGACAATCACTTCTTGGTTAAAAGGGTTCATAATCTCACGTGTCTTTTGTGATTTTGCTTCTACCCAACTGCCATTTATGTACATTTTCTGAATCGGCATCATTTGAAAAAACACTCCTTTGATTCATTTTTTATTAATAACGTTAAATTTAAATTTAACAAACTTTATGGTTATAAATGTAACACAGGAATATTTCTCTGTAAAGCCAGCTCGTATAATATTCATATATAAAAAAATAACACTAAAAAACAACGTTAAATTGGCTTTCCATCCTTTTTGAAACTAGATTTGACATCCTTGGAATAAATTGTAATATTAATATTGTTAAATAAATATTTAACTCTTTTACCAGGAGGTGGTATCATATAGAAAAGGAGGTACATGCAATGACTTCACAATTAAAGAAAGACGAAACCGCATTAGAAGTGATTGAACGTGCTAAACAAACAGTGATCGGTGCAATTGCCGAAACAATGGACTTATATGGCGTAACACCTTCGGCTGGACGCCTTTATGGAACGATGTATATTGAAGGTGAAATGACACTTGACCAGATGAAAGATCGGTTAGGTATGACTAAGCCAAGTATGAGTACCGCTGTAAGAAGACTTCGAAGCAATGGAATGGTACAAAAAACATGGAAAAAAGGTTCGAGAAGAGATCATTTTTCAGCCGAAACTGATTTCTTTAAATCTTTTATTTCGTTCTATTGTAAAAAGTGGGAACGCGAAGTAGAAATGAACGTCTCGGCAATCGAGGTAGCAAGTAAGGAACTTAATGAAGTAATGGAAAGTGATCAAGTAAGTCGTGGGATTAAAGATTATGCTGAAAATCTATACAATCAAATTAACGAATCAAAGAGTTATTATAAATGGCTCAATCGACTAATCGAGTTAATTGAATCGGGAAAGATTTTTGATTACTTACCCATTGAACATTTAGAAGATGAATGAATTTGAGTGAATTAAATAGGGGGATATTCATGTTATATTTAACTAGAAAAAACTCATTACTTTTAGCAATTTTACTCTTATTTGCCAGCGTTTTAGCTGCTTGTGGTAGTGACAACGAAGATGCCAACGCAAGTGATAATTTAGGAGAAAAGAAGCTTACAATTCCTTATGTATCTTGGGCAACTGAGATTGGAAGTAGTCACGTTATTAAAGAAGTGCTAGAAGAAGTCGGTTATGATGTTACATTGAAGGAAGTAAATACAGGAGCTATGTATATTTCTGTAGCAGAAGGTGCCGCTGACGCAATGGTTTCTGCTTGGCTTCCTTATACAGACATCAGCTATTGGGAGAAATTTGAAGACGATGTAGTAGATTTAGGACCAAGCCTTCAAAATGCACCACTTGGACTCTATGTACCAAGTTATATGGATATTGACTCTATTGAAGATTTAACAAACAATAAAAATAACGTAGGTGAATCAACAGATTGGACAGTTACCGGCATCGATCCAGGTTCAGGTCAGATGCAAATCACTGAAGAAGCGATGGAAGTATATGAGCTAGATAAGTGGAATTTACAAGGTACGAGTGATGCAATGATGATTGCAGCGCTAGATCGTGCGATTGAAAGAGAGGAAGAGATTGTTGTTACGCTTTGGTCACCACATTGGATTCATGAAAAGCATGATATGACATTTTTAGAAGATCCAAGAGGGGTATTTGGTGAACCAGACGATATCCGCACATTAGCCCGTAAAGGACTAGAAGAAGATTCTCCTGCTGCATTTAAAGTATTAGAACAATTCGAATGGGAAGAAGAACATTTAGAGTCCGTTTTAGTTGATATGTTTGAGGGAAAAGAACCTGAAGAAGCTGCAAAAATATTTGTTGAAGAAAATAAAGAACTTGTTGAAAAATGGACAGATGGGGCTTTATAAAAATAAACACAAACACGTTACCTGAACCGTAATATGTTTGTGTTTTAATTTTCATTTTAATATGAATGTCTTTGAACACGCCAATTAAGAAACAGTTATAATCTTCACAGTTCGTTTTCCATTTGGCGTTTCAATGACAACTTCATCTTCCGCTCGTGCAATTCGCCTCTTTGCATAGTCTTGTTTCGTAGTTTCTAATTCATTTAATTCCTTTTGTAATTGTTCCCCCCCCTCCGCTGTCATCGGAAATTTTTGTTCAACCAATCCTTTTACCACCTATCATCATTTTGCTGAAAAGAAGAGGTACTACTTCCATTTGAGTAGTACCTCTTCTTCTCATAATGATTATTTTCGCTCAATATTTTTCAAGATCATTTTATCTTTGGGCATACTTGGCATTTCTGTCATGCTATACGTAAAGTCTTGCTCAGGTAAGACATAATTCATTTTATTGGATAAGAAGTTTAATGCGATTTTCATCATCTCAATTGTAACCCATTCACCCGGACAACGGTGTCCTGTTAAGTGGTCGCCACCGCCTTGTGGAATTAAATCATAATCATTTGCTTCCCGATTTCTAAATCGTTCTGGCTCAAATTCATCTGGATTCTTCCAAATCGTTTCGTCATGATTGGTTCCATATAAGTCCAGCAATGTCAGTGTGTCTTCTTCAAATAAATAGCCTTCCCATTCAAAATCTCTTTTTACACGCGCACCAGCAAATGGGAAGAAAGGATAGAAGCGTCTTACTTCTTGTGCAAACATTTCTAAGTACTCTTCATTTCCTTCTTCCACTTTTTCTTTTTCTTCTGGAAATTCATGGAGCGCAAGCGCAACAAAATTAATATAAACTGCTACCGCTACCATCGGACGCAAGAGGTTTAACACTTCTACTGCAACAATTTCTTCATCTAACAACTTTCCGTTTAAGTCTTTATTGAACGTAAATTGATAAAGCGCTTTGTCTGCTGATACATCTAATTCTTCATTTCTAACGTCTTTAATGATTTCAGTCAGCCATTTCTCTCGTTCCTTACGTGCCTTCTTCCCTGCATGATGAGCGGGACCTACTTTGGCTGCGGCTTCAAACATTTTCGTTAAATCATTTGCTAAAGCGGGATAATCTTCTTCTTTCACTGGAAGACCAACCCACTCACTCATAATTCTCGTCAAGATTTCTTGAACTTCTTCATAGAGAACGATTTCCTCCATGTCTTTCCACTTATCAAGTGCAATATCCCATTCCTTTTGCCCAATTTGATGAAGTTCATCAATCACTTCATTTGATAATAATGGCATAAACATTTTTTTGCGATGATCATGTGCTTCACCGTCTAATGTTTGTACGCCTCCTTGACCAAATAAGGTATTTAACACACGATTTGGCATGGCACCGTTTCTTTTAAATTTATCGTTATCATAAAAAAGCTCGGCTGCTTTTTCCCCACTTAAGCATATTGTTTTCTCTCCAAGCAATCGCGTATCGAAGACATTTGAATCTAACTCTTTTCGTTTCGTTAGAATATATTCATACCCTTCTTTCAACAACACCTCTAATGTATTGTCTAACCCTTTATCATGTGGCATTTTTTTCGTCCCGATATTGTATCACTCCATTTTATGATCTTTTCTCGCTATAATGATTCTTCCCTTTTCATTATTTTTAAAACATGAAAGAATAAAAGACTATGGATATTTTTACCAAATATAAAAGAGCACTCACTTTTTAATGTGAATGCCCTTCGACTAATCTTTTTATTTGTCTAATTTACGTTAAGCTTCTCGGAAAGACTTTATTCATCCTTCTTTTTTACATGTGTCGGTTGAACTTTTTTCTTTTTCTGTTTAAGAATTTTTTCTTCTCGACGACTAATATGAATCAGCGGAGAATCATAATCTTTTGACGCTAATATGTCTTCATTCGACGCTTTCATAAATGACCAGGCGAGTAAAAACATAATGAATACAACGGGGAATCCGGCTACAATACTTGCTGTCTGCAGCGTTTCAAGCCCGCCAATAAACATGAGAACAAGTGGCAATAATGTAAGCGTAAACGCCCAAAATAGTCTATTCCATCTAAGTGGTTCTGAATCCACTCTTTTTTGTACAACTGCTGCCAAAATAAAAGAAGCTGAGTCAAATGTTGTTGAAAGGAAGATAATGGCTAAAATTGTAAAGACTGGTACAATAACTTTCGCGATTGGTAATTGGTGTAAAATCGCAATAATCGTTGCCGGCGCCCCTGCTTCATTCATAAATGCAATGACATCGAACTCACCACTTAATTGTAAGTAAAGTCCAAAGTTACCAAGGATTCCAAAGAATAAGAGACAACCAATTGTGCCATAAATCATCGTTCCTAAAATCATCTCCTGGATTGTTCGACCACGTGAAATACGTGCAACGAATAATCCAACGAATGGTGCATAAACAACCCACCATGCCCAATAGAAAATTGTCCAAGACTCTGGGAAAAATGTCTTCTCAAAGCCGCCTAGATTCCCAAACGGTTCAAGCCATGTTGCCATTGTGAAAAAGTTATCTAATATAACACCAATACTTGTGAACGTCGTATTACTAATGAATAAAGTCGGACCCATAATAAAAACAAAAGAAAGAAGAAAAATAGCTAACCAAAGATTGATATCGCTCAGTATCTTAATTCCTTTTTTCAGTCCAAAATAAGCACTCGAAGCAAAAATCAACGTACAAAGCATCATAATGATAACATTCATACCAAGCGTTGCTGGAATACCTGTAATATCTTCAACACCCGCTGCTATCATTGGTGTACCAAGTGCAAGGGTAGTTCCTGCTCCTCCCATTAAACCGAACATAAATAGCACATCAATAATAACGCCAAGTGGTGTATCAACTAGCTTTCCTAAAACCGGCCTCACTGCCTCACTAATTTTTAAAACAGGCTTTTTTCGCACATAAAAGAAATAAGCGATTGGAAGTGCAGGTAATGTGTAAATTGCCCAAGCCATTGGTCCCCAGTGGAAAATACCGTAAGCGGTAGACCATGAAATGGCTTCTTTTGATTCTGGTGTCAGGCCGAACGGGGGGCCTTGATAATAATAAGCCCACTCAATCGTTCCCCAGTAAAGAATACTGGAACCAATTCCTGCTGAAAACATCATCGCAGCCCAAGAAAAAGTGTTAAATTCTTTCGCTTCTCCTCTTGAACCGAGCTTTACTTTTCCGTTTTTACTAAAAGCAACATACATTAAAAATATAAATGCTGACAATCCTACAAATAAGTACAGAACACCAAATGTTTCTGTCATAAATTCGTTCGCCATGTTGACAACTGCTTCCCCGGCTTCAGGGAATAAAACAAGCGGAATAGAAACCGCTAATATTAAAACTAATGCCCCTATAAAAGTAGGCCAATCAATTATTTTCATCGAATCAACCCTTTCATCGTGCTTTTAAAAATTAATTAAGAATATTTTAAAGGAGGGATGTTCAACAAATTACTAAGTAAAGTGATGAACACAACATAGCTAATCATTGAAAAATGAAGTATTAACTTCTAAAAAGGATGAGATAAACTGTAGGTCATGAATCATTGCATTTATAACTTCGCTTAATTTTCGAGAGGATAATGATTTAACTTGCTATAATTCCTATTTATTTTTATCCTTTGTATGATTTTTAAAACATCATATAAAGATTTAAAACTTGACGAGTAGACAATCGACCTTATTTGAGTGTATCCGAATAGGTGAATTTTTTCCACTTTTCTTTAAAGAAACCACTCTTTTCGAAACATCCACTCGCTATGACATAAGTATTTCACGAAAAGATTTTTCTACATACTTCATCTCATCCAATATCCCCTTCTTCTATAACACTTATTCTGCGGGGACATCACTAAAAGCATTAAAAAATCGTCTATGAACATGGTAACTCCACACGTTCATAGACAATTTCATTTTTCATAATTAACTTTTCAAATCTTCTATTGAATTCACGTCTTCCATATAAGTAGGAACGACTAATCCTTGTCTAACACCTGTCATATTTGGGCCTAAATCTTCAAATTGACCTTCATATTTATCCACATAAACTTTATGCGTGTATGGCAACCAAGGAGCGACCGACGCATCTGCTCCTCCACTCGCCAGTGCTGAGAAAAGTGGACCAGGTTCAACGGAAGAAAGTGTAACATCATACCCCATGTCTTCTAACACAATTTTGATCATATTATGGCTTGCCAGTTCACTGTCCCATGGTGCGAAAGCGAGTGTAATTTCATCACCATCGACAGGATCCACGCCATCTGTCCATTCTGAAATTTTTTCATCATTTTCTTCGACCCAGTTACGAGCAGCTTCTGCTGGATCTACACCGTCCTCGATTTCAATCATAATTTCTCCCATATCTTCCGAATCCCACTCGAACTGCTCTAATATTGTATAGGCTTCAGGCAAGTCTTCTTTTAACCCAAGACGTGCGTAAGTATGAATTTGCTCCTCATCCCCGTAAATCAATTTCGGATCATCTAGAAATTTTAAGTCAAACGTTAAAAACTTCCAGTGCGGATCCCACCCGGTAATAATAATGGGCTCTTCTTTATCATATGCCCTTTTTAAAGCAGCTGTCATCGAAGCACCATTCCCTGAAATGAGTTCCCAATCAGACAAATCATATTCCTTTAACACTTCTTCAGAAGCCTGCATATGACCTGAACCAGGGTCAATGCCAACAATTTCATAGTCGACTAAATCACCGACTGTTTGATTTTCATCGTTATTTTCTGCACTTTCTGCATTATTTCCACAAGCAGCAAGCCCTAATGCTAAAAGTGCTGCAGCTCCGATTCCCGTTATTTTTTTAACTAAAGACATAAATAAATTTCCCCCTAAATGGTTTACCAATTTCAATCAAAAATGAATTTTAAAGATTGACTCAGCAAGATAAATGTGAGTCGTAAGAAGAGAATAATTTCTTTTTTACGTTGAGTTTAAGTAAGATTGATTGTGAATATTCAGCTAATGAAAGTTGGAAATGAGGTTTTTTATCCAATAACACACGTATTTCTGTCGCTCCCATCTACCTCGCCTTGAATATTGAAAATGACGAGTTGTTGAAATATAGTGATATAAACACCGTAACATAGATTTTGAAAGAACAAGGTGTTTAAATCGGAATTATAACTTTAGACCCAACCACTAAATTTTAGTGTATTGTCACTCCACTAAACATAGTTTATAAGTAGCCAAATCGGAATTATTCAATCAACTACCCACGAAAAACAGCCTATCTTTTTCATATGACAGAAACCATCTGCCTTGAATGAACTGTACTCCTAGTTAGGCGCTTTATTAAAACCTTATTATTAAGCATTTGAACAGATAAGGTGTTTTCATGTGATTAGTTGCCTTCTATTGTTTCCCCCGCATACTTTGAATCGCTACGCTAATTAACATAATAACGCTTAACCCTAAGCCAGAATAGCCTAAAACATTTAAAAATGAATAACCTTCAGCTAGATCCGACTGTGATAAAAATAATGCCCCCAAAGACAATAAACCAAATAATTGGTACATTATATAGGTAAAAATCGCCTACAAACGCGGTGAATCATACGTTCGTAGGCAGTATAAATAATATTTAATTATTCAAGTCTTCAATCGAATTAACATCTTCCATATAAGCGGGAACGACCAATCCTTGTCTAACGCCCGTCATATTCAATCCAATTTCTTCAAATTGTCCTTCATATTTATTCAAATAAGTTTCATGTGTATACGGTAACCAGAATGCAGCTGAAGCATCAGCTCCGCCACTTGCGAGCGCTGAAAATAATGGACCGGGTTCAACGATAGATAATGTGACGTCATATCCTTTGTCTTCTAACACGAGTTTCAACATATTATGACTCGCAATTTCACTGTCCCAGGGGGCTAAAACGAGTGTAATTTTATCGCCATCAACAGAACTGACACCATCTGTCCATTCCGAGATTTTATCGGTGTTGCCTTCAACCCAATGAAGCGCTGCGTCTTCTGGAGCTACGCCGCCTTCAATTTCAATCATAATTTCTCTCATATCATCCGCTTCCCAGTGGAAACGTTCTAGAATTGTATAAGCTTCAGGCATATCTTCTTTTAAGCCGAGACGTGCATACGTGTAAATTTGTTCTTCATCACCGTAAATTAATTTTGGATCCTCTAGAAACTTCAAATCGAATGTTGTAAATTTCCAATGCGGATTCCAACCTGTTACAATAATTGGCTCTTTTTTATCGTAAGCTCTTTTTAAAGCGGCTGTCATTGCAGCTCCATTACCTGACGTTAAATCCCAATCTGACAAATCATATTCGGTCAACACTTGTTCAGTTGCCTCCATATGACCTGATCCTGGATCTACTCCGACAATTTCATAGCCAACAGCGTCTCCGATCGTTTGATCCTCATCATTTTGCTCTGCACTTGTTGTACCATTACTACAAGCCGCAAGACCTAATGCTAAAAATGAAGCAGCCCCAATTCCTGTTATTCTTTTTAACAATGTCATTATTAAAGTTCCTCCTAAGTTGTTTACCAATTGCAATCAAAAGTGGATTTTTTGACTCAGTGAGATTAGTGCGAGTCAGTAGAAGAGAAAAATTGCTTGAAAAGCGTTGAATTTTAAGTAAGGATGAGTCATGAAGATTTCGCTAATAATCATTGAAACTTGGGTTATTTATACAACTCTGCACGTGTCTCAGTCACTCCTATCTATCCCGTCCGCATCTTAAAATGACGAGTTATTAAAGCATAATGATATAAACACCGTAACATAGATTCTGAAAAAACTAGGAATTCTGATTAAAATTAATGCTTAAGTTATACAATTCAATCATTCGGCGTATTCTCGATATAATTATAGTACATAAGACATGTCTTATTAACATTTAAAGTAGGAAAATATTCTACCATTGTATATGTAATAAAGATTACTCCTGTTCATTCCTAGCCTTCTTACCATTCAAATTAGAATATCTTTTCATTTATGCGATAATAAAAGAACTTACGTTTCATTTAATAGAAAAGAGGTGTCTTTATGAGACCAGTTATTTTGTTATGTGGATAATTAGGGTCAAGCAACGTTAAAAATGGGAGGAAAGTTGTTGAACCCCTTACTTGATGAGGGTTGTAGACTATATTTACGTTAGACTTTTCCAAGGAGATAGTCTAGCAAAAAAGAGGATTAGTAGATCAATCATTTTGCGTGAATTTATTATTGGCTCCGTTAATATTTATCGCAAACATAAATAAAGGTAAGAAAAACACCTTAGGTTAAGGCGTTTTTCTTACCTTTATTCAATATTACTGCCCCGTTACAATAAGAAATGGCTGTTCTGTTACACCTTCCTATTTGGCTATAGTGTTAGGTGCTTTTCTTTTTTTTGGCTTAAAATTATTTTATGAATTGGATAACCCTTTTTTGTTTCAATTAAGCTTCCATTCGCATTTCATTAACAAACGATTCTCTTTTAACTCGGCACTAAGATTTCCATCCATTTTTTGCATTAAACTCTTTGCTATGGATAATCCTAGCCCAGTACCTTTCCCTTTCCTAGTTTGATCAGCTTTATAAAAACGATTAAAAATGTAAAACAGATCTTCTTCCTTCAACTGAGGGGCTGGGTTACTGATGGTAAGTTGGACACACGATAGAGATTTTTCAAGAGTAAAGGATATACCACCAGTTGAGTGACTTATCGCGTTTGTAACTAAATTTTCAATTATCCGCTTCACTGCCGAAGAATCGGCCAATATATATATATCATCTTTAGGGACATGTATTACCGGCTTTATTTGCGTTTTATTAAATTCCTCATAAAAACCGACCAAAACTTCTTGAATTAATCGGTTCAATTTAATTGATTCTATTTTTAATGGGTAATCTGCTGATTCAATGGTGGATAATTCAAAAAAGTCCTCAAGTAAAACTTTTAATCTTAGAGCACCACTTTTAATAGTCTTTGTGTATTCTGTTCTTTCTTCTGGATTTAAATCCTCTAACTCTAAAAACTGAATATACCCTAAAATGGAAGTCATCGGTGTCCGAATATCATGTGAAATATTAGCGATGGCCTGCTTTAATTCATTTTCTGTACGCTGTTTTTTTGAAATGGCTTGTTTAGTGACATCAATTTGATCGTTAACCTCCTTTGTGAGCTTCTCCAGATCCTTGTCATAAAAGGTAAGATCAATTTTCTTTTGCGTTTTACCTTGGTGTAACTCCTGCAACTGTTCAGTGACACTTCGAATTTCTTTTTTTAGTGCAATAGAACGGATGAGCAAAAATAATGCAACTAAAGAAGTTATTATTGCCACATATATCATTTTACTCACCCCCCATTTTTTTACTTTATTTCTTTTTTCTGAAACAGCATACTACCAATGATTCCAAAAACAGCAAAAGTTAATACTGGGACCAAAACTAATTGAACCATTTCTCCACCATTATAAGCATCTATATTTACGATGTCTAAAAATAATTTACCTACATAATTGTTTGCCACATGTTCAAATAATGGAATAAAATCGCTTAGTGTATATAAGATACTATCAAATATCAAGAAAAAGATAATCATCACACCAGTTGCTTTTCCAGTATCTGTGAAAATCGTTGCAAACACAGCCATTATCGATGCAAATGCAGCTGTATAAAGGATCGTTAATCCAATCGTTTGAACAAAATATCCTAGTCCTGGCATATCATTAAAATCGAAGTAAATGGCCCCTGCACCTGTCATAACAACGGGAAATATTAATGCAATCAAAATCGCTCCAATCGTATAAACAATTAACTTTGAAAAATAAATCCGAATTCTACTGTTCCCAGAAGCAGCCATACTTTTCATTGTTCCGATTGAATACTCGCTAGATATAAAGAAACCAGCTAAAATACAGGGCGCTATCCTTAACACAAGATCGTTTCCACCAAGTGCCGTAAGCTGATAGATATCACTTACCTTAACTACTTCTACTCCTCCACCAAATAAGATTAACAAAGGATATAAAACACTTACCAGGATCAATAACAAAGTCAATGCCCATAATGACCGATCCTTTTTCAACTTATACCATTCTGACCTAATAAGATTACTCATGATGAGCACCTCCGATCCGACTTGTAAAATAGGACTCTAAATCTTGACCCATTGGCATAAATTGCTCAATGATTAATCCCTCATTCACAAGTATTGAGGATACTTTTCCAGGGTTATCAACATCATTGAATAACTTAATCACACCATCCGGCATCACTTCAAAGTTGTTCGTGGAAAGTGTCGTTTCCAAAATTGTAGTAGCTTTTTCTGGGTTGTCCACTTTAATATGCAAATATTGTTGACATTTTTCATGAAGCTCTTCTACAGTTAATTGTTCCAATAACTCACCTTTATGAATAATCCCATAATCGGTCGCAAGCAAATGTAATTCACTCAGTATATGACTGGAAATTAAAATTGTAATACCAAGTTCCTGATTTAGCTTTTTCAATAGCTCTCTTATTTCGACGACACCCATCGGATCTAAACCATTAATGGGCTCATCGAGAATTAAAAATTCAGGATCTCCAAGTAATGCAATCCCTAATCCGAGTCTTTGTTTCATCCCTAATGAAAAATTCTTTGCCTTCTTTTTACCTGTATCCTGCAGACCCACCAATACAAGCATCTTTTCTACAGATTCATTTCCTGGAATACCTTTTAACAGTCGATGTGCTTCTAAGTTTTCAGTAGCCGTCATATGCGGATATAATGCAGGCCCTTCAATAATTGTACCAATTCGTTTTCTAGCTTTGATTAATTCCCGCTCATTACTATGCCCAAATAATTCAATCGAACCAGTCGATGGATTAGCTAGACCAGAAACAATTCGAATCAACGTGGATTTTCCCGCCCCGTTTTGTCCAATAAAACCATAAATAGATCCTTTTTTAATAGAAAGGTTTACTTTATTTAAGGCAACCTGTTGTTTAAAGTTTTTCGTTAAACTGTTTGTATGAAGAATATACTTGCTCATTGATTGTACCTCCCCTATGTGATGCTTTTAGTATAAAGAGGAAAACATAAGAAAGTATTAAGCTAATTCTTAAGAATACCTTAAGACTTAAGGCGGTATCCCATTCCCCAAACGGTCTCGATATAATCTTCACTCTGATTAAGGATAGCCAACTTGTTTCTTATATTGCTCATATGTACATTAATTGTATTATCATCCCCATAAAATGCCTCTTTCCAAACACTTTCAAACAAGTTTGCCTTTGTGAAAACCTTCCTAGGTGAGGACATCAACAAAGCAAATATCTCATATTCACGGGCTGTAAATTTAAGTTCCTTTCCCTTTACATAAACAGTTTTAGCCTCCAAGTCTACCTCTATATCTTTATGTCTTAATTTTTTCGTTGTTGATACAGTATTAATACGTTGATATCTTCTTAAATGAGAATCTATTCTTGCGGAAACTTCCTCAATATCAAATGGCTTTGTAATATAATCGACTACACCTGCCCGTAGCATATCTACTTTTGTTTGTTGATCCAATTTTGCAGAAATAATAATAACGGGAATATTATTTTGAACAGCAACTTTTTCAAGAACTTCCTCCCCAGACATACCGGGAAGCATAAGATCAAGAAGCACCATATCCCAGTCCTGTTTTTCCAAATAAAGTATTGCTTCTGTACCTGAAAAAGCGGACTGCGAAAAATAGCCGTTCTTTCTGATGATATTACATAGCAATTGGTTTATATCATTATCGTCCTCTACTACTAAAATATTTATTTGTTTATTCAATTCATGGTTCACCTCTTACATTTCAGAAATGGTTTATTTAGAAAACTTGGCATTCGCCAAGCCTCTAGGTGGATTGCCTTAGTTGCACTAAAGCATAAAGGAATTCTTTATGCACCCATGCAGAAAGAAAATATGGATATACTTTATTTACTGCCGTAATAAAAGCTATTTCTTCATAGTCAATCCAATTATGCTTTATATAATAAGTAAGATAACTTTAGAATACTCGATGTAAATAACTGAAAAAAGGCAAACATCACCTTGTTAGACTGTGTCACTACAACTAACTTAAGGGAAATAGAATTTACCTATGAACCAGTTTACAACAGATATAAGTCAAGACCTAGTAAAAGGACAATATATTTAAACTTGAAGTTACCACAAAAATAGTATTGATAGTTGGTTTCATCTACAATTTCAAATTATCTATTAAGGTGTTTTGTGATCCAAATTCAATCAGTGGATTGTCAACACTAATTCAAACAAATATTATAAGGTCATCAATCTAAACTCCACCGGGCTTTTATAACCAAGTGTTTCATGGATCCTAATATTATTAAACCAATTTACGTAATCGTTAAGTTCAAGTTCGAGCTGTTCAAGGCTGTTAAAGTGCGCGCCATTCGTGAATTCAGTTTTCACGACTTTGAACATAGCTTCGGCCACTGCGTTGTCGTACG
>JAPFCR010000044.1 GCA_026169375.1 Sporosarcina sp. | reverse complement strand
GGATATCCGTTGATTGGAGTGGAAGGCGCCGAGTGTGCTCTCAAACGCTTCGCTTTTTGGTCGCAAAAGCCGTTCTTCGTGACGGCTCTTCCTGTGGGTTTAGCGGGACAGGTGAGACCCCGCAGTGGAGCGAAGCGACCTAGGAGGCTCGCCGCCCGCCCCACGGAAAGCGTGCGCCTGGAACGGAGATCAACATTGTTCGGGGATTTTTGTGTAAGGTTAATTATGAAATTGACTCGTAGAAGAAAACATTTCTTTATATAAAAAGAAAAGAGCATTCAATCCTGGGGGGGATTTGAATGCTCTTTTTCAAAGGGAATGGGAGAAATGTTCACGTTCAAACAAAAGGGGTGTATGTTTGGTATGTGATTTATTTCACATCTTTACTTTATCATGAAATAGTAGATAGAGCAACATTTCACGACAACTTTAACATGATTGTCACATTATTTTACATTTTTCACCATTAATGTATATATTAATATAATTTTAGAAGTGAAAATAATGAAAGAAAAACCTTATATCCTACGTTTTTTTGTAAGGACATAAGGTTTTCTCTTAAATATTATCTTTTTAATAATAATGATTCTAATTCATTTAATTTCTCTTCAAACACGCGACAAGCTTCTTCAATCGGTTCTGAAGTCGTCATGTCAACGCCTGCCTTCTTTAATACTTCAATCGGGTAATTTGACGAACCTGCTTTTAAGAAATGATTAATATAACGTTCTACAGCCGGCTCTCCTTCTGACAAGATTTGGTTGCTCAGCGCTACAGCAGCACTATATCCTGTCGCATATTGATACACATAATAGTTAAAGTAAAAATGAGGAATTCTTGCCCATTCTAGACCAATTTCTTCATCAATAATCATATCTTCCCCGAAATATTTTTTATTCAGAGCATAATATTCTTCTGTTAGTTTTTCAGCTGTGAGCGTCACGCCTTGTTGATCTAATTCATGTATTAAATGTTCAAACTCAGCGAACATTGTTTGACGGAAGACTGTCCCACGGAAACCATCTAACCAATAATTCAATAAATAAATTCTTTTTTGCTCATCATCAATTGTTTTAAGCAAATAATCATTTAAAATTGCTTCGTTTACCGTAGACGCTACTTCTGCGACGAAAATCGAGTAGCCGCTATAAACAAATGGTTGGTGTTTGTGTGAATAATAGCTGTGGACACTATGACCAAACTCATGCGCAAGTGTAAATAAGTTACTCGCATTGTCATGCCAGTTCATTAAAACATACGGATTTGTGCCATATGTTCCAGACGAATAAGCACCTGAACGCTTCCCAACGTTTTCACGAACATCTACCCAACGATTGTCTAATCCTTCTTTAACTATGGATACATACTCCTCGCCTAGTGGATGGAAACTTTCTACCATTGTTTTCGCCGCTTCTTCATACGTATATTTCATATCTGCATCTTGGACAAGTGGTGCATACATATCCCACATATGAAGTTCTTCTAATTCAAACACTTTTTTACGTAAAGCGACATAGCGCTGCAGAAGATGAACATTTTTATTAATTGTTGAAACTAAATTGTCGTAGACTTGTTCGGGAATATGGTTATTCGACATCGCAGCGTTACGAGCTGATGGGTAATTACGAATATGTGCATTCACATTATTTCCTTTTACTTCTCCAGACAATGTAGAAGCAAAAGTATTTTGGAATTCGCCGTACTTAGAGAACATTGCTTTAAACGCATCTTCTCGTACACTTCGTTTATTACTTTCCATAAAGCCGATATAACGACCGTGTGATAATTGCACTTCTTCCCCGTCTTCATCTGTCACTTTTGGGAATGTAAGATCCGCGTTATTTAGCATACCAAATGTTGTTGAAGGATTACTTGTCACTTCAGATAATTGTGCAAGCAACGCTTCTTGTTCAGCAGGCAACACATGAGGGCGTTTTGAGTTTAACTCTTCTAATTCTTGTTTGTATAATTTTAAACCTTCATGCTCTTCTACCCAATTGCTTAATGTCTTTTCTTCAATTGATAACAGTTCTGGTAAAAAGAAGGATAATGTTGTAGATACTTTCACAAATAAAGTTTGCATGCGGCCATCCATTGCTTGATAAAAAGCGTTTGTTGTATCTTGGTCAGCTTTTAAATGTGCGTATACACCTAAACGTCTTACCCTTTGCATAAGCGAATCTCGGAAAGTAAGTGCTTCTAATAAAGCAGCTGCACCATTTTTCAAAGTATCTTTATATGATTCGCCTTGTGCTGCATACTTTTCAACTTCTTTGTACTCTTTTTCCCACTCTTCATCTGTTGCAAAAATATCTTCAAGACGCCATGTTTCTTCAACTTTGACTTCATCACGTGTTAACACTTTTTCAGATGACATATAACTCCTCCTAAAATTCAATTACTTCGCGTATCGAACAACTTATATTTTCTCAATTTTCATTTCACTTTGCAAGTATTGGAGTAGGCGTTTTTTCATTTCATTAGATTCCGCTAATGATAATTGCGTATGAATAGATGTAATGCCAATCTCCAATAAAAATGCTAAATATTTTTCATAATTTGAAATTGTATTTTTCTCCATATGGTTACTGAGATAAGCAAATTCATGTAGATCTTGCACGGTCACTTCATGAAATTTCATATTCTTTCTTGTAATAAAATGAAGCAGAGCTAATTGCCATTCACAGGCATGCTCACTCGATAAAGAATTAACTGGAATGGGAATGCCAATCCATTCAGGTAATTCACTAGGAATTAGTCTCAATTCATAACATCCCCGTAAAAAAGGATCTTTAATCCCTTTCTTATTAAGAAATATACGTTGACGTAAAAATGTTAATCGCTCAGCGCGATAAAGAGAATAATAGTTTTCTAATTCTTTTATTGTTAGGAAATTTGGTTTAGCAAATGGAAAGCATTGCTTAGCAATCGACAGTGTTCGATGATTCACAATAAACTTCCTACCTGAAATATGTAGTAGCGCACTTAAATAGTGGAATTTTCGGGAATAAGCATCATAAGTGAGGATAAAATTTCTTTTTGGATGAGCGAGTCGAAGAAAATGTTCTTCAAAACGAGACAATGAATACATTGTCACTCCTTGGGGAAGTTGTTTCAGTTTTTTCGGTGTTTGTAAAATCCAAATCGGTTTCATATGGGCACTGTAATATCCTTCTGTTCTCCTGGTCATTTCAGCTGTCGCAATTCGACTGCATTGGAATTCAATTGGGATTTTTTCATGTTTTTTTGATATTAATAGATCTGGTCTTTGGTTTAAATTTGGTAAATAAGGTTCTAATTGAACAGATAATTCTTGGGTTTCAGTAAAAAAAGTATACAGTTGTTGCTTACCTGCTAAATGGAGCGCAGATTCCCCTTCAGCAAACAAAGAAAGACAAGATGTTTCTTGTTGATGGGAAAAGTGCGGAATATTCACTTCTCCTACTTTTAATAATACTTTCTCTTCACACTGCGGGCAATAAAATTGTACATTTTTGCGAATTTCACGTAAATCTTGACGTTCCATTTTTTCAACGAGCGCAAAATATTTCCCTTCTTTTGTTTTTGCAATTAGTATATCAATCACCTCCATTTACTATTATAAGAAATTTCCGAAAATAAATCAATTAGAAATTAAAGAACAAAAAAACGTAATGCAGCGTGCATTACGTTTTCAATAATTAGGCTATTATTTAAAGTATTTTTCAATTTGTGGAAATACATCAGATTCAAAGACGACTGTTCCATATTCTTTTAGTAAGTGAATCGTTACGTCCGATGGTTTGGCAAATTCAGATAAAACACTGAAGAAATCAGTTTTATTTTTATTTGTCATCAACTCACCGTCATACGACACATGCAAATAATAATTAGATTCATAGGCATATAATGAAGTATGTGCTTCAAATTTACGCATGCGGCTTGCAATTTGAATTACATCTTCAAATTCATTAAACAGAAATGTGTTGTCAGTCCATTCACTCTCTGTATCTAAATTGTTTTTCAATAGATCTTCTATGCTTTCGAATGTCCCGTCTTCTTTCTCGTGAAATACTTTATTCGGGTCTTCATTATAAAACGGAGAATCGAGCATTTGCCCATCTTCTGTTAAAGCTCGCGTTACAGTTACTTCAATTCCGTCTTGTTTGGCATGAACTTGAATCCACAATGGACCTTCTACAGCAAATTCAGCTTGCTCATTAATTTCGTCCATCATATCCCAGAACAATTCTTCACTTCTCTCGCGGTTATTCCACACTTCTTCACGTGTAAATCCACGCTCTTCTATATCAACATAAGATAAATAAAATTTTACTGTATGATCATTAATACGTTCTATTTCCATTCCAATCTCTCCCTCCCTGTTCTTTGTTGTAGTTTCAAATATATGTGAATATGATTATTCTACAACGCCTTATACTTACTATATGATTATTCATCAACTTTTGTAAGGGTTCGCCCAACTTCTTTTAATATATTCATTATGTTTTTCATTTGAATAAGATTCATTCGAATATTGAAATTCTGTTAAAGTGGGCTTAGTGCCGATTTGTGGTGTGATGATGGAGATGGTATACTGTACTTATTTTCTATAATGCTTTGCAATCCTTCCAGACATTCACCGAAATCTTAATTGAAATCAGCACTTCTCTGACTGAATTAAGTTAAATAGTTTTAAGCTATTGTAGAGAATATTCAACAATAAAGCAAGGAAAGAGAAAAGCCGATAGGCAATTGGAATGTAACATCTCCCCCCTATCAGCTTTTAAATTCATTTACTTAATTAACCATACGCCTTGCTTCAAGCAATTGATAAGCCCTTACTTTTCGTGGAAGGAAACGACGAATCTCATCTTCATTGTATCCTACTTGAAGCCTTTTTTCATCTAGAATGATTGGTCTTCTTAATAGACCCGGATGCTCTTGAATGAGTTCGTATAAACGTTGAAGTGGTAAACTCTCAACATCTACATTTAATTTTTGGTAAATTTTAGAACGAGTTGAAATAATCTCATCTGTTCCATCTTCAGTCATACGTAATATTTCTTTTATTTCATCAATATTCAACGGTTCTGAAAAAATGTTTCTCTCTTTATACGAAATATCATGTTCCTCCAGCCATGCTTTTGCTTTCCTACATGACGTACAGCTCGGTGATGTGAATAATGTGACCATCATACACGTAGCACTTCCTTTCAAATTATTTCGTTTTATTTATCGTTAAATTAGAATGATTGTAAACTAGAACTCCTTACTACTATTATACACAATTTCCTCAATGATTAAAACAGCTTTTTTAAATTAGTGTGAAATTATTTTATTCATGACACATTTTAGCAATATAATTGATTTTCTTATGTTTTTCCTATTATTTTTTCTGCTCTTAACTGTTATACCCTGAGCATGACGAAATTAAACATCAGTTTATAAAAGTAGTTTTATTCTCATTTAGAATCTTTCTATTGAAAATGGATTTACCTTCACTATATAGTACGTATGAAAATTAAAAAGGTTTCATCTTCATACAAATCAGGTAATTCATGTTGCTATTTCTAAACCTTCCCTATAATGATGAATTAAAACCCTTTCACCTTCAATTTCTTCTAAATTTCACAAACTAAAAAGCCGGAAACATGTATATGCTTCCGACTTTTTTACATATTAAGGTTTGTAATTGACACCTGAAGTGTAACGGTTGCCTGCATTCCATAATAAAAACTCATCAATATCATTCTCACGTAGCGCTTTAATTTGTGCTTCAACTTCCGCTTTACCATACTTCAAATAATTCCCAGCACCGAGATACGATGCCGTAAAGTCTTGTAACCACGGCCTAGAAACAGGACGTTTTTCTAATTTGCCGAGCACTTCATTTTCAACTTTTGCATATTCATCGACTAAACGATATGGTTCTAAATCTGGTTTAGGAATTCCGAAGTACGATGTCCAGTGACTTGGATAAATCATCGAAGAAATGACATCTACATTCTCAGAGATTTTCGAGAAGTTTTGTCCGATTCCTGGCGCTTCATCTAAAGTTGCCGCATAACCAAAAATATCGACCGATACTTCTACACCATATGGACTTAATTGTTCACGTGCATAAGCTACGAAGTCTGTAACAGCCTCTACTCGTCTTTGAACTGGATCTAGCTCAGATTCTTCATAGTCTCCTAACGCATACTTTAATGTTTCATCCCGATTTTCAAAGCCTTCTGGGAATCGCACATAGTCAAATTGAATTTCTTGAAAGCCCATTTTTGCAGCTTCAATTGCAATATCAATATTATGATCCCACACTTCTTTTAAAAACGGGTTAACGAATGCTTCTTTACGTCCATTTTTCCAAACAGCACTTCCTTCTAAAAAGGATAATTCAGGACGCTTTTCTGCTAGAACCGTATCTTTAAAGACGACAATTCGGCCAATTGGATAAATTTGTTTTTCTTCTAATCCCTTGAGCATTGCTTGTGGATCTTTAATATACGGTTGGCCGATATCCATTTCCGCTAAAGAAGAATCATCTTCTGGAATATATGTTAAATTACCAAAGTCATCTTTAATGTCGATAACCATTGCGTTTAAATCTGTAGAATCCATTAAATCTACTAAATCATTAAAACGTGCGCCTCCTGCTGAATGACCTGTTACATATACACCACGTACTGCATCAGGATATTCAAACGTTAATCCCGAATCGTACCGGAATAATGTCGATGTTGCGATAATTCGTTTATCGATTTCTTGAAAACCATATGTACGTTCAGTAAAATTTGTTCCCTCTTCATCTTCTGCAGCAAATCCAATCGACGGGATTGCCATAACCATGAAAAGTGCTAGTCCAATTATCCAATTTCTTCTCATTTCGACAACATCCTTTCTTTTTCATCATTTTAACAGGTAGCTCTTACGATTTAAAGCGCTTTACGAAATATTCACACTTGCATCTTAAGGCATTTAAAACTATAATATAAACTAATAAATCAAATGCAAAATTTCCTTAATAAAAAGCTTTGACGGAAAAAGTAGCTTTATAATGGATTTTTAGAGAGTCTGTGGTTGGTGAAAACAGATAGCCTTATAAAGTGAAGTGGATTCCTGAGCTGAATAAACGAACTTACTTATTTCGACAATGAAAAACGTAACAGTAGTTTATTTCGTCTTTCCACGTTACGGAATTTGAGTGGCCTTGTGGCAATTCGGGTGGTATCACGGTTGAATCTGATCAGTCGTCCCTTTTTTTAGGGATGGCTGTTTTTTTATTGCCAAAATCCCTCTATTTAATGTAAGGAAATTTTGAAGGAGGAAAATAAATTGAAAAAAATTTTTTCGGGTGTTCAACCTACAGGAACAGTTACAATCGGAAATTATATTGGTGCATTTCGCCAATTTGTAGAATTACAACATGAATATCATTGTCATTTTTGTATCGTTGACCAACATGCAATTACAGTTCAACAAGATCCAAAAGAATTACAAGAGACAATCCGCTCTCTTGCAGCACTTTATATCGCAAGTGGGATTGATCCAGAAAAGGCAACTTTATTCATCCAATCGGAAGTGCCTGCACATGCACAAGCCGCTTGGATGATGCAATGTATTTCATATATCGGCGAACTTGAAAGAATGACACAGTTTAAAGATAAATCTGAAGGACAAGAAGGCGTATCCGCTGCGCTCCTCACGTACCCGCCTTTAATGGCTGCTGATATTCTTTTATACAATACGAATCTTGTCCCAGTCGGTGATGACCAAACACAACATTTAGAACTGACACGAAATTTAGCCGAACGTTTTAATAGCCGCTACGGAAAAACATTTACAATTCCTGAAATTCGTATTCCAGAAACAGGTGCACGTATTAAATCTTTACAAGAACCTACGAAGAAAATGAGTAAATCGGATTCAAACCAAAGAGCTACAATCTCTTTACTTGATACGCCTAAACAAATCGAGAAAAAGATTAAAAGTGCAGTGACAGATTCAGAAGGCATTGTAAAATTCGATGAAGAAAACAAACCAGGTGTTTCAAACTTACTCGCAATTGAAGCGGCCATGAGTGATAAAACGATTGATGAAGTCGTCGCTAAATATGACGGCTTACGTTACGGCGATTTCAAAGCAGGTGTCGCAGAAGCAGTCATTAATCACTTAACACCGATTCAAGAAAGGTATTACGAATTAATCGATTCGCCTGAATTAGACGCTATTTTAGATAGAGGTGCTGAAAAGGCAAATGAAGTTGCTTCTGCTACTCTGAAGAGAATGGAGAACCGAATGGGCCTCGGAAGAAAACAATAATCACCATTGTCACAGCAGATATAACGAGAATCATAAAATCTGGCGTTCGAACGATATAATAAAAAACGGCATACCAGTCGTAACCAATTGTTCGGTAATTTAAATAAATGATCATTTGAGATATACTCATGACAAGTAGTCCATAACTAATTAAAAATAAAAAGAAACGCGTCATATCGTTGAGTCCTTTCACTTTTAAATCATTATATGAGTTTGTCTAATCCATTTAGACGTAAAGTGATTCTAAAAAAACAAAAAGAGACGAAAAGTAAAATATCATCTTTACTTTCGTCTCTTTTTATATGGTATTAATTATATTTTCTTAAACATGAGCGAAGCATTATGTCCGCCAAAACCTAATGAGTTACTCATCGCGTATTCAACGTCCATTTTACGCGCTTCATTTGGCACATAGTCCAGATCGCATTTCGGATCTGCTTCTTTATAATTGATTGTTGGTGGAACGATTCCTTCTTTCAGTGCTTTTACTGTAAAGATCGCTTCTAATCCGCCTGCTGCCCCTAATAAGTGACCTGTCATTGACTTTGTCGAGCTTATGGCTAAGTTTTTAGCGTGTTCACCAAAAACCGTTTTAGCAGCCATTGTTTCAAACTCGTCATTATACGGCGTACTCGTACCGTGAGCGTTAATATAACCTACTTGTTTCGGATCAGCACCGCTTTGGTCAAGTGCTTGTTGCATTGCTCTTGCTGCACCTTCCCCTTCTGGAGCTGGTGCTGTAATATGGTGTGCATCCCCTGTTGAACCGTATCCAACAACTTCCGCATAAATTTTCGCGCCACGTTTTACTGCATGTTCATACTCCTCAAGAATGACAATCCCAGCACCTTCACCAATAATAAATCCATCCCGATTTGCATCAAATGGACGTGATGCTGCTTTTGGATCTGGATTCATTGAAAGTGCTTTGTTTGCACAAAATCCTGCAACAGCCATTGTTGTAATTGGCGCTTCTGCTCCGCCTGTAATCATGACATCTGCATCTCCGCGACGAATCACTTCAAAAGCATCCCCAATAGAGTTTGTCCCCGATGCACATGCCGTGACCGAACAAGAGTTAATTCCTTTTGCACCAAAGTGAATCGAAACTTGACCAGATGCCATATCTGGAATCATCATTGGTACGAAAAATGGGCTTACACGACGGTAGCCTCTTTTTTGGAACGTTTCAAATTGCTGTTCATGCGTTTCCATGCCACCAATTCCTGAACCAATCCAGACACCTGTTTTAAGTGCTAATTCTTCATCTAATTCTTCTAAATCTGCATCTTTCATTGCCATAATCGAAGCGGCCAAGGCGTACTGCGTAAAACGGTCCATTTTTCGTGCTTCTTTACGTTCAATATATTGTTCAATATCAAAATCTGTTACTTCAGCTGCTACTTTTACCGGGAATTGTTCAGCATCTAATCTCGTTAATAAACCGATGCCTGACTCACCGTTAATGACAGCTTCCCAAGATGCCTCTGCACTATTCCCTACTGGTGAAACTGCACCAACGCCAGTTACAACTACACGTCTTGTACTCATGTTTATACTTCCTTTCATTCAATTAAGCAATATTTTTATACGATTTTTTATCGTCCCCAACGAAGACAAATGGCACCCCATGTTAAGCCGCCACCAAATCCTACAAATACAACTACGTCATCATCTTTAATTTTACCATCTATTAAATCATCTACGAGTGATATTGGAATCGATGCTGCTGATGTATTCCCGTACTTATGAATCGTTTTTGACATTTTCTCAATTGGTAATTCAAGCTTTTCTCGCGAAGATTCCATAATACGGATATTTGCTTGGTGTGGAATTAAATAATCGACTTCATCTTTCGTCAGTCCAGCTTTTTCAATCACATTTTCTGCTGAAAGACCCATTTGACGGACCGCAAACTTAAAAACTTCTCGGCCATTCATATGAAGATAATCATCTTGGTATAAATATTTTCCACCTGAACCATCTGCACCAAGTTCAAAAGATAAAATTCCACGTCCTTCACTTACTTTTCCAACGACAGCTGCACCCGCACCATCGCCAAATAAAACAGCTGTATTACGATCGTCCCAGTCTGTAATTTTAGAAAGTTTTTCAACACCTACAACGAGTATATGTTCATACGCATTTGTTTCAATAAACTGTTGTGCAGTAATAATGCCATACATAAATCCGGAACACGCTGCTGAAATATCCATCGCCGCAGCATTTTTAGCGCCTAATTTATGTTGAATCATTGTGGAGACAGCTGGAAATGGTCGATCCGGTGTAACAGTCGCTACAAGGATTAAATCGATATCCTCTGCTGTAATTCCCGCGTCTTCAATTGCATTTTGAGCAGCGTAATAAGCCATATGCGAAGTATTAGTATCATCATCCGCAATACGCCTTTCTTCAATCCCCGTCATCGTGCGAATCCACTCATCAGAAGTATCCATTCTATTTTCTAATTCTTCGTTCGTCATTATATATGACGGTACAAATTTCCCCACACCTAGTAGCCCAGCGCTCATTCAATTTCCTCCGTTCTTTATCATCTATTATTAGTACCTGGTGTTAATTATAAAAGATTTCAGATGGTTTTACAACTCCGCTACATAATTTCATACAGACCATTTTTTTATATGCGATTAAATGTTTCAGAATTGTACATGCTGTGATACAATTGGAGTAGAAAAAGTTATTTACATAGAGGTGAGATTCGATGAGATTCATAATGGCATTCCTTTGGTCTTTCATGTTAGTCGCATTACTGAACTATGTTGTAGGTTCAATCGCTAACATTCCATTTAACTTACAAGCAGGCGTAGGTGTTTCTCTAGTAGCTGCAGTACTCATTATTCTTTTAGGTGAAGCAATTCCAAACGAAGAAGTTGCAGATCATTAATCTGTTCATAAAAAGAAAGGACTCCAAAAGTAATATACTTTAAGAGTCCTTTCTTTTTATTGTCTTATCTTACACCTAGCGCCATTTTTGCGTAACGTGACATCATATCTTTTGACCACGGTGGGTTCCAAATAACATTTACTTCTACATCTTTCACTTCAGGAAGTTCTTTTAATTCCTGTTCGATATTGCCGACAATTTGAGGTCCCATTGGACACCCCATTGAAGTCAATGTCATCGTAACTACAGCTTTCCCTGCGTCATCTAGCTCTACGTCATAAATTAAACCTAAGTTTACGATATCTATTCCTAACTCCGGGTCAATTACATTTTCAATTGCACCCATCATACTATCTTTCATTTCTTGGCTCATTGTCATCTTCCTTTCGTTCATTCTTACTTCTTATCATAGCAATATTTCTTCATTCATTCAAATGAGTTGCAAGCCACTGGACAGCTTCTAACATTCCACTGCGTGTAACCGAATGGGCCGCATTTTCATCTGTTCTGAAAATAAACTTGTCTTGATCTTGATATTGTTCTTTCACACGTTTATAAAACTCATAAGTCGGTTGATATGGCACGACTGGATCATTTTTCCCGTGCCAAAAGTAAACAGGTCGCTCTTGTAAAGCTTCCGGATATTTTGTTAAGTCGAATAAAGATAGATTTTCTAATAATTGATCTTTTTCTTCAGTTGTAATCGGAAGTTCAAATCCAGGTTGCTCGAATTCAGAAATTTGTGCCGTCGCAAGTTCTACAAATCCTGGGGCACCCATCATAACTGAAGCCGCATCAATCCAATCATAAATCTTCATTGACCCAAGTGTTGTAATTCCGCCCATTGAAGTTCCTGCAACACCTATTTTTTGAGTCGTCATTAATTTTCGCTCTTTCAACTCTTCATATAATACATTAAGTTCTTCAATATTCGTCATCACGATTTCCCAAAAGCGAAGTGCGAGTTCGACTGCATCTAAGTTTTCTGATCGTACGCCGTGTAAATGCGCATCTGGTAGCAAAACACGAATTCCTTTCGTCGCTAAATTGTATGCGTAATGTAAGTTATGTTCTTTCGCACTTGTAAAACCATGTAAGAAAACAACAACTGGAACTTCTTCCGTTTCATATGCAGTTTCTACAATATGTAAAAATGGTATTTCTTTCCAAGTCTCTTCTTTAATAATCACGTAGACACAACCTTCTCTCTTTTTTGTAAGCTTATCAAAGTTTTTGTAAAAAAACAAAAAGTCAACATTCATGACTGAGTCAAGTTCATAGTATCGTATTTAAAGTGATTAAATACTCCTTTTATATAGTTTGTGCTTCCTTTTCACATATAAAATAACATTCTTAGTGTTTTTCCCAATTTCGACTTACGCTAAACATTTCTTATAAAATATACATAGTTCTCATCTTTGACTTGCTAGGTCTTTTATCGGTAAACTTAGGAGTATGAGGAGGGCATATATTGAAACCACATATAATAGCACTTGATTTAGACGGTACTTTATTAACCGATGATAAAATAATTACTGAAAAAACGGCGCTTTCCATTCAAAAAGCGAAAGCGCAAGGTCATATTGTCATGCTTGCGACAGGTAGACCTTATCGCGCTACCGAACTTTACTATAAACAGCTTGGTCTAACGACACCCGTTGTAAACTTCAACGGTGCTTTCGTTCATCACCCACTCGAACACAATTGGCAACCGATTCATGAGCCACTTTCTTTATCTGTTGTGAAAGAAGTAATTGAATCGATGCAAGATTTCCCTTGGAATAATCTCGTTGCCGAAGTGAGGGATGATGTTTACATTCATTATCATGATGAAATCGTGCTTGATAATTTTAAAATGGGGAAACCGAATGTCACGACAGGTGAAATTCAACAATACTTAAAAGACGATCCAACATCTTTACTCATTCAAGCCGATGAATCAAATGTAGCGACAATCCAATCACATTTGAAACAAGTGCATGCTGAAGTCGTTGGTAACCGCATCTGGCATTCGCCTTGGGGACATGTGATTGAAGTTTTCCGCAGCGGGTTAAGCAAAGCTGCGGGTCTTGCGCATGTTTCTAAATGGTTCGACATTCCAAAAGATCGTATTATCGCTTTTGGGGATGAACATAATGATTTAGAAATGATCGATTACGCAGGAGTTGGCATTGCTATGTCTAATGGCATCGATGAACTACAAAAAATTGCTGATGACGTCACAACTTTCTCTAATAATGAAGATGGCATTGCCGATGTATTAAACAAACGATTACAATTAAAATAAATAGACTCGTTCCAATTTGTATAGAAGGTGGGATAAAATATGAGAATATTCGCCGATAGTGCATGTGATTTACCTAAATCATTTTTAGATGAACATCAAGTGGATTTAATTCCTTTGCATGTTTTACTAGATGAGGAAGAATATAAAGATTTAATCGATATTACAGCGTTAGACGTGTATGATGCCATTCGAGCAGGAAACCAACCGAAAACCTCTCAAGCTTCTCCTGATTTTTTAATCGAACAATGGACTGAACTTGCTAAAACAGGAGAAGAAGGCATTTACATCGCTTTCTCATCCGAGTTATCTGGGACGTACAATACAGCTGTCATGCTTCGCGACCAAGTGAAAGAAGAATACCCTGATCTTAACTTAGTCATTGTGGATTCGAAATGCGCTTCACTTGGATATGGTCTCGTTGTGAAGGAAGCGATTCGTTCACGTGATGCAGGAGATGACCTGTTAACACTAGAAGAAAACGTTCGCTTTACCGCAGCACATATGGAACATCTTTTCACCGTAGAAGATTTAGATTATTTAGCACGCGGTGGACGTGTTTCAAGAGCGGGTGCTTTCATTGGTGGCCTGTTAAATATTAAACCTCTTTTACATGTAGAAGAAGGGAAACTGATTCCGATTGAAAAGCATCGCGGGCGTAAAAGAGTGATGAAAAGAATGTTAGATTTAATGGAAGAGCGCGGTGCCCATTTAGCTGAACAACATATCGGCATCAATCATTCAGATGATGAAGCCATTGCACTTGAATTTAAAAAAGCTGTAAAGGAACGTTTCAATCCTAAAAGTGTCGATGTGCAAATGATTGGTTCTGTCGTCGGAGCGCATGTAGGTCCTGGTACATTTTCAGTCTACTTTTTAAATAAACTTCCTGAATAAGAACTATTCGTAGAAGATTAAGAGCATTTTCAGACAATTCCTTCCTATCTACTGATAGAATGAATAGTAAGCAAATAAAACTTTGTATGAATCATTTATTATAGAGAGGCGGGAGATTATGAAAGTAGTCGTAGTAGGCGCAATTGCTGGTGGCGCAACTGTAGCATCTCAAATAAGACGCGCGGTTCCTGACGCAACCATCACAATGATTGGCATGGAAAATCGAATTGGGTACGGTACTTGTGGGATGCCTTTTGTCATTGGCGGAGTCATTGAGGAAGCAAACAAAATTAGCGGACCTAGTCCTGAACGTTTTAGCAGTTCAAGAGATATCCGAACACTAACACGCCATAAAGTCACTTCCATTCAAAGAAAAGAAAAAACGATTCATATAGAAAACCTTGAGACAGGCGAACAATTTACAGAACAATACGATAAACTTATCCTATCCACAGGTGGACGTTCACGTCTTCCTAACTATGATGGCATGGACTCAATTCCTTTCCTCACATTAAAACACTTTGATGATATGGAGAATATTATCCATTATCTTGACCAAGAAAAACCACAATCCTGTGCAATTATAGGGAGTGGATTTATTGGGATTGAATTAGCGGAGAGCTTCATTGAACGCGGGATTGACACCTCAATGATTCTTCGAGGTGAACGTGTGATGAGCGCCATGGATGAAGAAGTGACTACTGTTTTATTCGATGAAATGAAAAAGAATGATGTTCAATTTCATTTGAATACTGAAATCGAAAAAATCGATGGCAATACAATTACGATGGACAATGGCGATGTCATTGAAGTTGATTTTATTGCGGCAAGCATCGGTACCATTCCAAATACTGCACTTTTAGAAAAAGCCAACTTAACAATTGGCGAAACAAATGGCGTTGTTGTGAATGAATTTATGCAAACCGATGATCCCGATATTTATGCACTTGGAGACATTGCGGAATGTAAAGACTGGGTAACAGGGAAACCAAAGAGAGTGCAACTTGCATGGCATGCGCATCGCCAAGCTTTCATTATCTCTCAGCATCTTGCCGATCAACCTGTTAAAATCAATCCTTTTTTAGGAACGACCATTACGAAACTTTTTTCATTAACAGCTGGCATGACTGGAATGTCGGAACAACAACTTCGTGATGAGGGATTAGACTATACTACAGTCATCCATGAAGGGACAACGAACGCTGGTTATTATCCTGATCACGGCACGATCGCATTACGCGTTCATTATCATCCTGAAACAAGACAAATTTTCGGCGCTCAAGCAGTTGGCGATCAAGGTGTCGATAAAAGAATGGATGTCATCGTCACTGCAATGATGGGTAATTTAACGGTAGATGATTTAGCTGCGCTTGAACTAAGTTACTCTCCACCCTACTCCTCACCGAAAGACCCAATTAACACGCTTGGTTATAAAGCAAAATAAAAAAAGCAGAAATGTTGTTTTCATACGAACAACATTTCTGCTTTTTATTTTTATACGATAATTGGTTTTTCTGAAAAATCTCTTGGCTTCAATTCGCCTTCTGTAATTTCTTTTACAAAGTGACAAGCCGCTTGATGTGATTCTTCCATCATTTCATACGATTTTAATTCTGGTTCTACTTCCTTACACTTATCTTGCGCAAATGGGCAACGTGTATGGAATCGACAGCCAGTAGGTGGATCGATTGGTGATGGCACGTCCCCTTTTAGCGAAATATGTTGCTTTTCATATGTTGGATCCGGTACAGGAATTGCCGATAATAAGGCTTGTGTATAAGGATGTTTTGGGCTATCGAATATTTCATTTCGTTCACCAATTTCGACAATCTTCCCTAAATACATCACAATCACACGATCAGAAATATGTCGTACAACGCCTAAGTCATGTGAAATAAACAAATATGTTAAGTTAAAGTCTTCTTGTAATTCTTCTAATAAGTTTAACACTTGTGCTTGAATCGAAACGTCTAGCGCAGATACTGCCTCGTCACAAATGATTAACTTCGGATCAACCGCAAGTGCACGCGCAATCCCGATTCTCTGACGTTGCCCACCAGAGAACTCATGTGGATAACGATCCGCTTGTTGTTCGTTCAATCCAACAATTTGTAATAACTCTAAAACACGTGCTCTTCTTTTATTTCTAGGAACAGAATTTTGGATGTCCATCGCTTCTGTTAATATGTCAGACACAGTTTGTCTCGGGTTAATGGAAGCATACGGGTCTTGGAAGATAATTTGTAAATCTTTTCGTCTGCTTCTCATCTCTTTACTCGATAATGTCGTAATGTCTTCCCCTTCAAAGTGGACAGTTCCCTCTGTTGGATCTTCTAAACGAAGGATTGCACGACCTGTTGTTGACTTTCCACAACCAGACTCTCCTACGATACTCACTGTTTCACCTTCATAAACTTCAAAGCTAATGCCGTCTACAGCTTTCACATGGTTTACAGTTCGCCCAAGGAGTCCACCTTTAATCGGGAAATGTTGTTTAAGCCCATCAACTTTGAGCAATTCTTGTTTTGCCATAAACTTCAACCTCCGCTTCTCCGTCCCACTCTTCTGTATAAATCCAGCAACGTACGTCATTGCCATTTCCACTTGGTTCTAGCGCTGGTAATTTTGAGCGACATAAGTCTGTCGCCGCAGGACATCTCGGTGCAAATCTACATCCTTGCGGCATGTCACGAATACTCGGGACATTTCCGCGAATCGGTTCAAGTTTATCTTGGTCCACATCATGACGTGGCAACGAATTTAACAAACCGATCGTATAAGGATGTTTAGGATTTGCAAATAATGTATAAACATCCGCGTATTCTACAACTTGTCCAGCATACATCACCGCAACATAATCACAAGTCTCTGCAACAACACCAAGGTCATGTGTAATAAACATAACTGACATCCCTAAACGATGTTGTAATTCTTTTATTAAATCTAAAATTTGCGCTTGAATCGTTACGTCAAGTGCGGTCGTTGGCTCATCAGCAATTAACATCTCAGGATCACATGATAAAGCCATCGCGATCATCACACGTTGTCTCATTCCACCTGACAATTCATATGGATAGTTTTTCACACGTGCTTCAGGAGATGGAATTCCTACTAATTTTAATAAGTCAACGGAACGTTCCATTGCTTTTTTCTTTGATAGTTTTTGGTGTTTAATGAGCGATTCACTAATTTGTTGACCTACTGTAAATACCGGATTTAACGACGTCATAGGCTCTTGGAAAATCATTGAGATCGCATTTCCACGAATTGCGCGCATTTGCTCTTCTGTATAATTGACTAGGTTATCACCCTTAAATACAATTTCTCCACCTTTAATTCCACCGTTTGATGCGAGTAATTGGAGGATAGAAAGTGCTGTAATACTTTTTCCAGAACCAGACTCTCCTACAATCCCTAAAGTCTTTCCTTTAGGTAAATTGAAGCTCACGCCATCAACAGCTTTTACCTCACCTTCATCTGTATAGAAAGAAGTTTGGAGATTTTGAACTCTTAATACATCAGTTTCCATTTGCAATCCCTCTTTTCTTAACAAAGATTCACGTAATCATAACGCGAATGAAAAAATTCTGAACAAAATATTAATTCAAGTCGATTCGTTTATTTAACATACGATAAGAAATATCAACTAATAAGTTTACGAGTACGAATACTAAGGAAATAATTAAGATCGTTCCTTGTACGATTGGGAAATCACGCTCACGAATTGCGTCAATTGTTAAACGTCCCATTCCGTTAATCGCAAAAATTGTTTCTGTAATAACCGCGCCACCTAAAAATGCACCAAACTCAAGTCCAACAACTGTAATAACTGGAATTAATGCGTTTTTGAGTGCGTGACGGTAGATGACAATTCGCTCACTTAAACCTTTTGCACGAGCGGTACGAATATAATCTTGTCCTATGATTTCTAACATCGAAGCTCTCGTCATTCTAGCAATAATTGCAGCACCACTCGTTCCTAACGTAATAACTGGTAACAAAAGTTGACGCCAACTGTCGCCCCATCCAGAAGGTCTCATTTTCAAAAATTCTGGTAACCAGTCTGCACCAATTGCAAACCATTGAATAAGGACTAAACCTAACCAGAAGTTCGGCATTGAAAGTCCAAATAATGCAACAATCATAATTGAAACGTCTGCCCAACTTGAATGACGTACTGCCGAAACAATTCCGGCGATTAAACCTACAAAAACTGCCAATATAGTAGCGTAAATGGCTAATTCAGCGGTGACCCAAAACCGACCTTTAATCTCATCCATTACTGGGCGTCCACTTCGAATTGAATTTCCTAAATCACCTTGAACGACTCCAGTCATATAGTTATAATATTGAACTGGTTTTGGTTCGTTTAAGCCTAGTTTTTCTCGTAATTGCTCAACTGTCGCTTCTGAAGCTCCCTCTCCCGCCATAATTTGCGCGGCATCTCCGGGAATTAAATGCATGAGCGAGAATACTAAAATTGAAACTCCAATTAACACTGGAATAGTTTGTAATAATCTTCTTACGATATATTTACCCATTCATACTCCCCCTCAATTTCTCATTTTTGGATCGAGTGCGTCTCGTAATCCATCTCCGAAGATATTAAATGCAAGCACGACGATCACAATCATAATTCCTGGGAATAAAATAATATGTGGCGCACTCTTCATATAAGTACGTCCATCGTTTAACATTGCGCCCCACTCTGGCTCAGGTGGTTGTGCACCTAATCCTAAGAACGAAAGACCACTTGCTGTTAAAATTGCTGTCGCGATACGAAGTGTCACTTGTACAATAATTGGTGACATAACGTTTGGTAAAATATGTTTGAAAATTATCCGGAAATTCGAAGCACCTAACGCCCTAACTGCATCTATGTATTCTAATTTTCTAACTGATAAAGTTGAACCTCTTACAATCCTTGCAAATGCGGGAACTGAGAAAATACTTACTGCAATAATAACGTTTGTTAAACTTCCACCTAAAACACTTACAATCGCAAGTGCTAATAAAATTCCAGGGAAAGCTAGTAAAACGTCCATTACTCTCATAATTAAAGTATCAACAATTCCGCCATAATAACCCGAAATCACACCTAATACGACACCGACAATTCCACCCATTGCAACTGAGAAGAATCCTACTTTTAACGTTAATGGCATCCCGTAAAGAATTCTCGTGAAAATATCTCTTCCGAAGTTATCTGTTCCAAACCAATGCTCTTTCGATGGTGCTTGTAACTTATTTAAGACATCCACTTTTACAGGATCATAAGTTAAAATAGAGGATCCGAAAAATGTAATGACTAATGAAGTAATTACAAACAATAAAATCAGAAAACCACCAGCAACAGATGCTTTGTTTTTCATCAGCCTTTTCCAAAAATCTTTATATGCTTCAATCCTTGGATTCTCTTTCTTTGGTTGTCCAACCGTAGCAGTTTTTCCTGTCATACTTTAACACCCTTTCTTTCAGAAGTCGAAATGACTTTCTGCAAATTCTATTAATATTCTGTATCATATCATGAAATTTAAATTATAGTAATAGTATTTTCAAAAAATTACATATTTCCCTTTATTTCGCACATCTTTCTACTTTGCTAAATTTTAAAATTCTTTGATACCTTGCGTGTTGACCGATACGATCCCTTATAAAAAAATCAGTAGAAATATTTCCCGCAGCACTTTATCACCAGAAGCTAATGGATTAATATAAAAATTCCTTCTTTAAGTTATTTTTAGAATAGTATGATATCAAGGTGTTGGTAAATATACGACACCAGTCTTCACTAACCTATTCTAATAAATTTAACGGATTACTTATTCTATTCTTCAACGACCTAACTCCTTTCTTAAATTTAATTACGTGCTAGATTTCATTTCGTTTTTGCTACGTGAATTCGCCATCCCATTAGTATGCCAACCCAATTCACGAACATTCTCGCATATTATATAATAATCTGTCGAATTTTGGCAAGCTCTATTCAGCTTACTCTGACTAAAATTAACTTAATTGATTAATCCAAATGAATTCCTTACGCGATTAACTTCGACTATAAATAATCTTTTAAAAAGCCATCATATCTTAATCAATTTCATAATTGCTTATTCTTGTTATAAAGACGAATTTTAATGTTAACGAGTGATTGAATGTTCGTGTTTATTGCAAAGGATATCCGTTGATTGGAGTGGAAGGCGCCGACTCCTGTGGGTTTAGCGGGACAGGTGAGACCCCGCAGTGGAGCGAAGCGACCGAGGAGGCTCGCCGCCCGCCCCACGGAAAGCGTGCGCCTGGAACGGAGATCAACAT